>NZ_JBLFEO010000040.1:0-34557 GCF_047345505.1 Maribacter aquimarinus | reverse complement strand
TGTGATAATCACATTTGTAGACAACATGGCTGAGTTTCCTATATTTACCCATACAACAAAAATAGGCATAGCCCTCAGAACATGACCACCTGCAAAGCAGGTGGATTTTTAAGATGAATTAAATAAGAACGTTCGTTTTGAATCACCGAGACCATTTTTTCCATCTGCTGTGGCGAGAAGCGCCTTCTGCATAGATTACCATCCGTATCGGAACCTGCCCACTGCGTCATAAAATTTAGCGTGTCCGGATTGTATCGGTCCCCATTGGCATCGGTTTCAGTGCCCACGTAATCGCAGGTGGGCTCCGCAATATTGTCGTCATTTAGGTCCGGGGAGGCAGGCGTGTCGCAAATCTTATCGCCTGCCACCTCACAATTGGACCCGTCAACTAACTCAATATTTCCATTTTCGTCCATAAAATCATCGTCGGTATGGTAGAGCCCCAAATAGTGCCCTATTTCATGGGTAGGGGTCGCGGTGTTTTCAAGCTCGGTGGCGGAAGCACTCAGTTTAAGGTTATTGCCCTGATCCGGAAACAAAGCCGTAGCTCCCAAAGTTCCCGTTATTTCTCCGTTTTGCCTATTCCCAATTTCAAAAAAGTAAAACATGTTCAGTGCCTTCTCATCCTCAAAAGGCGCCAAGACCGTCCTATCTATAAAATCATCTTGTTTCACGAACTGCTCATTCCACTGGGAATTGTCCACAAAGGAGATGGCCTTGGTGTAGAACTCTATTTTGGCGGGTTCAAAGTTTCTGTTAATGTCTCCCATGATCTTTGTGATACGCTCCTCATCCACGGCTGGATTTCCCCCATCGTCATTTCTGGAGATATGGTGCACTACCGCTATCCTTAAAAAACCTGGAGTGGGTTCTCCCGGATCAACCGGGTCTGGATTCCCGTCTCCGGGCACGTTCGGATCCATCCCTTCTTCTGATTCCTCCTCAAAATCCCTGACCACAGGGCCATCGGCGCTGCTACAAGCGGTACCCAACATTATAAGTATGGCCCCAACCGTTAATAACATATTTCTCATCATCCTTATTTTTTATTCGTTTTTTCAAATAAATCCTCAATATAAACCAATCTGTTCGGGATGTTGGTTTCCATCCATTGCACCACTTTGTCATCCAAGCGTCCCGGATGGGTCAACTTGGTGTAGACAAAAATTGCGGACTCGGCCAAGTCTTCCTTTTCGGGCCTGCTTTGGGCGTATTCCGTGATAAACACCCCATCATTCTTTTGTGCTTCTTTCCATTCCTTGCTTTTTGCATGGGCCAGATCAAAGGCCACGTGTACCGCTTCATGAAAAACGGTTTCTTCCAGGTCGTTGGTGCTGATGCGTTCATCCATATTTTCAGAATACAGCACAAAGAAACCACCGGCGTCTTCGGCGAAGGCATTGGAATCGCCTTTGTGCAGCACCACGTGCGAGAGTTTATTCCGCATGTACAGCGGTAACTTACCCAGCCTACCACCCAGCTTGTCCGCATACACTTTAGCAGCATTTATGGTGCCAAAAGCACTGTGGGCCCAAATCTCGATGTCCTTGCCTTCCTTAAAATTGACCTGAAAGACAAACGTACCGGGATCCATAAGTTCCCCGCTCTCACTCCCGGGCATTTCCCTGGCACCTTGTTCCACATAGGCCAAGCTCTTAAACGCATCTGTATCTGATGCTCTGATAAAATCTATGTCCGTGGCTGTAATTGAAGTCCTATACAGGGGCGTGCCCGTTTGTTCAGATTCTTGGTCCGCAACTTTAAGAGCCTCCTTGGCGGCCACCGTGCCACCATTTTTGGGAGCTTCCTTACAGCTAACACCGATCAGGACAACAAAGAGCAGCACAGCCCTAATGGTCTGTCCCCAGTGTTTTAAAGTGTTGTTTTTATAAATCATACTAAAGGCCTTCAAAGAATACCGTTCCGTTGGTTTGGTTGCCGCTGGCATCCGTTAATGTAAATTCCGAGAGTTCCAGAAATCCTTCTGCCAGGGAATAGCTGCCAAAGGCGTTGAACGTATATTCCGTTTCCGTTCCATTTGCGGTACAGGTGAACGTGGCCCCTTCAATAATAATCTCCGAACCATCTTCCTCAGCCCCAAGGAACACCGGTATTTCAAGATTGTTTTCACAACCCAGGTTAAGAAAATCGCCAGCAAGGACAAAATCCCCACACCCTTCCCCTGCATTGAACACGGCAGTTCCAAAGCGTTCTGTTCCATCCGTGTTCACAATGGTGCTGTAATCCCCTTCCAAGGTATTTTGGGCACAGTCCCCGCCCTCATCGCCACCGCCGGAAGATTCAAAGAAGATTTCTCCATTGGAGCTATTTCCATCGGCATCTGTCAAAGTAAATTCCGTTAGTTGAAAGAAGCCTTCCGCCAGGGAATATTCGCCAAAGCCGCTAAAAGTATAGACAAGGTTCTCCCCGCTTTCCAAAGTACAGGTAAACTGGGTTTCATCAATGATCACCTCGCTCCCATCTTCTTCCGCACCTAGAAATACATTAATTGCAAAATCGTTGCCACAACCCAGGTTTAAAAAATCTCCAGAAAGGACAAAATCGTTACAGCCATCCGTCTGTTGGGTCAAGATACCGTTCCCAAAGTCTTCGTTTCCGTTGATGGTGATTACGGTATTGTACTCCCCGTCAAAAGCATTCAAATCACAATCGCCACCGTCGCCATCGTCATCACCGGAATCGTCCAAACTCCTTATGTTCAGCGTGCCGGTAATGTCCCCGTCTGGAGTGGTCATGGTGTAATTCAGTTCTATTCTGCCCAGTTCCCCTTGGTAGTTTCCGCTTCCGGCCACTGTGAACTGCGTGGTTTCGGTACCGTCTTCGGACAAGCAGCTGTATGTCACGGGGGCAACGGTAACCGTCCCCTCCGTGGCATCGGGCGCATTGGGGGTAAGCAAGAATGGGATGGCCACATCTTCGTTAAAACAGCCTTGGTTAAAGATGCCCCCCCCCAGGAACACGTACTCACCGCAGGCAGCACCTATCTCACCGATGGTAATGCCTTCACCATTAAATGAATCTATGGTTCTAAGTTCTCCCAAAAAGAATGTTGGATCAAAATTAAGGTTACAGGCCAAATAAGGGTCGGTTCCATTGATCACCTCTTGAAA
The DNA here is from genome assembly GCF_047345505.1 of Maribacter aquimarinus. Lineage (NCBI taxonomy): Bacteria > Pseudomonadati > Bacteroidota > Flavobacteriia > Flavobacteriales > Flavobacteriaceae > Maribacter > Maribacter aquimarinus. Next base: position 31,426 of record NZ_JBLFEO010000040.1, on the reverse strand, counting down.
ATTTAAAACAAGGTCTCCATCGCAATCTGCATCGCCCCAAACCTGACTATCTGAATTAAAGCCCAGGTAGCCCGGTTCCTGCACGGGAACACAGGGGTCATTGGGCTCTGGGTCCACAAAGTCTGCCACACCATCCCCATCTTCGTCCTGCATGTTCTCGTCCAGGTAGGGATTTCTCCTTTTATCCTCGAACTCGGCACCATTGGAAACACCGTCCCCGTCACAGTCAGACCCGGCCCATGTCTTGTTGAACACGTCAAATCCGGTATATGCCATTTGTTGCGCTGGGAGGCAGGGATCGTTGGGCGCTTCATCTGATCTATCCTCCACACCATCGCCGTCCGTATCTTGGGCTTCGCTCAAGAAAAGGACAGGGTCCTCTTCACACGAAGTATTCAGTATAAACAGGAAGGCGGCCGCCAGCAGCAGTACACCTAGTTTGGGCAAATTGTTCATATTCTTTGTTTTTATTTTTTCTCGTTTGAGTGATTTAAAAGATGGACAGCCCTATTCCAAAGGTCTTATGATCAAGGTGCCCGGTATGGCCTCTCCTTCTTCGGTGGTGATGGTATAGGTAAGTTCCACGGTACTGGCACTTCCGCTATATGTCCCAAAGCCCTCCACGGTGAAACCGAAAGAGGTTGTGCCATCTTCGGAGAGACAAGAGTAAGTGGTGGCGGCCACCGTTACCGTTCCGTTGGAAGAGCCCGGTGCGCTGGGCTGGAAAAAGAAGGGAATCTGAACATCTTCATTGAAACAACCTTGGTTAAAGATACTTCCCCCGGTGAAAATAAAGGTGCCACAATCATCACCGATCACCCCAATGGTAACGCCTTCACCATTGTTACTGTCCACTGTTCTCAGTTCGCGTTCAAAATTTTCCAATTCAAAATTGAGAATTTCATTACAGGGCAAATCGGGCTGTGGATAGGGAGAATCTCCGTTGGCCACCTCATCCATATTGGAAATGCCATCCCCGTCACAGTCTGCCAAGGCCCAAACCTCATTGTCTTGGTTAAAGCCCTCATAGCCCTGGAACTGCTCTGGCAGGCAGGGATCGTTGGGCGCTTCGTCCTCATCGTCCCGGACGCCGTCTCCATCTGCATCCCCTATCAAGGACTCATCCACATACGGATTGGTCCCCGCATTGAACTCATCGAGATTGGAGCTGCCATCGGCATCACAATCCGCAGCGCGCCATAGGGCATTGAACGGGTTAAAACCCGTATAGGAGACATCCTGCACGGGCAAGCAAGGATCGTTGGGGGCATTGTCCGCGTTGTTCTCCACTCCATCGCCATCGGGGTCATTTAGATTTCTTAGGATAAGGACGTTGCTGATTTTTTCGGTTTTCTGTTTTTTAACCGATACCTGCAAGCGAACCTCATCCGTACTTCCAGAATTGAAGACTTCAGGGTTCGAGGCTATGATTTCCCCAAACCTTGTGCCAAGTTTAACACTGTTACGGGGCGTTTGGGAAATCAAGGAAAAAGTGACCTCGCCCTCACTGGAGCTTCCCCTTAAAAATCCAAGGGTGTCCAGTTCCCTTACCACAAGGGGTGCCGTAATGGTAAAGTCCTCCGTGTTCACCGTAACCCCTGAATTGATATCTTCCGTATCATCACAGGAAAAACAAACGGACAAAACAACTGCCAAGACCATTATTCTGAATACTGTTTTCATAACTATGAATTTGTTTATTTGTCGTGTTCCCTAGTCTCTTGGGTTCTGTTCTATTTCCGGATTGGCGTTGATATAGTTCTGGGCGATGGGAAACGCCCAGTTAAGGCTGTTCGGGGCCATGGTGACCGTTTCTCCCCTAAAGGAACGCGTTACCGTAATCTTTTCTTGATCGAACCGGTTATAGCGCTTAATATCAAAAGTCCTGAGGGTGCCCATCGCTTTTTCCCTCCTGATCTCATCCTTTACAAAAGCCAAAAGTTCCGCTTGGTCAGTAAGCTGCAGCGGTACATAAGTACCGGTTTCAAACCGTTTTTCCCTTAGGGCGTTCAAAGCTTCATTGGCCTCCTGTATGTTCCCCAATCTGGCATTGCACTCTGCCCGCATCAGGTAGAGGTCTGCCGTGGTAAAGGAAACATTGGGATTGTCATTGGTTCTATGGGCCACAAGCACGGGATCGTCTATCTCGGCAAAAAAATAGGTGCGTGCATCTGCAAACCATCTTTTCCTTAGGTCCGTCTCCTCATAGAGGGCGTAGAATTCCGGGTCTGCGACCACGGTAAACCCCCCTGAATCCTTAAACCATAGCAATTGGGGATCTTCCACTGCCAAAGGAAACACCAGCACGCCCGGGTCTCTGGGGTCAGCTTGGTCCTGATTGAGGTCCCTAAGGGAATTGTTTATGGCCAACCCGTTGTTCACGGCCTCGAGCGCCTCCTCGAATTTGCCTTGGTAGAGCAAGACCCGCGCAAGAAAGGCGTAGGCACCCGCTTTGGAGGGCCTAAAGCTCAAATTGGGGGGCTGTGTATCCGGTAGGGCCGCAATATTCCCACGTATATCTGACAGTATCAGATCATAGACAGCTTCCACCGAGGCCCGGCTTAAGTCCAGTCCCTCTAGTTGAATTCCCTCTCTTATGGGCACGCCCAGATCTGTGCTCGCCGTGGCCGGGTCATAGTGCACACTGTAAATGTTCACCAAATTAAAATAGGCAAACGCCCTCTGGATCAAGGCATCTGCCCTAAGCTCGGCAATTTCTTCGGGGCTACCATCCGTGATCTGGTCAAGGCCCTGCAACACCACATTGGAAACATAAATGAGGTTGTAGTACCGAATCCAGGTGTTGTCCTCACCATTTTCAGTGGTGATCTGGTCTCTAAAGAGATACACATTTATCTGCTCTGGACTAATGCCAAAACTGGTCACCACTTCCTCCGAGAGCAGGTAGTTGTCACTGGCAAGGATATTGAAGTCGTGATGGCCTCCCACCCCTTGCGTAAAATTCACGTTGGGATCGGGCTCCACTTGATCCATAAGCGCCCGGAAATCTTCAATCTTGGTGGGGATCACTTGCCCCTTGGGCTCAAATTCCAAGAAATTTTCCCGTGTACACCCGATCAACAAAAATGTCATTATAAGGCCTATGTATGCAGAAGTTCTCATATTTCCTTTCATTAAAATGTTGTTGTTAGGTTAAGCGTAAATGTGGGGGGTATGGGTAAGAGCGGGCTAAAGGGGTCCACATCCCATTTATTGAAATTCCAGACTTTTACGTTATCGGCCTGTAGGCCAATACTAAAACTTCTCATGGATAATTTCTCCACCAGGTCTTTCGGGAATTGATAGGTAAAGTTAATTTGTTGAAGACGTATGTTGGTGGCGTCATCGGTATTTCTGTCAGATTCATCCAAGTAAAGGTACAGGGGCGTTGAGGTTTCTTGTGGGGAGGTCACCCTTGGCACATCCGTGAGCAATTCATCACCGGGTCTTTGCCATCTGCTCACAAAATCGCTGCCCACATTATTGGGGAAAAACCGAGGATCATAGTTTTGCCCAAACCTGAACCTATTTCCTCCAGAGTAGGTTGCCAGCATCCTTAAGGAAAAGTTTTTATAAGTAATGGTATTGGTCAAGGAGCCCGTTCTGTTGGGTGATCTTGACCCCTCATTTTTTAGGGCCTCCACGGCGCCGATATCACCGCCCACCTCTACAATTTCATTGTTTTCATTGAAGAACGAGGGATTTCCCTGCCTATCCAGGCCGGCGTACCTAAAACTGTAAAATGTATCTACCGGCTCCCCGACCACAAAGGCATTGGCATCTGTTTGGGTGAACAAAAAGATCTCTCCGGGATTGCTTTCATCCACCCGGGTGATCTTGTTCTCATTTTGGCTGTACAGGATTCTTATATCGTACCTAAAATCTCCCTTGTTCACGAGTATGGCGCCCAGGTCTATGTCAAAACCCCTGTTGTAGAGTTCTGCCACATTCAAAAAAGAAGAGGAAAGGCCCAGTGTGGGACTTATGTTCCGTCGGGCCAAGAGATCTTCACTTTGCCGGTCATAGTACTCCACGTTGCCAAAAATTCTGCCGTTGGCCATGGAAAAATCAATGCCCAAGTTCAAGATTTTGGTTTTTTCAAGGCGCAGGGTCGGATTTGGCGGATTGGAAATGGTAAGGTAATTGTTAAGAAAACTTCCTTGATCCCTACCTTGTCTTGCCACCAAGAACGGGGAAGTGTTCCGATCCACATTTCCTCCAGAACCATAGGTTCCCCTAAGGTTAAGGTTTTGAAAAAATCCTGAATTAAAAAAGTCTTCATTGGTCAAGTTCCACTTTAGGCCCACGGAAAAGAGGGGAATGTTCCTAAACTGCTCAGAGGCTCCAAACAGGTTGGTATCATCCAAACGCATGCTGCCCGAAATGGTGTACCTGCTATCATAGCTATAAGCGGCATTGCCATAATAGGACAAAAACCTGTTTTCATTGAAGATGACATTGGATCCGGGAGATATTAAGTTCTGACCGTCAAAAATGGGGCTTCCGTAACGGGTGTTGAAATTGGGTTGGTTAAAAATCAAGGATTGATCATCATACCCGAACTTGCGATCACTGTTAAATTCCGTAACTTGTTTACGCACCTCGTACCCGGCAATGGCATTGATGCTGTGCCTACCTTCATCCAAGCTTTTGTCATAGTTCAATTGGGCCCTAAAGGTGTTGTCCAATGAACTCCGGGAGTCCGTGTCCAGAATAGAGCCAACGGGTACCGGTGTCTCCACCACCTGGCCATTTTCATCTACCTGAGAGAAAAAATTGACTTGATTTCTGGTGAAAAAAGTGTTCTCATTGAACAGCTCCCTGCCCAGGTTGGTATTGTACAGGTATTGGTAGCTAAGATCCACGTTGAGCCCTTTCATAATTTGATAGTTCAATCCGGTCTGGATCCTTATGTCCATGTTGGTGGAGGTATCTTCGTTGTTGTCCGATTCTTGTTTCAGGTTAAACGTCCAAGGGTAGGGATAGCCCCTGCGCTGCGCCAATTGGGAACTTTCAATGTTTACCCCGCCAAACATGGGGAGGTAGTTTCCATTGTCATCCACGATCCGCTCAAATATGGGATAGCTGGAAAGGTAGTCCACCGGCCCGGTTCCAATACCGTTTTGGTCCTTGGTATGGGTCATGTTGGTCGAAAATCTTGCCTGTAGTTTATCCGTCAACTTATAATTCGCGGTCACGTTCAAAATGAACTGATCCGATCGGTCATTCACAATTTCACCTTGGTTCTCATTGTACACGAGGGATGAATTGATGTTGTACCTCTCGCCCCCGGCGGAAATTCCCAGATTATACTGGTTCCAAGTACGCTGTCTCATGAACATTCTGGAATATTCCTCCCTACCGTCATTGTTTCTAAGGGCATTGATCCTGGCATCTGCCGTTGCAATGTTTATGTCCCCCCTTTGAAGACGCAACATGGTTTCCCGCACGGCATTGGTCTGGAAGAGGGAGAATTGGTCCAGTTCGCCCCCAAACAGACTGCGGCCTTGAGAGAACTCACCAAACTTAAAAAGTTCCAACTGGTAGTCCACTTGAGTGCTGGGATCCGCAAAAGGCGCACTGAAAATGTCCCGCTTTAAGGTCACGGCCGAGTTAATGGTAAGGTTTACGGACAGTTTTTCCTTATCGGTCCCTTTTTTGGTCGTGATTACAATGACCCCGTTTGCGGCACGTATGCCCCAAATGGAAGTGGCAGCGGCATCCTTAAGAATGGTAATGGTTTCCACATCATTTGGATTTATGGTGCTGAAACCTCCGGGAATGGCAAAACCGTCAACCACCACCAGGGGTTCTGTGGTGGCATTTATGGAACTTCTTCCCCTAATGACCAATCCTATACTGTTCTTCTCTTGTATAAAGGGATCAAACTGCACCCCAGGGGCCTCTCCCACAATTTTGGAGATAATGTTCTGATCGATCTTTCGTTCCAGTACATCGGTGTTGATGGTTGCGATGGAACCTGTGGCTCGCTCCTTGCTTATTTTTTGATATCCGGTGGATACCACATCTACCCCGGCCAACTCAAAACTTGAGCTTTTCATAACGACATTATAGGTGGTGCTTTCATCCACGGTGACCGTTGCGTCTTCAAAACCCAGAAAAGAGAACCTCAGCACATCACCGGATTTTGCCGAGATGCTGTATGCACCATCAAAATTGGTTGACACCCCCCGCTGGGTGCCCTCAATTATGATGCTCACACCGAATAAGGGCACTCCATCTTCATCAGTGACCGTGCCCGTGACATCTTGCTGTTCCCCATCTTGGCCGTGAAACATATGCAATGGAACAAACACCCTCTCCGTACCGTACCATACCTTTTCGGCACGTTCAAGGGGCTTGGTTGCACCAGAAGCGATGGCATTCACATGGCCACATAACATCAGGGTGGTCAAAATGGTATAAACGAAGCGGTGTTTTGTGTTCATATCTGTCAGGTTCTTAATGTTCATTTCCATATACTGCCTTGGGCAGTGTTTTTTGGTCCTTGTTAGAATGCACTATTTGTAGGTGCCGCGTATTTTTGAATTTTTCCAACCTTCACAGAAAGGGTGCCAGTCATAGCATATCCCCGTAAAAGGCCCTCCATTGATCAAGCTGTTGCAATTAAGCCTGGCCTTACCAGATCATTGTCCAAAATGGCTCCATAAATGTATCAAGAGCCGTTGAGTTTGGTTATGTAGGGCATTCCCATACCAAAACCGAGCAGCCCATTTGATCTATCTCAGCATAAAAGCGATACCAGTCCCAATATCGGGGGCATCACCATTAAGCCTTCCATATCAAAATTAGAGGAATTAGCACAAAACCGGAAAAGGAAAATTATGGTTTAAAATAAAATTTCAGTGAAAAACATCTTTTTTTTAATACTTATCCAAAGATTCAACGGCATTGTTGGTTTTTTGCACACTATACCATAAATCCTAAACTTCCCAAAAAAGAGGACACAAACAAAAACCCTATTGGGCCTTGGTGCATGGCAAGCAAAAAACAAACCAATGGGCCCAACCCGAACTGTCCATTGTGCAACAGAAAGCATTTCTTCCGGAACACCGGTAAGGAACAATGCCGTCTGTATCCGAGCCACGCACCTTACCCCTAAAAGCAAAAGGGGACTCTTATTCTTTTTGCCAGGGGGAAGATTTTAATGTAGCATGTTGTACCTTTAAATCCTGGTACGTTTTGTGGCCATCCAAGAAATCCAATTCAAAACCGTGTATTACGCTTGTTGGTCTGTATTTGACAAACGCTTTAAAGTTCGCCATACGGGTAGCATCACGTAAATTGAAATGCTTGCAAACGGCACAATGGATGGGAGCTTTCCAAAAGAGCAGGACCCTTGGATCCCAAAAATGATGGCCAACCCAGCGGAACCACTGCCATTGGCCAGGCACCAAAAACTTGGAGCGGTTATTGGTTGGTCTGTTCAGATTTGGGCAGATCACCTTGCGGACGTTTAAACCCTATCTATATGTTAGACCCTATTGATTCACGAATTTTGACAGAGCTGGAAACCAATGCCCGCATCTCTTTTGCAGACTTGGCCCGTAAAATAAACCTATCACCTTCTGCCGTGCGCGAAAGGGTCCAAAAAATGGAGGAGCTGGGAGTTATCCTAAAATACAGTGTCCAGAGGAACAACAAAATGCTTGGCTATGACCTCGAAGCCTTTATTCTGCTCAAAGTTTTTCCTGGGCAATTGAAAAGTGTCATTGAAAAGGTGAGCCAATTTCCGGAAGTTACAGAGGCCCATCGCATCACAGGGAACCAAAACATTCACCTTAAGGTGGTGGTAAAAAACCAGATATGTCTTCAAAAACTTTTGGATAAATTAATGGTGTTTGGGGATACCAATACTTTTTTGATCTTGTCCGAAATTTAAATCTGCACAAAACGCAACGGGGGCTTTTTTAACCCCCAGGTATTTTGCGGGGCCTGTATTCCCCAATCAATGAGCCTTGCCACAAGATAAACCTCACCTCCTTTGCCATCGAATCCGCCTTGCCGTTCGATGGCATAAAAACCGTAATACCAGTTCTCTTTTAAAATTCTGCCAAAGCGATTGAACTGATTTTTTGGCCCGCTAAAAAGAACGATCGGGCACAGTCCAGCAACGGCTTATTTTTATTTTGAAGAGGGGCGTAAAAAGAAACCATTTATCGGCTCATCTTCAATTGGGAAATGGTATGAGCCCTTGGCTCACCTCAAAAACGACCCTAACCTTAACCAAAGCCTTTATGGGCATTATCCAAGGGGGACAACGACATATTCCCCTTGCGCACCATTGCCATTTGGCACGCAATGTTTGTACACTATGGCAACGTGCTCACAGAATATAGTCCGTACTCAAAAAATTACTGGCCTTGGCGTCCAAAAGGTTTTCAATGGTTTCATTGTTAAGCTCGTTGTCCTTAAAGGCAACAAATGTCCTGATGGAGAACGAGCGAAGGGCGTCATGCACGCTCAGGGTGGCTTGGGCACTGTCCTTTCTGCCGGTGAACGGGTACACGTCCGGGCCCCGCTGGCAAGAGCTGTTCAGATTTACCCTACAGACCAAATTGGCCAGGCTATCTATCAACGGGGACAAGGTATAGACATCCTTTCCAAAGAGGCTCACCTGTTGTCCGTAATTGCTTTCGGCCATATCGTCCAGGGGTTCCTTGATATCGGAAAAAGAGAGTACGGGCACAATGGGGCCAAACTGTTCCTCCTGGTACACGCGCATGTCTTTGGTAACCGGGTAGAGTACGGCGGGCCAAATATAGTTGGTGGTTTGTTGCCCTCCTTTTTTGTTCTGTATCCGCGCTCCCTTTTCCAGGGCATCCTCCAAAAGTCCCTTGATGTAATCCGGTTTTTGGGGCTCGGGAAGCGGGGTGAGCACAACACCCGGCTCCCAGGGGTTTCCAAAGGTAAGGGCATCCATTTTCTCCGAAAAGCGTTTTAGGAAACGGTCCCGTACCTGTTCGTGAACATACACCACTTTTAGGGCGGTGCAGCGTTGTCCGTTGAACGAGGTAGTGCCCGAAATGACCTCATCAATGGTCAGGTCCAAGTCGGCATCGGGCAGGATAATGGCCGGGTTTTTGGCCTCCAGTCCCAGCACCAACCGCAAACGGTTGCTCTTGGGGTGCTGCTCTTGCAGGGCGTTGGCAGAGGTACTGTTTCCGATCAGGGCAAGCACATCCACTTTTCCGGTTTTCATGATGGGGGCGGCCACGGTGCGTCCCCTACCAAAGAGAATGTTGATCACCCCTTTGGGGAAACAGCTCTGAAAGGCTTCCAAAAGCGGGGTTATGAGCAACACGCCGTGCTTTGCCGGTTTAAAAATCGTGGTGTTTCCCATGATAATGGCCGGAATGAGCAGGGCAAAGGTCTCGTTCAACGGATAGTTGTAGGGCCCAAGGCAGAGCACCACGCCCAAGGGGCCGCGACGTATATGGGCATAGACGCCCTGGTGCCGCTGAAACTTGGCGCTGGCCCGGTCCAGCTCCTTGTATTCCTCTATGGTATCTTCCACGTAGGCCACGGTGCGATCAAACTCTTTTTCTGAATCGGGCAGCGACTTGCCAATTTCCCACATCAACAGCTTCACCATAGGCGCTCTTTTGGTCTTCATGATATCCACAAAGTTCTGCATGCACTCAATGCGGTCCTTGACCTTCATCGTGGGCCAAAGGCCCTGTCCCCTATCGTAGGCCGCCGTGGCGGCATCCAATGCCCTTAGGGCGTCTTCCTCCTGCATATCGGGAATGCTGCCCAGAAGGGTGGGGCTGTAGGCTTCGGTGGAAGAAATGGTGCTGTGCACTTCCGTGACCGGACCTTCCCAATACTCCAGTTTTCCGTTGAGCAGAAAATGACGCTGGTCTATGGTTTCGGTAATCTGATGGGCCTCGGGGATGGGCGTTCTCTTGTTGTTCATAGGATATGGGTTCTTAAAAGTTATGGAGCAAGGCCTGGCCTTGCCACCTTAGATCAAATATTCAAAAAGATGGGGTTTGTCATTCAGGTATTCCCCAAAGAAATGGTGCGCCTTCATGCGTTGTACCAGCGGTTCCAGGTCTTCCGGGGATTGCAGTTCCACCCCCACCACGGCAGGGGCATTTTCCCTGTTCGATTTCTTGGTGTACTCAAAGTGGGCAATATCGTCCGTGGGGCCCAAGATCTCGGCCACAAATTCCTTGAGCGCGCCGGGCCGTTGCGGGAAGCGTACAATGAAATAATGCTTAAGCCTGCCGTACAACAGGGCCCTTTCCTTGATTTCGGCCGTTCTGGCAATATCGTTGTTGCTTCCCCCCACAATGCACACCACATTCTTGCCTTTTATCTGTTCACGAAACTGATCCAACACCGCTATGGACATGGCACCGGCAGGTTCCACCACAATGGCGTCCCTGTTGTACAGCTCCAATATGGTTTGGCACACCTTCCCTTCGGCAACGGTGACCATGGCCTCCAAATGCGCCTTGCAAATGGGAAAGGTAAGCTCGCCCACACGCTGTACAGCGGCCCCATCGATGAATTTATCAATATGGGCCAAGGTAACCAACCCATTTTTTTCAAAAGCGGTTTTCATGGAAGGTGCCCCTTGGGGCTCCACCCCCACGATCTTGGTGTTGGGCGAAAGTTCACGAAACACTGAGATGATCCCGGAAGCCAGGCCGCCACCTCCCACACAAACAAAAAGGAAATCTATGGGCCGCCCGGCCTGTTCCAGAATCTCAAGGCCAACCGTGGCCTGACCCTCAATGATCTTGGGGTCGTTAAAGGGGTGCACAAATACCTTCCCCTTTGTTTTCCCGTGCTCCACGGCTGCCGTTTGGGCATCGTCAAACGTATCGCCCCGCAGCACCACTTCCACCATGTCCCCTCCAAACAATTTGGTCTGTTCCACTTTTTGTTTTGGGGTCACCGTGGGCATAAAGACGGTGGCCTTTATCTTTAGGTGATGGCAAGCAAAGGCCACCCCTTGGGCATGGTTGCCCGCACTGGCACATACCACCCCCTTTCTGCGCTCGGCAGCATCCAAAGCGCTGATTTTGTTGAAAGCACCACGAATTTTGTAAGACCGTACCCGCTGGAGGTCTTCCCGCTTCAGGGATATGTTGCATTCGTATGCCTTGGATAGCCTCACGCTATCCATTAAAGGGGTACGTTCGGCCACTTCCGCTATCGTTCTGGCGGCCGCCCTTACATCTTTAATTTGGGGAAAATAGCTCATGGTCAAGGTGCTGTTGAAAAGGGCAAAAGTGGGCCGGTCCCTAGGGCATGGAACGGGACAGGGGCCACCGAGACCCCCATTTGCTTTCATCATAGGTCTCGGTGGCCGCCCCACTCTCTTTGGGCCATGATATATGGACCTTGACCGTGATCATACAATGGGCTTCATTGCCGTCATGGAAGCCCTGAGCCTGGCCCCAACAATCTCTACCGGATGTTCCCGCAGTACTTTATTGGCGGCGATCAGTTTGGCATTGTCCACCCCATTATCCCTATCTGCGCCGTATTTTTTACCGATCACGTCCACATCCACCTTGTTCATGAAATCCTTTAACAGGGGCTTGCAGGCATGATCAAACAGGTAGCAGCCATATTCCGCCGTATCGGAGATCACACGGTTCATTTCAAAAAGTTTCTTGCGGGCAATGGTATTTGCGATCAAAGGGGTTTCGTGAAGGGACTCGTAGTAGGCAGATTCTCCAATGATACCGGACTCCGTCATGGATTCATAGGCCAGTTCCACCCCGGCGCGCACCATGGCGATCATGAGCACCCCATGGTCATAATATTCCTGCTCTGTAATGTCCTGGTCCCCGGCCGGGGTCTTTTCAAAAGCGGTCTCTCCGGTGGCCGCCCTCCAGCTCAACAGGTTTTTGTCGTCATTGGCCCAATCTTCCATCATGGTCTTGGAAAAGTGCCCTGTCATGATATCGTCCATATGCTTATGGAACAAGGGACGCATGATGTCCTTTAGTTCTTCGGAAAGCTCAAAGGCCTTTAACTTTGCCGGGTTGGAGAGCCGATCCATCATATGGGTGATGCCGCCATACTTCATCCCCTCCGTAATGGTCTCCCAACCGTACTGTATGAGCTTGCTGGCATAGCCGGGATCAATGCCCTTTTCCACCATTTTATCAAAACAGAGGATGGAACCGGTCTGCAACAAACCGCACAGAATGGTCTGCTCTCCCATAAGATCGGATTTTACCTCGGCCACGAAAGAGGACTCCAACACACCGGCCTTGTGCCCACCGGTGGCGGCGGCATAGGCCTTGGCCTGCTCCAGACCCTTGCCCTCCGGATCGTTCTCAGGATGCACGGCAATAAGGGTGGGCACACCAAAGCCCCTTTTGTACTCTTCCCTGACCTCGGAGCCCGGACTCTTTGGTGCCACCATGATCACCGTGAGGTCTTCCCGCACCTGGGTGCCCTCTTCCACAATATTGAAACCATGGGAATAGGACAGGGTGGCCCCTTTCTTCATCAAGGGCATTACCGCGCCCACCACGGCAGTGTGCTGTTTGTCCGGGGTAAGGTTAATGACCAGGTCCGCAGAGGGTATGAGCTCTTCGTAATTGCCCACGGTAAAATTGTTCTCCGTGGCGTTTGTAAAGGACTGCCGCTTTTCGTTGATCGCGGCATCACGGAGGGCATAGGCAATGTCCAGTCCGGAATCGCGCATGTTCAGTCCTTGGTTCAAGCCCTGGGCACCGCAGCCCACGATCACGATTTTCTTTCCCTTCAGTGCGGTGACACCATCTGAAAACTCATGGGCCTCCATAAACCTGCATTTTCCGAGTTGAAGTAATTGGTCCCTTAAGGATAGTGTGTTAAAATAATTTGCCATAATCTATTGTTAATGTTTAATGGCCCGGTGGCCCGCCATGCGGTGACCCAGACCTTATAATGTTTACTTGATTATTCTTCCATGGTTTGAAATTCCCGCAGCAGGGCGGTGATCTGCATCTCGGCCTTGGATACGGAAATACGGCCGGAGCGCACAAATTGCATGATGCCAAAAGGTTTTAAGGCATCGTACATCTCATCTATCTCATGCCTTCTGCCACTTTTGGCCAACACAAAGAAATCCCGTGAGACGGTAACGATCTGCGAGTTGCTCTCTTTGATGATGTTCTGTATCTGTCGCTCATCGAACAAGAGCGCGGAATTGATCTTGAACAGGGCAGATTCTTGGTAAATGGTCTCATCGTCCCGGTGGTAAAAGGCCTTGATCACTTCGATCTGCTTTTCAATCTGCCCCACGATATTGTGCACCCAATTGTGGGTGGTATGCACCACAATGGTAAATTTTGATACTTGGTCTATCTCTGATTTGGACACATTCAAACTTTCTATGTTGATGTGCCGCTTCAAAAAAATACCCGATATCCTGTTCAACAACCCCACGTTGTTTTCAGAATACACCGAGATGGTGAACCATTTTTTTTCTTCCATAAGCCTGTTACGCTCCCGACCACCGCATCCGTGGCGGAAGCTTGTTGTTTAGGTTACTGTTTTGTTTTTCCCGCTCCGGGGTTTTCATGGACCAATTTAAGGCGGTAGGCGTTCACGGCCTCCCGCCCTGCTTTTTTGGCGAACATCGAGGCTCCTTTACCGCCCTGCCCCGGGACCATGGGCTCCCGATACCTTTCTTTGCCCTGGACCAACGTTTGGGGCTGCGCCGCACGGGTGCCAGGGCACCCATTGTAACACTACGCGGTGGCCCCGGAACCCTTTTTTGTCCTCACTGCCAAGACCAGTCCCGTGGACCAATCCATCCGTGTGAGGGTAAAATCTTCCCGACCCTCCAGATAGCTCGTTAGGCCCTCCACGTTTTTGCCATGACCTCTGGGCCAATTGGGTTGGGGTTTCATATCGTCAACGACATAGAAGCCTCCCAAACGGACCCAGTTCAATATTTTCTCAATTTCACTGTACTTCCCGGGCCATGCATCGGCAAAGATCAGATCGAACTCTTGTCCATCGTACGTTCTGAGCCATTGGCCCCCATCGGCACATACAATGGTTAAGCGGTGATCTTCCCGGAAAACCTTACCCACCAGGGCACAGCGCTCGGGGTCGTTGTCCAGGCTGGTCATGGTGCCGTCCGCATCCATACCCTCCACCATCCAGGAAAGGGACAGGCCCATTCCGGTTCCCATCTCCAAAAAGTTCCCTTGCGGCTTACTGGCCACCAGGGTCCTCAATAGGGAGCACACCTCCACGTCCGAGGGCATGGTAAACCCCACCTCCCTGGACTTTTCTTCCAAATAGGGGTAGTGCAATGGTTCCCTGCCTGTGCCATCTTTTTTCACTGTACTGGTGTCTTTCATCAACTTGGCATTGCCCTACGGTCGCCGAACAAGCTACTTGAGCCTGATTTCGGATACGGCCGCCCCCGAGGGGATCATGGGGAAGACATTGTCTTCCTTTTCCACTTTCACCTCCAGAAAATAGGGTTTGTCCGATGCGATCATCTCGGCCACGGCCGTTTTCAAGGCGCCCCGCTCAGAAACCCTTTTGGCCTCGATGTGGTAGCCTTCGGCAATTTTAACAAAATCCGGGTTCACCATCACGGTGGAGGCGTACCGGCTCTCAAAGAACAGTTCTTGCCATTGGCGCACCATGCCCAAATGGTCATTGTTGAGCACCACGATCTTTACCGGTACGTTGTGCTGGAAGATCACCCCCAGTTCCTGTATGGTCATCTGGTAGCCCCCGTCGCCGATCACGGCCACCACCTCGCGCTCCATGGCGCCCATTTTGGCCCCGATGGCGGCGGGCAGGGCAAAGCCCATGGTGCCCAACCCTCCGGAAGTGATATTGCTCTTGGATTGCTCAAACTTGGCATAGCGGCAGGCGATCATTTGGTGCTGCCCCACATCGGTGACGATCACGGCCTTGTGTCCGGAGGCCAGGTTGATCTCCTCTATGACCTCGCCCATGGTAAGCCCTTCTTTGGTAGGGTGTATGTCCTTTTCAATGACCGTCTTGAACTCAATGTCGTATTTTTCCTTGAAGGCGTTGCGCCAAGCGTGGTGGCTGTTCTCCCGTATCAGGGGAAGGAGCGCTGCAAGGGTCTGTTTGGAATTCCCCAGCACGGCCACATCTGCCGTGACGTTCTTGTTGATCTCGGCCGGATCGATCTCAAAGTGGATTACCTTGGCCTGTTTGGCATAATCTTCCAATCTGCCCGTGACCCGATCGTCGAACCGCATGCCAATGGCTATGAGCACGTCACATTCATTGGTGAGCATGTTGGGGCCGTAGTTGCCGTGCATGCCCACCATGCCCACATTGAGCGGATGGGATGTGCCCAGGGCGGAGGCACCCATAATGGTCCAAGCGGCGGGTATGCCCGCTTTTTCCACCAAAGCCCTCAGTTCCTGTTCCGCTTTTCCCAAAATAACGCCCTGGCCCCAAACGATAAAGGGCTTTTTCGCCTCGTTTATAAGCTTTGCCGCGGCTTCAATGGCCTTTGGGTTGGGCTTGGGGGTCGGGTTGTAACTGCGGACACCTTGACATTTTTCGTAGGTGAACTCAAACTCCTCGAACTGTGCATTCTTGGTAATGTCCACCAGCACCGGGCCCGGTCTGCCGGACCTTGCGATATAAAACGCCTTGGCCATGACCTCCGGTATCTCGGCAGCCTTGGTGATCTGGTGGTTCCACTTGGTCACCGGGGTGGAGATACCTATGATATCGGTCTCCTGGAAGGCGTCCGAACCCAACAAGTGTCTGGGCACCTGGCCGGTAATGCACACCATTGGGGTGGAGTCTATTTGGGCGTCTGCCAGGCCCGTGACCAAATTGGTGGCCCCTGGACCCGACGTGGCCATGGCCACGCCCACGCGGCCAGAGACCCTGGCATACCCTTGTGCGGCGTGGGTGGCCCCCTGTTCGTGCCGCGTCAGGATATGGGTGAGCCTGTCCTGAAATTTGTACAGCTCGTCATATACGGGCATAATGGCACCGCCGGGATAGCCGTACAACAAATCCACCCCTTCCTCCAGCAGGCAGTGGATAATGGCTTCCGCACCGCTGATCTTTATCGCGGTCTTTTTTTTCACGGGCACCTTGGTCGCTTTCACTGTTTCCATAGTAAAATCCTAAATATGCTGTGCAATGGGCCTTGATCATCGGCACCTGCCCCAAACCAAAGGGGGGCGTTCGCCCAGCGATTTCTTTTCAGTCTGTTGTGTTCGTTGTATCCATTTACTCCCTTGTGAAGCCTAAAGCGGTTCTTTGGGAAACGCTTGGGCCAACCCTCTAAAATTCATCGGTGACGCATCCTTTTGAAGCAGATGAAACGGTTTTTGCGTATTTGTACAACATTCCCCTCTCCGCCTTGAGTTTTGGGGCCTTCCATTGGGCCCTTCGGGCCGCGAGTTCCTCTTCGGACACCTCCATGTCAATGGTGTTCTTTTGGGCGTCTATGGTAATGATGTCGCCATTCTTGACCAGGGCAATGTTGCCGCCCACTTGGGCCTCTGGCGCCACGTGCCCCACCACAAAACCATGGGAGCCCCCTGAAAAGCGGCCATCCGTAATCAGTGCCACATCCTTGCCCAGCCCGGCACCCATAATGGATGATGTGGGCTTTAGCATTTCGGGCATGCCCGGTGCCCCTTTGGGCCCTTCGTAGCGAATGATGACCACATCGCCTTTTTTCACCTTCCCAGTTTTGATGCCAATGTTCACATCGGTCTCATTGTCGAACACATTGGCGGGACCCTTAAAAAAAAGGCCCTCTTTTCCGGTGATCTTGGCCACGGCGCCCTCGGTGGCCAGGTTTCCGAACAAAATACGGATGTGGCCCGATGCCTTGATGGGGGCTTCCAACGGACGGATGATATCCTGGCCTTCGATGAGATTGGGCACATTGGCCAAATTTTCGGCCAAGGTCTTTCCCGTTACCGTGAGGCAATCCCCGTGCAACATATCGTTGTCCAACATATATTTCAAGACCCCGGGGATACCGCCCACACCGTGGAGGTCTTCCATGGAGTAGCGGCCACTGGGCTTTAGGTCGGCCAGCAAGGGCGTACTGTCACTGATGTCCTTAAAGTCTTGCAGGGTGAAGGGCACTTGCGCGGCCTTTGCAATGGCCAGGAAATGCAGCACCGCATTGGTGGAACCACCCAGCACGGTGACCAATCTAAAAGCGTTTTCCAAGGCCTGCCGCGTCACAATATCCGATGGTTTGATGTCCTTTTCCAACAACAACCGCATGGCTTCCCCGGCCCTGATGGACTCCTGCTCCTTTAGCTTTCCATCGCTAATGGCCGGATTGGAGGAGTTGAACGGTAGGGACATCCCAAGCGCCTCTATGGCAGAGGCCATGGTATTGGCCGTGTACATGCCTCCACAGGCACCGGCACCGGGACAGGCTTTGTGCACCACGGCTTTGAACTGTTCCTCGTCTATGGTTCCGGCCACTTTCTTGCCGTAAGCCTCAAAGGCAGAGATGACATCCAACTTCTCCCCTTCGTGACAACCGGAGGCAATGGTGCCCCCATATACCAGTACGCAGGGCCTGTTCAGGCGCAACATGGCCATCAGGGCGCCGGGCATGTTCTTGTCACAGCCCACCACCGTGACCAAGCCATCATAGCTCATGGCCTCCACCACCGTTTCCATGGAATCTGCAATGATGTCCCTGGAGGGCAGTGAAAAACGCATCCCGGGCGTTCCGTTCGCAATCCCGTCGCTCACCCCAATGGTGTTGAAGATGAGCCCCACCAGATCGGCGTTCTCCGTGCCTTTTTTAACGTAGGTGGCCAAATCGTTCAAGTGCATGTTGCAGGGATTGCCCTCATAGCCCGTGCTGGCTATGCCCACCAAGGGTTTTTTAAGATCGTCGTCCGTGAGTCCTATGGCGTGCAACATGGCCTGGGCGGCCGGGAGGGATGGGTCTTGGGTAACGGTTTTGCTGTATTTGTTCAATTCCATAAAAGTAAGCTGTTCTCGTCTTAAACATTGGGGCATGGGTGCCGCCTTACTCCAAAGATAAAAGTTTAATTTCCGTTGTTGCCGGCACTGCGGTGACACCTTTAAACTCATTGATTTGAAAAATCATACAAAATACTGAAAATCAATAATATAAATATTCTGCTTATCCCATATTCAATACGATTATTTTTTACAGGGAGCCTACCTGAAAACCTGGGCCCCAACGCTTGTGGATTCCTTGGCGGCCCGTGGCAAGGCGGTTCCTCGTTTCCAAAGGTGTCCATTATGCATGTTGGGCCACAAGGCTTTTGCAGCTTTGGGATGCCCAGTACGGGCAAGGTCCCGGTGGGTTGCCTGTTGTAAACCATTAGTAAAGAAAGCGTTCAATGGCCGCTACAATTGGGAAGGGGCACAGGTCAGGGCATCTGCACCAATTCGGGTTCCCCAGCGGTCTTGAGCTCCAATTTAAGAAGGGCGGTGCCCGACTTTTCGGTGAAATCGCATGAGACGGTCAGGTGGTGCTCTCCCTGTCCCACCGCCAGGGCATCCAAAGGTACCGGCACCGTTTTGATGCTGTTCCAGTTGGCATCGTATAGCACGGCTTGCGCACCCCCATCATAATTTAGGAACTCCCCTTCCTTTAGGGACACGGCCAGTTGCACTCGGTTAACCTTGTTCAGCTCCAAAACAATATTTGAAACATCGGTGTTCTTGGTGGTAAGGATAAACTGCAAGGCTTGCCCCTTGTTCTTGTTTACCCAAGAAAAGCGCGAGGAGAGCGGTTCCCCGGGCTGCCGCACCTTAAACGGATGTTCCAACCGTTCCACGCTCCAGGGAATGAGGTGCCAAGAGGTTTCCGAAAGGGTTTCCAGGGAAAACTCTTCCCCTATGTTTTCCATGCGCTTTTTTTGATCGGCGCTGAACGCGCCGGACATCCGTGCTTTCTCCCACTGCTTGATCTTTTCCAAAATGGTCTCCCCAACCCCGTTCTTGGCCACAATGTCCACGGAGGTCACCAAGGCATAACCGGCATCAAAGGCGGCACTTCTGGCCAACATCCACTCCATGTCCTCCACACTGGTGCTCTCGCGCATACTGAACCAGCCCAACATACAGGGAATGAAGTTACGTCTAAAATAGTCCTGGTTCAATAGCCTGTAGGCCGTTTGGCTTTCCCTAAACCCAGCATACCACGGCTCTCCCCAGTTCATGCGGGTAAACATGTGCCAAAAATAATGCCCTGGCCTACTGGCGTCCATGATGTAATTGTCCTTGATCTCGGGGGCCAGACCCTTGTACCAGGCATCCACAAAAAGAAGTTCCCCATAAGCTCCCATTCCGGTGGAGTAATTGCCTTCCAAACCGTCGAAAGAAATCTGTCTTAGACCCGTATCATTGAAAAGATCGGCCAGCCTACGTGCCATCTCCTGGCCCAGTTCCACATTGGTGAGCAGGGTCTTGTACGGGTGGTCTGCCAACTTATGAATGGGGGCTTGCGCCTTGTGGTGGCCCACCCGGGTGCCAAAGGCCCCGCGCTCACAGTTGAGCAAAAGCCAGGGTGCGGTCTCGGAGACCTTTTCATAACGAATGATCTCCTTGCCCACCATCACGGCCTGCAAGGTGTTGTTTTCCATCTGGTCAAAGAAAACGGGGTCCGCTATTTCAATGGTTTTGTCGGCACTGCCAACGTCCCTGACCAGCACACTGGAACCCACCTTGGCCAAGCGATCGTCCGGCACCGGAGTAACATAGGGATCGTTGGTGGTAATGAAGTTGGACAGGGTATGGACCCCCACGGCCACTCCTTGCCGTTCCGCTTTGTCCACACATTCCTTTAAACTGGACCAATTGTCCGGAAAGGCATCGGGGTGCAGGTCAAAATGCCCCCAATTCTTGAAGGGCCCACTGTGGTACAGGTATTTTAGCCCCGCCTTTTTGGTAAGGGCTATGGCGCTGTCCACGGTTTGCACGCTAAAATTCTGTATCAAATAGGCAGCGGTGGCGGCCTCGGAGCGCTTGCTCCACACCCCATTCAGCGTGGGGTGGGGCAAGCCTTCTTCCAATTCAATGGCCTCCAGGGTGTTCAGCACCTCTTCCGGCGGACCACCGAACAGGGCAATTTTGGAACCGATCAGGCCCTTGTCCACATATGCGGGAGCCATGAAAGCATCGTGTTTCATCGCGGCTACCTGCCGGTCCCGGTCTCTATTTCTCGTGTAGGCCTGCAGGGAACTTCCGTATTCCCTAGGGAGCGCCGTGTGGCCGCGGTAGAGAATGTTCAGCGAATCCGAAACATCCACCAAACTGGTGGTCCCGAAGATATCGTAAGAGGGCGTGGCATCGTCATCATAGGTGGGGAAGCCCCCCAGGGTTCTCATGTTCAAGGCCTGGATGCCCACCGAGAAATCGGTGTTCCTCACCACCCCAACGGTTTCACCAATGGTTTGCCCAATGGTGGTTCTAAAGGGGCCCCATAGCACCAGTTCCACCAGGGTGGCATCGCTCAGGGCAAT
Organism: Maribacter aquimarinus; assembly: GCF_047345505.1. Classification (NCBI taxonomy): domain Bacteria; kingdom Pseudomonadati; phylum Bacteroidota; class Flavobacteriia; order Flavobacteriales; family Flavobacteriaceae; genus Maribacter; species Maribacter aquimarinus. The sequence goes on along the minus strand of NZ_JBLFEO010000040.1, from coordinate 10,943 downwards.
GAGCTCAAAAGTGAGGTACCGCTGGTTTTGCACCACCTTTATTTTGGCCTCCAGATCATGGACGGGGTACCCCAGCGTAAGCACCCCCTCTTCTTGGTCAAAGGCCAGACGTTCCGGCAACACCAAGGTAGTGTCCAGTTTCAATGCCAACAAGGGCGATGGTTCTGCCGTGTGTTCGTAACGTGCCCCATCTGCTGGGTCCATAATGGCGGCAACGTGGCCTTTGCCGTTGAGCTGGAGTCCAAAACCATTGGTGGTGAGCGCAATGCCCCCACGCGCTCCACACCCTAATAAAAGCAGGGCTAAAAAGGTTGCTGAAATTTTTGTCCAATACATCGTTTTTGCTCCCATGGGGTTCATTTGAAAGGTTCCTGTCATCAAAGTTCTAAAAGTATCAATTTGTCATTGAAAATACCTACCATTGGCAAGGGTGTCTTGGAAACACCCGGCAAATATGAACAAAAATGCGGGTTCCCTGCGGCTTAAAAAGGGCATGGACCAGAAAATGGTAACGTTTTTCATTTATGGGGTTCTACCAGGAAACGTTATCGTGCTTCTCCAAACAAGGAGGTTTTAGGTCGATGGCCCCCTGGGGAAGATCAGGGTATTTCAACGAGGGCACAACACCTTCCCAACGGCTTCCGCATCCATGCATCTCTTTTTGATCGCCTGGGGGTTGGTCCATCAAAAAAAATAAGTCCGAAAAACCTGCTCCGTTCGCTTGATGGGCTATTTTTGTGAAGCACCAAGCAACTGTCCGCAAACGTGCATCGCTCCAAAAATTGAAATCAACATGGAAATGGAACCATCCGGGGGGCAAAAGTGGGTGCCAAAGGGGCATCGTGTCCCGTATGTTGCACATCACCATTCATCAACAACAAAAATCAGCATCAAATGAAAACAGTGGAAGAGGCCATCAACTACCGTCGTTCTACCCGTATATTCAAGGAAAACACCCCTTTGGACAGCGATAAAGTAAGGCATTGCCTGGAGCTGGCGTCCCTGGCCCCGAACAGCAGCAACCTGCAACTGTGGGAGTTTTACCATATTGAAGATCCAGAGATGCTAAAGCGATTGAGCGTAGCTTGCTTGGGCCAGAATGCGGCAAAAACGGCCAAACAAATGGTGGTGGTGGTCGTGCGCAAAGATCTCTGGAAAAGGAGGGCCAAGGCCAACGTGGCCTTTTTAAAGCGTTCATTTGGAGACAAAGGCCCCAAGGAATACGGCAAGCGGGAGAAAATGGCCCTGGACTACTATCAGAAACTCATTCCCACCCTGTATTTTGATGTTTTTGGCTTTTTGGGATGGCTAAAATGGCTGGTGTTCAAGATAGTGGGATGGTTCAGGCCCATTTACAAGGAGGTACGCCGATCGGACATGCGCATTGTGGCCCATAAAAGTGCCGCCTTGGCGGCCCAGAATTTTATGTTGTCCATGGCCGCACTGGACTATGACACCTGCCCCATGGAAGGGAGCGACACCGATCGGGTAAAAAGAATCTTGGGGTTGCCGTGGGGTGCGGAAATAAATATGGTCATTGGTTGTGGGGTTCGGGAAGAAAAAGGCATCTACGGACCAAGGTTCAGGGTTCCCTTTGAGGACGTGTACCGCAAAAAATGAGCCCGGCCCGGGCGAGGGCAGCGCCCAAAGTATTGTGTTCCCGAGCAGCCCAAGCCCCGCCCGGCACGTATTTGGGGCCCTTGATGGTCTGGTTGTTGAATTTTTCCAAGGGCCTTGTCCGCCCCTACTTTTCCATTAGGGCAAAAGCAATTCGGTCTCCGGTCCTTTTTTGGGCAAGGACACCTATGGCTTTTTGGGAGAGTTGCAAGATCCTGGGGTATCCCCCCGTGGTTTGCCCGTCCTTCATCAACAAGATGAGCTTTCCCGCAGGCGTCCATTGCACCGTGCCGGGCAAGGTGGCCGCTGTGAGCATCGTTTCCCGGTTGGGCACAAAGACCTCCTCCAATTGGTAGGCCATTCTATTGTTTTCCTTGGCCAAGGTAAATTCCGTTCCAAACAACTGTTGCAGCGCTGGCCTTGGAACACGCTCAAATTCGGGGGCAGGGCTCACTTCCAAGACACGCTGTTCCAGATGTGAGTGCACCCTCATTTCAGATATCTTGGGCTCAAAATCCGTCACGGGCCCGTAGGCCAGCTGGTCTCCTTCCCTTAGGCAATTTGCCGGGGTAATGGGGCTGTACCAAGATCGGCTGCCCAATATCAATGGCGTGCGAAAACCTCCTTTGACCGCCAAATAGGCCCTGAACCCCTTTTCCAAACGCCCGTAGGAAAGGATGTCTCCGGTCTGGGCACGGTACACTTTGTCATTGGCCACCGGCACATTGTTCAGGGTGGCAGACATCAAGGCTCCCGCCAGTGCAAAATAGGTGGGTTCCATAAAACTCAGCGTGGGCCCTCCCATGGTCATTTCCAAGCCGGCATCCGAAGGGTCGTTTTCCAGCAGCAGATTGGCCCTTTCCAAAGCCGGGCCATCCATGGCGCCGGATACGGGCACCCCCTTATGACGGTAGTGAAACCGCCCTAGATCTTGGACGGTGGTAAAAAATCCCGGTTTTAGCACCTTAATCATCCCAGACCGATTTTTGCATGTTGTAAATCCCCACCTCCACTTCTATGGCATGCAGTTCAAAGGCCGATTTGGATATGGGCGTAAACTGTACTTTGTCTCCCACGGACACAAAACAGGGTTCCTTTCTGGAGGCATCAAAAAGTGGCACAAAGGTACGACCGATAATATGCCACCCTCCGGGGGACTCTTGGGGATAGATGCCCGTTTGCTTTCCGGCGAGTCCCACCGCGCCTTTCGGCACCTTTGGGCGCGGTTCTGATCGGCGGGGCAACTCCAAGCTGCTTGGCAGGCCGCCCAGGTACATAAAACCCGGCAGAAAGCCGATCCCGTAAACCGTGTAAGTGCGGCCGCTATGCTGGGCCACCAGCTCCTGCGGGGTCATGTTCAGGGAGTGCGCCACCGCTTCAAGGTCCAATGCAAACGCATCCCCGTAACACACGGGAATCTTCCAAAGGGTTCGTTCTACCTTGGCTAACGCTGTGCGGTCCGCGTAGGCCTTCCGTAATCTTTCTTCCCAGGCGTTAAACTCCACGGGAGCGTCCCTGTGCACTAGCATCAAAGAGTTGTATGCGGGCACGGTCTCCCAATCGGGGGTGGACAAAAAGTGTTTTTTGAGGTGTGATTCAAATTGAAGGATATCGGTCAGGATCGATTCTTGTACCTCATTGGGCCACTCCACTTGTATGGCGTGGCGCCCAAATGGTTTAATGTTGATGGAAAAATGACTCACGGAAGCAGGTTAATTTGATGTTTTGGCAATTCGCGATGAAGGTACATTAGAATTTGCAATGCCGTTGGGGTATCGCCGTGCACGCAAAACGTATCTGCCCGCAAGGAAACCTTGGTCTTTCCGGGCACCATGACCTTGCCCTCTTTGACGATGGACAGCAGATGGGACAGTACCCGATCCGGGGCAGTGATCAGGGCGTTGGCCTCGCTCCTGGGCATCAACCCCTTGTCCTCGTTATAGTTCCTGTCCGCAAAAGCCTCCTCCCGCACGGCAAAGCCCCGATGCTTGGCCCAGTACACCACCTTGGATCCACTGAGCAGGTACAACACGGCATTGGGGGCAAAAGGGGCCACGGCCTTGAAAAAAAGATTGGCCAAGGCCTCGTCCCGGGCAATGTCATTGTACAGGGCGCCATGCGGCTTTATGTGGTGCAACGGCACTCCCAACTGGTCACAGAGCCCTGTGATCAGGCCCATCTGTTCGGCAAGGCTGTCCTTTAGCGCTCTGGGGGTCATTTTTAGGGTTTTTCTGCCAAAATTGGCCCTATCGGGATAGGATGGGTGTGCCCCCACCTTTACCTTGTGCTCAAGGGCCAAACGCAACATTTGCGCTATGGTTTGCGCATCTCCGGCGTGCCCACCACAGGCAATGCTGCAAGAAGATATAAAGGGAAAGAGTTGCGCCTCATTGCCCACGCCCTCGCCCACGTCACAGTTTATGTCAATCACCTCCACCGCCATATCGTTGTCACTTTAAGGTTCAAAAAATTGGATGTCAGCCCATTATTGCCCATTTTAAATCGGTTTGCTGGCCAAAATGAGGGGCTGGGCGCCCGCCTGAATGGTTGTGGAGCCAGGCAGCCGAAGCCTCCTTCGGCTGGCGAACAGTTCTGTACTTAAGCCTGTCTTGTGCAAAGCCAAAAGGCTGGAACTGACACTCGTAAAAATTATTGTTCATATGATCATCACACCATTACCTTTTTCCTTCAACACCTATTTATCCGTTGACCTCCACAAAAAACATCCGGTTAGGCCGTAAAACCATAATGGCCTTGGCGTCCGTGGTGCCCTGGGGTCAATGACCGGCAGTGCTCACAGCATTCCCAGTACCGCAAAAATACTCTTGGCCCCCAATACCACCGAAAGTAGAATGATAAGGAGTCCCAAGACGTTCTGTACCCCACTGTTCACATAGCGGCCCAACAATGCGGTTCTATTTGCGGCCCAAAACAGGAAAATGGCCACCAAGGGCAAGAGCAGGCCGTTGGCCATTTGTGCAAAGGCAATGAGCTGGATCAAGTTCAGGTCAAAACCAAGTGCCCCTACCCCCAATCCCAAAATAAACATCCAGACCGCACGGAACCGCCAATCTTTGAGTCCTCCCTGCCAATGGAAACAACTTTGGGCCACATAGGCCGCCGCCAAGGGGGCGGTAATGGCAGAGGTGATGCCCGCAGCGAAAAGTCCCACTCCCATGAGCAGTACGGCGGCATCCCCGTAAAGGGGCGTCAAGCTTTTGGCCAAATCCATAACATTGCCCACCTCGGCACCCTGAAGGGCCGCGGCCGAAATGATAATGCACAGGGAGATGACCCCACCCACCAAAATGGCCCCATAAGTGTCCCGTTTGGCTGCCGGCAAATTTGCAACCCCTTGCCAGCGCTCGTTGACCAGGGACGCATGCAGGAACAAGTTGTAGGGCACCACGGTGGTCCCCACCAGTGAAATAATGGTGAGCCAAGCCTGTTCCGGCACCCGGGGCACCAAGAGGCCCTTGAGCACCGCCCAGAGATCGGGACCGGTGACCAGGGCAGCACATACAAAGGAGAGGCTCATGAGCACCACCAAGACCATAAAGATGTGCTGTAGCAATTTGTAACTGCCCAGATAGAGCAACACAAAAGCAATGGCCCCGACCAAAAATGGATAATGTCTTGTGCCCCCCTCTCCAAAGAGCGCCTGCATGCCCAAGACGGCACCACCAATGTTGCCCGCTTCATAGGCGCCGTTTCCCACCACAATGGCAGAGACGACCAAACCTATGGCCAGATACCGGAGCCAGGCACTGCCCATTTGGGAGCGTATCACGTGGGCCAGCCCTTTTTGGGTCACCAAACCCAAACGCGCAGCCATCTCCTGTAAGACCATGGTGGCGCCAATGGAGAGCAACATGGCCCAAAGCAGGCCAAATCCAAAAGAGGCCCCGGCCAAGGTGCAGGCCGTGACCGTTCCCGGGCCAATGAAAGCGGAGGCAATGAGCACACCCGGGCCCATTTTTTTAAAAAAAGATGCCAAGAACAGTGTTTTTGTAAAGATACCCTCAAAAAAGTAAATTACCTCGGGGCAAGCCGAGGCATTCATAAGAAACTGAATCTTAATTTTGGTTCTGCCACGCATGTAGTGGAAACGAAAAATGGTATTGGCCGGTGGTGGGACCCTAGGACATAGGACGTAAGACCAAAAATAGGTCCGGTTACAAACATCCATAATGTAAGTATCTAAAATTCAATTAACTACAAATATAAAATCCTTCGTTCTACGGCTTCTGGTCCCAAGTATAATTGTGAATCAATGGTTTTTACCCATAAATACAATGGTAGAACCTTAATTTCAAGACAAGCCTGGGAGCATCGAACCCTTTGGCGGTGCCAATGAAAATCAGAAACCCCAAAATGATTTCGTTTCACCACAATTTTAACATTTAAAAATGCCGTTCATCTAAAATTTTGCCGTTCGTCTAAAACTGCCGTGCCGTACATCGATTTTCCATACTAATCTTAAAAAAGTGCTGTTATAACCCTCCCAAATCTTACCATAAATTTATTTTAATGACATGTTTAGAATGTAACAAAGAGCTTGGTTATCTAGACCATAAAAACGCCATGGACAGCCTGGGCGTTGAGCTCTGTGCCAAGCACCACAAGCGAATGGAAACCCTGATCAAGACCCATGACACCCCATTGGAGGCCATACAGCTGTACTACGGGCTCAGGGAGGCGGGCGTTAAAGCGATGCTGGAGTGGTGGGACGGCAACAAGTCCATTGACATTGCCATTTCCAGGGTAAAACTGAACATAGAAATTGATTCTGCCTATGAGGCCATCACGGAAGAACAGGCCATGAACAATCTGGAACAGACCATGCACTCCTTTAAAAACGGCTTTACCACCATCCGGATTCCGCATACCGTGGTGCGCTATTACCTGAACGAAACGGTGAACAACATCAAGGGCATCATGGAAGGATTGAAAAAGAACATCAAAACCATATAAATACCATTATGGCACCATCCAACAAAGTATTGCGAACGCCTTTGCGCATTGCCCTGGTGGCCCTGCTCACGGGCTTCATCATGCGTGTATTGGAACTTCCCTACACGGACGGCATCATCTTTACCGCTTTCTTGGCCATTGCCATTTTATATGGCATTCGCTTTCTCAAAAAAGACCCAAAGCGTCCCGTGGCCATCATTAAAATGATTTTGGTGCTCTTCTGGACCACCAACGGACTCCTGAAGATCCTGGATTTCCCGTACACCCTCATTTTCCAAATTGGCACGGCCATTACCTTCGTCATCTGGTTTGCCATGGAGGGCACGGCCTATTTTATGGACGATGACCGGAGGGCCAAGAACACCTTGCTGGAAGTGGCCTGGAACTTTGCCATGGTACTGGGTGTGCTCATCTCCATTGGTGGCGGCCTGATGCACCTCTTTGGCTGGGAAAACGCCATTCCCGTCATTACCCTGGGCCTCACCGTGGTCACGGCCTATATTTTAAAGGATATCTTTACCCCACAGAAAAGCCCGGACAAACGGAATCATGACGAGATGGTGTCCCCAGAGTAACGGCCAAAGAACACCAAGGACCTTCTTCAGACCCACTGCCTCCCACTCTTTATGCAACCGCCTCCCCCGGCGGTATCAAATGATCTGCGACCTTGGCAAACAGCATCTTTACCAGTGACCACTGCTGCAAGAGAGTGGAATAGGGCGACCTACGGCGTAAGCCACCCCTACCCTATTTACTGGCGTTCCGCGCTTCCATTGAAATATACCTCGCCGGGGTTTATGCCCACTTCCAGGGTGGTTAGCAGGGACCTATTGTCAAGGTTGTAAATTTCAACCGATCCCGGACTTGCAAAATCCTTTGCGTCCAAACCGTACAATCTTCCACCCTCAACGGCCATATCGTAATAGTTGCGCCCGCTAATGGCTGCTTCGGTGGGCAGCGTAGTATTGGACATGTCCATTTCAAAGACGGCGCCATTCAAGTAATAGTACAGACTACCTTCATCCACGGACAGATAACTTGGATGTTCGGTCTGATCGAAGGTAAAGGAAGCATCCACGACATTGGTGTCCGTACTTATTTTGTCCAACTGGCCGGCAGTTTCATTGTTGGTCCAACTCGGATTTCCCCCGGAGAGCACCCACAGGTTGCCATCGGCATCCAATTGCAGGGAATTGGGGCGGTCTGCCACGGTAATGGTGGTGCTTAGGGTGTTGGTCATGGCATCGATGACCGATACGATATTGTTTTGGCCAAAACCGCCCTGCATGGCCACATAAACGGCGTTGTCCTTGGCCAAAAGGCGTTCCGGCCCTTCGCCCACGGGGATTTTGGCCTCCACCTCCCCGGCTTCCAAATTCACCACGGCAATGAAGTCGTCCGTTGGATCGCTTCCGTCCCCCCAATTGGAAACATAGCCTTTTCCGTTGGCAATGGCCATATAACGGGGATTTAAGAAATCGCCCGTGTCTCCCCCACCTATGGTCCAGACAGTCTCAAAGGTATAACGGTTCACCACTTCGATCTTTTGGGAATTGTTCACCACAATATAGGCCAAATCGCCATCAAAGGCCATGCTCTGGGCCGTATCTCCCCAGGTGGCCACGGCGTTGACCGATTTAAAAATTCCGTTCTCGACCCCCGTATAATCATCCGGTATGAAAGAAACAGAGGCATTTCCGGCCCCAAAGCCACCCTCGTGCAGCACAAGGGCCCCATTTTCGTAAGGCAGGGGCTCACTATTGGGGTCTGTGACCTCGTCATCATCATTACATCCGGTGAACAACAAGCCCGCTAGGGCCATCAACATAAAAAATCGATTTTTTTGCATGGTTAAAAATTTAAAATGAATTGGGTTTGAATATTTCTATTGGGCATGGGCCTAAAAGCGATGTTCTCGTAATAGGCATTGAATACATTGTTCACGGTGACCGCGATGCGATACGCCAATTTCCCCTTGGACTTGGGCGAAAAGCCAACTCCGGCATTGGCCACCTGATGGCCTTCCAGTTGCCCCCCGATAATGGACACCGGACCATTGTACCGATGTTGATAGAAGACCCCAAACTGGGCATAATGGTAGGCAAGGGACAGATTGCCGCTATGGAAGGGCACGTAAATGAGTTGCTCGCCGCTCTCCCGATCTTGGGAAACGGTGTAGGCGTAACGGGCTTGTAATTCCACCTCCTGATTTTCCCCAACGGAAGTGTTGCCCCCCAGCTCCAGTTCCGCCCCATAAATGTTTACGGCATCTACATTAATGGGCGACCAAAAGGCACTGTTGTTGGGCAACCAACGGATCATGTCATTGGTGTTGATATAATAGCCATTGAGCTGTGCCGAAAAAGGGCCATAGGCAAAACGCTGACCAACATCCAGCTGATAAGACCGCTCCGGCCTCAACTCCAAATTGCCCCCCGGCTGCCAGTAGAGATCGTTAAAGGTGGGCATCCTTACGTTGCGCGAAGCGTTCCAGGTAAGGGCATAAAAATCGCTAAGGGCATAGCGGCCGCTGAGGGCAAAAACCAAGGGACTGGCAAAATCAGAGGAAACATCTTGCCGCACACTGAGGTTGTACTGCAGGTTTTCCGAAAGGCTATGCTTTAGGATGGCCGTGGCCGAGGCATCGTTGCGCAGCGGCCTCCCAAAGCTATTGCCCCTGCCCCTAAAATGGTTGAACTCCAAAAACGAGTGTACCCGAAGGCTGGGGGAAAGGGCAACGTCCATCGCGTAACGGGCCAACAGGGTGGTGACCCTGCCCTCGGAAAAACGATCCACTGCCCTGTTCTCAAAGAATTTGAAGCCTTCGTAAAGGTGGGCCAATTTTAGGGTGTGGATCACTTTTTCCGAATAATGGCCCCATTCCAATTGGGTGCGGTGCTGGTTGTCTTCATACCTGCCTCGCCCGGGTGCCACCAAGGTTCCCGAGAGCTGGCGATCGCCCACAAAACTCTGGTGGTACAAACGCAGTACCTGCTTTTCACTCAGTGTGCGGCCCGCATTGAAATTGAGGTTCAGATGTTCAAAGGCACCGTTACGGTTGCGCTCATTGGTCTCCAAATATTTGTAATCGTTGTCCGATCGGTTATAATTGATGCCGAAGTTGGAAGACCATTTGCCCGTTCCGTAGCTTTGCCGGTAGTTTAGGCTGCGGGTATCAAAACTACCGTATCCCGTAATGACTTGGTTTTCAAAGTGCTTATGGAAACCAAGGTCGTTGTTGAGATGCACCGACCCCCCGATCGCCCCCGAACCAAACTGCACGTTGCCGCCCCCACTTCTTACGGCAACGGAGCTGTAGTTAAAAGGATTGATGGTATTGAAATCGGTCTGGCCATTGAGTTGGGAGTTGATGTTTATACCGTTCCACACCACTGCCGTATGCGAAGCGTTGGTGCCCCTGAACGCTGGCGAAGACACCATGCCCAAGCCGTTCTCCTTAAAGTAAATATTGGAATTGAAAGATAACAGGGAGGTAAGGAAAAGTCCATTGCGCTGCAGGACACTGTCTTTGAGCTCAGTGACCTTATGCCCCTCGGCATAGCGTTTTAGGCGCATATCGGAGACGGTGACCTCTTCCAGCAGTTGCAGGGGCAACTCCTGTGAAAACATCGTCTGCGCAGCGCACCATAGGAACAATAAAATGTACCAGTGCTTCTCCATACCTTAATAACCTTTATCCCGAAGGTTGTTGGGTGTTTGTAAAGAATCTGGCAGGTCTCCTGGCTTGTTCAATGGGATGTGGCCTTCCCATTCCCGTGTCAAGGGGAACAGTGGCGCTGAAGTACACCTCATCCTCCATTAAAAGGAGGTAACCAAACAGCGTTTGGCATGAACTCACAGTTGCGGGAACAGCTCCGGAATTTTCGATCGGTGCAATGAAAAAGGACGACACGGGCTACGCTCGTACTTTTTGGCAAAAACCAATTCAAATCACCGGATTCCCTTTTAATCGCACATAAAACATCATGCGCGAACCAAAATTCAAGGGCGAAAGTACACTATTTGGAGGGATCGCCCCCATTTTTCTTGTTCAATTTTCTTGCCAACCACGGAACGCCCACCAGAAAGCGCATTGGCAATGGTCCCCTGGTGGGCACGGCCGGATGTTGGCATCATTTACAGCCCTGCTCGTTCTAAACAAATGCACGCCCCCTTCCCTAGATCCCATCTTACTTTTGTTACTTTGCAAACAAATGTGCACGCACCATCAGTAAAAAACCACACCTTCTTAGAAGGTGGCTTTGGCTAGCCCCCATAGGGGGCGTCCCGGGCAAGTCCTAAAAATCGAATCTTTGCTGATGATCCTCGACTTTCTTCTCCTCACTCTCCTG
>NZ_JBLFEO010000004.1:0-246242 GCF_047345505.1 Maribacter aquimarinus | reverse complement strand
TGTGATAATCACATTTGTAGACAACATGGCTGAGTTTCCTATATTTACCCATACAACAAAAATAGGCATAGCCCTCAGAACATGACCACCTGCAAAGCAGGTGGATTTTTAAGATGAATTAAAGAACAATAATACTGTACAGATGAAACATCCCCTTAAAATCCACACCCTATTTTATATCCTGTTTGCAGGCCTGCTCCTTGGCTGCGGCGGCGGGGACGATCCCGCTCCAGAGCCAACACCCCAGCCCCCGGTGGCGGCCACATTGCTGGAGCCGGCCAACAACCTGATCTGCCTTACCGCCACCTCGCTGAACGCGGACCAGAGCAGCGTGGCCTTCTCTTGGAATGCCGCGGCCAACACGGACACTTACGAGCTCAGCGTGACCAACCTGAACACCAATGCCACCACGAACACCGTAGTGGGCGAAAGCAATGCCACGTTGACCCTGGACAAGGCCAACCCCTATGCCTGGTCCGTGACCTCCAGGTCCAATGGAAGCACCGAAACGGCCCAAAGTGAACAGTGGCGCTTTTATCTGGCCGGGGAGGCCCAGGTAAACTTTGCCCCCTTTCCCCCGGAATTGGTGAGTCCGCCATCGGGAGCCACCGTTACCGGCAACGCGGTCTCCTTGGTCTGGCAAGGGAGCGATGTGGATGGCGACCTTAGCGATTACGATGTGTATTTGGATGACGCCGACGGCAGCACCCTCTTGGATACCGTGACCGAACCCGAATTGCAGAATGTGCCACTGAACGCCAACACCACCTATTTCTGGAAAGTGGTGGCCAGGGATGCGGCGGGAAATACCGCCAGTTCCAACCTGTACAGCTTCAAGGTGGAGTAAAACAACCCAACAAGAGTGGGCAAACGGCCCACTTCGGCATCCAAATTGTTGAACCCAGATTATGCACTAGACTTTCGAAATGAGGGTGCAAAGCCCAATAAAATCAAGACTTTTGCGATTGAGGCGCCCGCCTGAATGACTCAGTCGGGCAGGCCCGCCCGAACGTACCGTTCGGTACGGGCGGGTAGCCATCGCTACGGTGAGTGAGCAAAAGTCAGTGCAACGATTGATTTTGCAGGGATCTGCAGCCGTAATACCTGCCCGTTCCTTTCAGGCGGGGAATTTCTATTGCTTAATCTGGGTTGAACACCCAAAACGACAAGAACATGAAGTACATCGTCTTACTATCCACTATTTTCTTGGGCCTGTTTTCCGGGAATGCCCAAAGCGCAGCACCCTTAGGGCCAATTTCCTCGGAAACAAGGGGCATGGAACAGCTGGCCGATGGGCCATTGAACCAAGACCTGAGCGATGATGGGCAGCTTCAAACCAGTCCCATTGCCCGTGTGGAACCGCCCAATTGGTGGACCGGGATGGTGCACAACGAAGTGGAACTGATGGTGTACGGCAAGGACCTGATCACCTACCAAGTGCAATTATCGCCCTATGAACACGTACGGATCACGGGCGTAAAAAAGTTGGAAAGTCCCAAATACAGCTTTATTACCCTGGAGATCGGTGAGGAAGCCGTCCCGGGCATGGCAGCCTTGAACTTTACCAACGGAACCACTTCCTTTTCCCACACCTTCCCCATTTTGGAGCGGGAAGCAGGAAGGAAGGAGCTCCAGGGTTTTAACGCCTCGGACGCCATCTACCTCATTACCCCGGACCGTTTTGCCAACGGCGATACCCGCAATGACAATGTGCCCGGGATGAAAGAACGTGCCAACCGTTCCCTAAAGAGTGGCCGTCACGGGGGCGACCTGGCCGGGATCCTGAACAGCTTGGACTACATCAAGGACCTGGGCTTCACCGCCATCTGGATGAACCCCGTTTTGGAAAATGACATGCCCACCTACAGCTACCACGGCTACAGCACCACGGATTTTTATAAGGTAGATCCCCGCTATGGCAGCAACGCCAGCTTTAAGGCCTTGTGCAAAACGGCGGCAAACAAAGGCATGAAGGTGATCATGGACATGATCGTGAACCACTGCGGCCTGGAACATTGGTGGATGGCGGACCTTCCCGCGGCCGATTGGATCAACCAATGGCCGGAGTACACCCAGACCAATCACCAAAAAACAGTGATCCTGGACCCCTATGCCTCCAAATTGGATCGGAAGGAATTCTTCAAGGGGTGGTTTGTGCCCACCATGCCAGACCTGAACCAAGAGAACAGCACCATGGCCACCTACCTCATACAAAACACCCTGTGGTGGATCGAATACTCCGGAATTTCGGGCATCCGGATGGATACCTACCCCTACCCCGACATGTACTTCATGAGCGATTGGACCAAGGCCGTGATGCGGGAATACCCGCATTTTAACATTGTGGGCGAGGAATGGGTAACCCGTCCCGCCATGGTATCCTACTGGCAAAAGGGCAAGGACAATGCCAATGGCTATACCTCGGATCTGAAAAGCCTAATGGACTTTCCCTTGCACGATGCCATGATCACTTCCCTGAACAACGAACCCACTTGGGCCTCTTCCTGGACCGATCTCTACACCATGCTGGGGCAGGACCACCTCTACCCAGATCCGCACAATCTGGTGGTGTTCCCGGACAATCATGACATGTCCCGCATCTACACCCAGGTGGGCGAAGATCTGGACAAGTACAGGCTGGCCCTGACCTTTGTGGCCACGGTGAGGGGCATTCCGCAACTGTACTACGGCACCGAGGTGCTCATGAAAAATCCCGGCACGGACGATCACGGTACCATCCGTTCCGATTTCTACGGCGGATGGCCGGGCGATGAAAAAAATGCCTTTACCGGGCAGGGCCTGGATCCCCAGGAAAGGGAAGCGCAGCAGTTTGTGCAGCGGTTGATGAACTGGCGCAAGAACAACCCGGTGGTGCACCACGGGAAGCTGATGCATTTTGCCCCGAAGAACAAGGAAGAGCTCTACGTGTACTTCCGGTACAATGACAACAAAAAAGTAATGGTGGTGCTCAGCAAGAACAAAAAAGACCAAGACTTGGACCTGGCCCGGTTCCGGGAAATACTGCAAGGACCCCTTTCCGGCAGGGAAGTGTTAACGGGCACCACCCTGTCAGGGGCAAGGAAACTAAAGGTCAAGGCCATGCGGCCCATGATCATAGAGCTGCACTGATTGTGTCGGGGGCCAATGGGCATGGGTGCCTTGGGCGCACCGCTCAGGTGGTCTCCCTTTGTATGATGGTGGCCTCAATGACCTCCGTACGGTAACTGGGATCATCGTCCAGGGGCTCATCCTCTACCCTTTCAATGAGCATCCTTGCGGCCGTTTCCCCCATTTTCTCGCCGTGCTGGGCCACGGTGGTGAGCTTGGGCCGGAAATACTTGGAGAGGATGCCGTCCGTAAAGCCAATAAAGGCAATGTCATCGGGGATGGTAAGTCCCATGTCCTGCACCACGTTCATGCCCAGAACGGCAAAAAACTCATTTACGCACAGCACGCCATCCACCCGATGCTCTTTAAAGAAGTTTTTTATGGGCGCCTCATCAGTATCCTTATAGGGCAAGATGAGCACCAGATCGGGATCATAGGCCAAACCGGCCTCCCGGAGGGCATCCCGGTAACCCGCCTCCCGGCTCAGGCTCACATTGAAAAAACTCTTGGTGGTAATGAGCCCGATGCGCTTCCTGCCCTGTTGCAACATCATGGCAACCGCTTTGTGCGCTATGTCGCGGTCATTGATCACCACCTTGTCACATTCCACCTCATCCGTGACCCGATCAAAAAGCACCAAGGGAATGCCCTGCTCGGTGATCTGCCCCAGGTGGTTGTAATCATTTTTGGACTGTGTTTCCGCGGAAAGGGACATGATGAAACCGTCCACACTGCCATTGGCCAAAAGTTCCATGTTGATCACCTCCTTGTCAAAAGATTCGTCCGAGACGCACACCACCACATTGTAGCCGCGTGCGTTGGCATACTTTTCAATGCCCCTGAAAACGGTGGTGAAAAAATGGTGCACAATATCGGGGATAATGACCCCTATGTTCTTGGTGCGCTTGTTCTTAAGGCTCAGGGCAATGTTGTTGGGCCGGTAATTGTAGAGTTTGGCAAAGGCCTGTACCTTGTCTTTGGTCTCCTTGCCGATCTCATCACTGTTCTTAAGGGCCTTGGATACCGTGGAAATGGAGACCTCCAGTTCCTTGGCAATGTGCTTTAGGGTTATTTTTCTTTTCATGGGGATGGGGCACCGTCCGAAAGTGACGTTTTGTTTTGGGTAAAGTTAAGAAATTACCGCTCATTAAAAACCTTGTGCCAAACAGCTTCCCAGTTCCCAAATTCCGGCGGGCGCCAAAATGCCCGCTACTTCAAAAAATCCCTATTCCATAAAAACAAAGGGGTACTTTTGACGATATTCCGAAAAAGGGCGCAAAAACCAATGGCACCCTTAAAATAAAAAAAGTTATCAACACGAAACCGTTTGCGTAACTTTCTAAGAAGAGTTCGGGCACATTTAACAAGTAATTTACATATTTTAGTCCTATATATCAATTAACTCAACTTTAAATTAACTGTTTATGAAGTTTACTTTATTAAAAAGTTTGGCGCTTGTTGGAGCTTTTTTGTGCTTTGGCATTGCCCATTCCCAAGATGTTTCGGGTACCGTTTCCGACGCCAACGGTCCCTTACCGGGAGCCAACGTGGTAGTAAAGGGCACCACCAATGGTACACAGACTGATTTTGACGGAAACTATACACTTTCGGACATTGGTTCGGATGCCGTATTGATCTTTAGTTACATTGGATTTAAAAACCAGGAAGTGGCCGTCAATGGCCAAGCCACGGTCAATGTAACCCTGGAAGAAGATGCACAGGCCCTGGAAGAGGTGGTTGTGGTTGGTTATGGCAGCCAGGCCAAAAAAGAAATTACCACGGCGGTGACCAGTGTGAATGTGGAAGACTTCAACCAAGGGGTCATTAACGAGCCCACCCAACTTTTACAGGGTAAGGTGGCCGGTCTTAGCGTGGTGAACCGCGGGGGAAACCCCAACCAACAACCCGTGATCAGGTTAAGGGGTATCTCTACCGTTGGCGGTAACCAACAGCCCCTGGTGGTCATTGATGGTATCCTGGGAGGTTCCTTGGATAGTGTTGATCCCGCAGACATTCAAAACATTACCGTGCTCAAGGATGGTTCGGCCGCGGCCATTTATGGTTCCAGGGCCTCGTCCGGGGTGATCGTCATTACCACCAAGGGAGGCAAGAGCGGACAACCGCTACAGGTCTCCTACAATGGCCAATTGGGTGTTAAGGGCATTGCCAACCAAATAAGCATTATGAACAGGCAGGAGTTCTTGGCCGCTGGCGGGAACGATTTGGGCAGCGACACCGATTGGAGGGACGAGGTGACCCAGACCGGCATCTCCCAAGTGCACAACATTTCCGCCTCGGGAGGCACCGAGGACATGACCTACCGCATTGCAGGGAACTTCAGGGACGCCGATGAGATCTTGATCAACACCGGATTTCAACAGGCCAATTTCCGAAGCAACTTTACCGGACGTCTTTTTGATGATAGGCTTAAGGTTACGGTGAACACCGCCTTCACCACCAGGGATTCCCAAATTGGTTTCAACGAGGCGCTCCGATACGCCACCAGTTATAACCCTACCGCGCCGGTCTTTGGAGACGATGCTCCGTTTGCATTCAACTCTGCCCAGTTCGGCGGTTATTTTGAGACCCTGGGACTTTTTGACAGCTTTAACCCGGTCTCCATTGCGGAACTCAACAGAAATGATGGTTCTTCCACCACGTTAAACTACAATTTGAACCTTGATTACAAGATCACGGACGCCCTGAGCATAAACGTGAACTATGCACAGGAAGATTTTAAAAACGACAGGAACCAATATTACCCCACCACCAATCTTTGGCGTGGAAATGCGTTGAGCCCCACACGAAGGGGTAGGGCAGACTTCCTTTCCCAGGAGCGTAACTTCACCCTTTTTGAAACCTATGCCACCTTCAAGGGCACCGCTGCAGACAGCTTTATTGATTACACCATTACCGGTGGTTATTCTTTCCAAGAGACGGACTTCAACGAAAACTACCTTCAATTGGGTGATTTTCCAGCCGGTGTGGATTTTGATTTTAGCAACAGCATCGAGGTGGCCCAAGACCTTTTGGAAGGAGGCCGTGTCCAGGCAAACAGTGCGCGTCAGGATGGCGATCGGGTGGTGCGTTTCTTTGGTAGGCTAAACGCCACTTTTGACGATGCCATATACCTTAACGCTGCCCTGAGCCGTGAAGGTTCCAGCCGTTTTGGATCGGAAAACCAATGGGGTATCTTCCCTGCCGTGGCGGTGGGTGCAGATTTGAACAAATACCTGCAATTGGAAAACGTAAATCTGTTGAAAGCCCGTTTGGGCTGGGGTGTTACCGGTTCCATTCCGCCAGAAGTGGGGCTGTCCCAACAGATCTTTAATGTACAGAATGGTGCGGATGGCCAAAGCGGTGCCAGTACCACGCAAGCCGGTGGTAGGGCCGCCAACCCCGATTTAAAATGGGAGGAAAAATCCGAGATCAACCTCGGTTTTGAGTTTGCGAACGATCGCTTTGGGGCCACCTTGGATTTCTTTACCAGGGACATCCGGGATTTCATCATTCTTGCCAATGTGGAAGCTTCCGAATTCAACGGTTTTGACCGCCGTTGGGAAAACGCCGGGACGCTGGGCGTAAATGGAGTGGAATTTTCTGCCAATTACGATGTGTTCCGCGATGATAACTTTAAATACAACACTGGGATCATCGTTACCCACAACAAAAACGTTTTGGAAGAGAATGCTCAAGGAAACCAAGTTCTGGGCAATTTGGGATCCCCAGGCCAGAACAACACCAACGTGATTTTGGTGAAGGAGGGCGAGGAAATTGGGCAAATATGGGGGCCCGTTTGGTCCGGACAGGTCGATGCTGCCGGAACGCCCATACTCAGTGATGTAAATGGTGATGGCAATTTGGTCACAGGCCAAGGAAGTGCCCTGGCAGATGATGCCGATTTTCAGGTGTTGGGCACTGCCCTCCCTGATGTGGAACTGGGATGGACCAACCAGATTTCCTACGGGAATTGGGACGCCAACGTCTTCTTTAGGGCCGTGTTGGGCCACAGCTTGGTAAACAGCTTTAGGGCCTTCTATGAGCCCATCATTGGTTCCCAGGCCTCTTACAATTTTGTGAACACCGATCTTGCGGATCCAAGTATCCGTACGGCCCAGTTCAGCGATTATTATGTGGAGCGCGCAGACTTTCTGCGTTTGGACAATATGTCCGTAGGTTATACCTTTGATATGAGCCAAAGCAATTACATAAAAGGTCTCCGGGTGTCCCTCGCCGGGCAGAACCTTTGGACCTTGACCAACTATACCGGTGTAGATCCGGAGCCTGCCCTTGTGGACGGCGGTGGTTTGGGCAATCTACAAAGCGGAAGGCCCAATGTACTTATTCCTGGCATAGAAAGAAGGGAAGCCTATTTTACCAATACAACGGTCACCTTGGGTGTGAACATTAATTTCTAAAAAAAATAACTATGAGACGAATACTAAAACTAACACTGGCAAGTTTGGCCCTTATTGGCTTCTCTTGCACCGATTTGGACGATGAACTGGAAGATTCCCTGACTGAGGAGTTTTCCATTGAAGGGGTTTCTACGGGCCCTGGTGGAGGCTCAGATGGAGGCCCATTGCTGGCCCCCTTCGCCCGCCTACGGGACGGAACCGCCGGAAACACCGGTTTCTTTGCCACAAACGGAGTTACGGCAGACGATATGGCCGTACCCCAAAAAGGGGGCGACTGGTTCGATGGCGGCATCTGGATCCAACTGCACCGCCACACTTGGGATGCTGCCCATGAGCGTATCGAGGAAACTTGGAACCAATCATACGGCGGTATCGGTGAGTGCAACATTGCACTGGCCAGCGGGGATTTGAATGCCAACCAAACTGCCCAGGTCCGTGCACTGCGCGCCTATTTCTACTGGAGACTATTGGATACCTTCGGAAGGGTAAAGATCGTTACCTCCCCGGGATCGGATGCCCCTCAGGCTGAGCGTGTGGATGTGTACAATTTTGTTGAAAGTGAGTTGTTGGACGCATTGGGCATTTCGGCCGTGACCGCCAGTATGGATTTGTCCGGAAGCGACCTTAACACGGACATCAACAATTACCGGATAAACCAATATGCCGCTTTGGGCATTCTTGCAAAATTGTATCTAAACGCAGAAGTTTACACAGGTACACCCATGTACCAGGAAGCCGATTGGGCCGCCACCTACATCATTGACAACAGCCCCTATGTCTTGTGCGCAGAAGGCTGTGTTGAACCCAACCTGGCCAAACGCCCGGATGTGGACAGCGACCCCACCGAACTTGAGGGATACGCGGCCATCTTTGCCCCAACCAATGAGGACAATCCAGAAATAATCTGGTCCGTGGAATACAATAGTATTGGCAATGGAGGAATGAACTTCAACCAAATGACACTGCATGGACCGAGTCAATTGACCTATGGTCTGGACGAAGCGCCCTGGAACGGATTTGTGGTATTGGAAGAATTTTACAACTCCTACGAAGACGGAGACCTCAGAAAAGAGGCCAACTTCTTGGTGGGCCCACAGACGGATTTCTCAGGGAACGCACTGATCGACTTTGCCGCGGACGATGATGACCTGCAGGTAAACTACACCCCAGAGATCAACGAATTGGAGCCAAACGCCCTTCGTCAGGGCGGGGCCCGGATGAAAAAGTTCAGCTTTGAACTATTGGGCCGTTCCAATATGAACAATGATTACCCCATTGTTCGCTTGGGAGACGTGCACCTGATGAGAGCGGAGGCCCGTGCAAGGGCGGCCGGAGACTGGAGCTTGGCGCTTCCAGATGTCAACGCCCTTAGGGATCGCGCAGGTGTGGGCCCGCTGTCCACAATGGATGCAGACACCTTTTTGGCCGAGCGTGGCAAGGAAATGTTCCAGGAATCCAGCAGAAGAACAGACCTGATACGTTTTGGTAAATTCCAGGACAGCTGGTGGGAAAAAACCAATAACGACAGCTTCAGGAACCTAATGCCCATACCCATTGATCAGATCAATGCCTCCGATGGGACCTTGACCCAGAATCCAGGCTATTAACAATTCATAATGAGCAACGTAAAGGGTTGTCCTACGGGAACAACCCTTTTTTTTGTTAAGGCAACCTCATTTCCAACAGGGTAATGTATCTTTATTTCACCAATCTTTGTTTTAATACGCTACTAAAAACCATGAAATGGTTGGCCCCTCTTCTTTGTTCGCTACTATTCCTTGCTTGCCAAGTAAAACCTACGGAACAGCACCCCCTTTACGTGCAGAGGGACAGCACCACTGGAGTGCAGTTTTTAAATGAACTCACCTACACTGAGGAATTCAATCCCTATCTCTATAGAAATTTTTACAATGGTGGGGGCGTAGCGCTGGGCGATGTAAACAATGACGGACTTACAGACATCTACTTTACCGGAAACATGGTAAGCAACAAACTCTTTTTGAACAAGGGCAACTGGCAGTTCGAAGACATCACAGAAAAAGCCGGGGTGGCCTGTGAAAATGTTTGGAGCACGGGGGCCACCTTTGTGGACATTGACCAAGATGGCCTGCTTGATCTCTATGTGTGCAAATCTGGACGCCCCGGGGGTGCCAACCGGCACAATGAACTGTTCATGAACCAGGGAGACCTCACCTTTAAAGAGGCCTCCAGGGAATACGGACTGGATATTGAAGGTCTTTCCGTGCACGCTGCTTTCTTTGACCATGACAAAGACGGTGATCTGGATGCTTATGTGTTGAACAACTCCCTGCGTTCCATTGGTGGCTTTGACCTTATTGAAGGACAACGGGAAATTCCAGATGAGACGGGCAACGGCAACAAATTCTTTAGGAATGACAGCGGAAAATTCAGAGAGGTGTCCCAAGAGGTGGGCATTTATAACAGCAAGATCGGCTTTGGGCTTGGCATTACCCTTGGCGACTTCAACCATGACAATTGGACGGACATTTACATAGCCAACGATTTCTTTGAACGCGATTACCTCTACATCAACAACACCAAGGGAGGATTCACAGAGGCACTGGAAGATTACTTCCATTCCATTTCAATGGGTGCCATGGGCGCAGACCTGGCAGACCTTAACAACGATGGGCTCCCCGACCTAATGGTTACCGAAATGCTCCCTGCCACGGACCAACGGAAAAAGACCAAGACCCTTTTTGAGTCTTGGGACAAACAACGGTTGGCCGTAAAGAAAGGATATTTTCATCAATACGCCAGAAATACCCTTCAGCGTAGCTATGGCCCACAGGGCTTTCTTGAGGTAGGGCGGCAAGCGGGGGTTGCCGATACGGAATGGAGCTGGGGAGCCCTGCTCTTTGATATGGACAATGACGGTCTCAAGGACATCTTTGTGAGCAACGGGATTTACAAGGACCTTTTAGATCGGGACTACCTGGCGTTTGAAGGAAATGAAGAGAAGATAAGGAACAGCCTTCGCAGGAGGGAAAAGAATGTCATTACACGCCTTATTGACGCCATGCCCTCACAACCAGTGGTAAATGGTGTTTTTAAGAACAATGGCGATTTCTCCTTTGAGAAGTTTGCCGCCCCTTGGGGGCTGGACCGGCCGAGCTTTAGCAACGGTAGTGCCTACGGTGATCTGGATGGCGATGGGGACCTGGACCTTGTGGTGAACAATGTAAACATGCCCTCCTTCCTTTACGAAAACACCACAGACACCCTAACGCATCGCAGTTTAATGCTTAAGCTCAAAAAAAAAGAGGATGGTGGCGCAGCTCTCGGGGCCAGTGCAACGCTGAGACATCAAGGCCGCACACTTGGCCATGGCCAACTTTTCGTGTCCCGTGGGTTTCAAAGCAGCGTGCCCCATACCCTACATTTTGGATTGGGGCCTTTGAACATAGTGGACACACTCTCCGTACTGTGGCCCAACGGCAGCCAAACCGTTCTAACCAACGTGCCCACCAACCGTACCTTGGAACTTGTACAACCCACCGAACCGGACAGTGTCCAGTCCCCATTGAAAGGTGAACCAGCCGTTCTGAACAAAATTGCACCTCCATTTACCTTCATCCATAGCGAGAACAACTACATTGATTTTGATAATGAGCGCTTATTGCACGGGATGCACAGCAACGAAGGACCCGCCCTGGCCATGGCCGACCTTAACGAAGACGGAAAAATGGACGTCTTTTTGGGCGGTGCCAAACATCAGTCAGGGACATTGTTCCTGTCCGGGCCCCAAGCGTACACACCTACCCAGGAACCTTTTATGGCGGACAAGAACGCCGAGGAAACGGACGCACTCTTCTTTGATGCCGATTCCGATGGCGATATGGACCTTTATGTCTGTCACGGTGGCAGAGCGTATTCTCCGTACTCCACGGACCTGGTTGACGCCCTTTACCTGAACACCGGCTTGGGCTCGTTCAAAAAATCGACCTCATCCCTGCCCTTTACCGCACCCTTCAGTTCAGGGACAGTCTGCGCCACGGACTACGACCACGATGGCGATATGGACCTTTTTGTGGGAGAGCGCTACAAGACCAACCGATATGGAAGGCCCGGCTCCGGATATCTTCTGGAGAATGATGGCAAGGGAAACTTTGAAAGCGCACAGCAGGGGCTTTTCACCGATTTGGGGATGATCACTGCCGCGCAGTGGGCAGATTTGAACAAGGATGGATGGCAAGACCTCATCGTGGTAGGTGAGTGGATGGCCATAAAAGTGTACATGAACCATAAGGGCCAGCTTTCAGATGAAAGCCTACAACTGGGGTTTGGAAACACAGAAGGACTGTGGAGCGCCCTGCACATTACGGATTTGGACCAGGATGGCGATCTAGATCTTATTGCCGGTAATCTGGGGAGAAATACATTTTACCAAGCCCCAATGGCCCTGTTCTTGTCAGATTTTGATGGAAATGGCTTTCAAGAACAGATCATCTGTAAAAAAATGGACGATAAGTATGTCCCGATGACAGATAAGGACGAACTGGTCTCCCAACTGCCCCATCTCAAAAAAAAATTACTCTATTACAAGGACTATGCCCGTGCCCATATGGCCGATCTTTTTTCGGAAGACCAGTTGCTGGCCGCCACCAAACTTGAAGCCCGCCTTCTGGTAAGTTCTGTTTTTATAAACGGGGAAAATGGTTTTGTGCACCAAGAACTTCCGGCAGAAACACAGTACGCACCCATTTACAGCATCACTTCAAACGATATTGACAAGGATGGCCATCCGGATCTTTGGATGGGCGGGAACCAGTACCTTGTCAAACCGCAGTTTGGACGTTGTGATGCTTCCAAGGGATGGGCTATCTTTGGGCCCCACCATACCATGAACAGCAATAAGGTTCATCCCCTAAACATAAGTGGGCAGATTCGTAATTTGAAATGGATGGAACACGGTGGGAAAGAAAGCTTATGGGTGGGGACAAATAATGATTCGCTACAATTATATGAAATTCACCAATTACCCTAACATTTATGCCTTGGTGCTGCTCGTCCTCTTGGCCGCCTGCTCGAACTCAGGTTCGGGGTACAGTGCACTGGCAAGGAAGGAAATGGCGAGTGGGGTCATCAAGGACTCTTTACTGTTCAATCTGAAATTGGGCCAGTCCAAAGAATTCTTTTTACAAGCCTGCTGGCAATTGAACCAAAAGGGCATTATCTCGGAGGGCCCGGGAAGCAGAACGGTAAAATATGAACTTCCCAACCAAGAGGGTAATAATGAACCTACCGGAATGACCTTGCTTTTTTTTGGGGACTTCAATGATGAGAACATCATGACGGGGATGGACATGTCCTTTTATTACAATGCCTGGTCCATTTGGAACAAATCCCTGCAGGCAGACCAACTCTTGCCCGTGGTAAGGGATACCCTGATGAAGTGGTACCCTGGAAACAACTTCATCAAAGTTCCGCTGTCCCAGGACGGCCCACCCCTTTTGGTAAAGGTGGACGGCAACCGCCGCATCATCATTAAACCCTTGGAAGACAACCGGATGGTAAACGTAAAAATTGACGACCTGCGCTATGTTTTGGATGCCCGCTAACTATTTAAAACGTTTTAACCTCGCCCACATCGCCTGGTGTGGCATCTGGCTCTTGATGGGGTGTGCCAATAATAGGACGGAAATGGGGCCGAATACGGAGCCCAGCATTTTTCAATTGCGCACGCCAGCCGAAACGGGGGTGGATTTCACCAACCAGCTGCATTATGACAACGCCTTTAACGTGTACCGCTACCGAAACTATTACAATGGGGGCGGTGTGGCCATAGGGGATATTGACAATGACGGCCTGCCCGATATCTTTTTCACAGCCAACCAAGAAAAGAACAGACTCTTTTTGAACAAGGGCAACTTCACCTTTGAGGACATTACAGATTCCGCTGGCGTGGGCGGTACCCGACCGTGGTCCACCGGGGTAACCATGGCCGATGTCAATGCCGATGGCTATTTGGACATCTATGTCTGCAATTCGGGAGATCTGCAGGGCGAAAACAAGCAAAACGAACTTTTCATAAACCAGCAAGACGGAACCTTCAAAGAAATGGCCGCCGCCCATAACCTGGACGACAAAGGATTTTCCACCCACGCTTCCTTCTTTGACTTTGATAAGGACGGGGACCTGGATGTGTACATTTTAAACAACTCCTACAAGGCCATTGGGGGCTTTGATCTAAAGTTGAACCAACGAAACGAAAGGGACGTGCTGGGCGGGGACAAACTCATGGAGAACAGGGACGGCATTTTCGTGGACATAAGCGAAAGAGCCGGTATATATGGCAGCGTCATAGGTTTTGGACTGGGGGTTACCGTGGGCGACGTAAACAATGACGGCTGGGAAGACATATACGTATCCAACGATTTCTTTGAACGCGACTACCTTTATGTGAACAACAGGGACGGTACGTTTTCCGAGGTCCTGGAGGAACAGATGACCGCCAATAGCGTGGCCTCGATGGGCGCAGATATGGCAGACATTAACAATGACGGTTTCAATGATATTTTTGTTACCGAAATGCTGCCCTCTGAGTATGAGCGACTCAAGACCGTGACCACTTTTGAAAATTGGGACAAGTACCAATTGAACCTGCGCGGGGGTTACTACCACCAGTTTACGCGCAACACCCTCCAGTTGAACCTCGGGGACGGCACCTTCAGTGAGATTGGACGGCTCAGTGGCGTGGAAGCGTCAGACTGGAGCTGGGGCGCGTTGATCTTTGATATGGACCATGACGGGCTCAAGGACCTCTTTATAGCCAATGGGGTCTACCAAGACCTCACCGATCAAGATTATCTGCTCTACCTGTCCAATACGGAAATATTAAAATCAATGGTAAGCAATGACACCGTGAACTACGCCAAGCTCATAGACATCATCCCTTCCAACAAGGTTCCCAACCACGCCTACCTAAATCAAGGTGGGCTGCGTTTTGAGAACCTGGAGAAGTCCGGCCTGCAGGAAGAAAGTTTTTCCAACGGCGCGGCCTATGGCGACCTGGACAATGACGGTGACCTGGATTTGGTGGTGAACAACCTGAACATGCCCAGCTTTCTCTATGAGAACACCACCGTGGACCGGAAAAAGGGGCACTACCTAAAACTGGAGCTGTACGGAGAAGGGCAGAACACCATGGCCCTGGGCAGTAAAGTGGAGATACCTGAACGGGGCATCTCATTGGAAAACCAGCCCGCCCGCGGGTTTCAATCCAGTATGGACCCCAGGCCCAACCTTGCCCTGCCAAATGGGGACAGTGTAAACCTCAAGGTTACCTGGCCCTCTGGGAAAGTCACGGAATTGAAAAACGTGGCCGTGGACCAAACCCTTGGCCTTCATGAAAAAGATGCTCTTTGGGCAACAGCCGCGCCCAAACCAACCGATCCACGACCATTTGTGGCAAAGACCGATGGGTTGAAACATCTTCACAAAGAAAACCGCTTTGTGGATTTTAACCGTGATCGGCTACTGCACCATATGTGGAGCACAGAGGGGCCCAGAATGGCCATGGCAGACGTAAACCAAGACGGTTGGCAAGATGTGTTCATCGGGGGCGCCAAAGGCCATTTGCCCCAGCTTTTCCTTGGGAACAAGGATAAATTCAAGAAAAAAGAGTCGGGCAGTTTTGAAGAAAACAAAAATTCGGAAGATATGGACGCGCTGTTCTTTGATGCGGACAATGATGGCGATGAAGACTTGTACGTGTGCAGTGGCGGGGTAGAGTATTCCCAATATTCCACAGATTTCATAGACCGGCTCTACATCAATGATGGAAAGGGAAATTTTGTGCGCTCGCCGCAAAAATTGCCCGTGGCGGGCAGCGTGCACAGTACCTCCACGGTGCAAGCCACGGACATTGACCAAGACGGAGATCTGGACCTTTTTGTGGGGGAGCGCCTTGTTCCCTTAAAGTACGGTGCACCATGTTCGGGATTCATATTGATCAATGATGGAAAAGGGCACTTTACGGACAGGACGCCCCAACTAGCGCCCGACCTACGCAATCTGGGGATGATCACAGATGCCCACTTCAGCGATTTGGACGGGGACGGGGACGATGATCTTTTGGTTGTGGGGGAATTTCTGGGCATCACCGTATTCCAAAACAACTCAGGATCGCTGTCCCGTTTTAACGACCATCCTTTGGAACAGCTCAAGGGCTGGTGGAACACCCTGGAAGCAAGTGATCTTGACGGCGATGGCGATATGGATTTCATTGTGGGAAACCACGGGCTCAACAGTCGGTTCCGTGCCAGTGAGACCAACCCCATTACACTGTACTCCAAAGATTTTGACGGTAATGGGTTCATGGACCCGATCCTCAGTCTTCGCCGAAAAGAGGGTAAGGATTATCCCTATGCCCTTAGGCACAACTTGGTGGAACAGATCAAATCCCTGACCAAAAAATTTCCTGACTATGACTCCTTTAAAGATGCCGCCATCAGTGATATCTTCACCCCCGAACAATTGGAAGACAGCCGGAAACTGACCGCGAACACCCTGGCCTCCGTGGTGCTGCTCAATGACGGGAACTTTATGTTCAAAGTGGTGCAACTGCCCATTGAGGCGCAATTTTCGCCCATTTATGCCATTGCGGCCCATGATTTCGATGGGGATGGAGACCCGGATCTGGCCCTGGGCGGCAATTTGCACAACGTAAAACCGGAGGTGGGCCGGTACGATGCCTCCTATGGCCTTTACCTGGAGAATGATGGCCAGGGCTGCTTTTCAGTGCCCATACAACCATCGGGGCTCAAAATCAAGGGAGAGGTGCGGGACATGTTGGTCGATCAAAGACAGCTCATCGTTTCCAGGAATAGGGACTCCGTCGTTGCATTTAAATTTTAAAGATGAAAAAACTGTTGCAATCCATCTGGCCCTTTCTAATCCTCCTGGGCTGTGCGGGCAAGGAAGAGCCCACCGTCCCCAGTGCAAAGGCACCGATTTTTTTTCATCAGCTGCCCGCGGACAGCAGTGGCTTGAGGTTTGTCAACAAACTGCGACACACGGACGATCTGAACATCATTGAATACCTCTACTATTACAATGGTGGCGGCGTGGCCATCGGGGATCTGGACAATGACGGGCTGGAAGACCTCTACCTTTCCGCGAACCAGAGCGCGGACCGGCTCTACTTGAACCAGGGCGATATGAGGTTCAAGGACATCACCGCATCGGCCGGTTTGGAGATGGACAACAGCTGGTCTACCGGGGTCACCATGGAAGACGTTAACAATGATGGCCATCTGGACATTTATGTGTGCAAGGTGGGCGCCTACAAAGAACTCAAGGCAAAAAACCTCCTTTACATCAATCAGGGAAACGGCACCTTCAAGGAGATGGCCAGGGAATACGGACTGGATTTTTCGGGCCTGTCCACCCAAGCGGCTTTTTTGGACTATGACAAAGACGGGGACATGGACCTTTATCTCTTGAATCACTCCCTGCACACCCCTCGCAGCTACGGACGAATTGCCTTACGCAACGAGACGGACCCCATTGCCGGGGACCGTCTTTTTGAGAACCAATTGAAGCAGGGAGAGACCCGGTTTAAAGATGTGACGCAACAAGCCGGTATTTACAGCAGTGCGCTGGGCTATGGCCTGGCCCTTACCGTGGCCGATTTGAACGAAGATGGTTGGCCAGACATCTATGTTGGCAACGATTTCCATGAAAATGATTATGTGTACCTGAACCAAGGGCGCTCCGCAGGGACAGGACAGGTCACATTTCAGGAAAAAGGGCAAGATGTCATGCACCATAGCAGTAGGTTTACCATGGGCGTGGACGTTGCCGATATGGACCAGGACGGCCTTCCCGATATTTTTTCGCTGGACATGATGCCCTCTGATGCAGAAATATTCCTGAAATCGGGAGGGGAAGACTCAGACAACGTCAACCAGATCAAGAGAAGCTTTGGCTTTGGCGAGCAGTACGCCAGAAATACCCTTCAACGCAATACCGGCAAGGGTCATTATGAAGAAGTGGCGCTGATGATGGGCATATACGCAACGGACTGGAGCTGGTCTCCCCTGCTTCAAGACTTTGACAATGATGGCATGAACGACATCTACGTTACCAATGGCATCTATAAAAGACCCAATGACCTGGACTACATAAACTATCTTAGCACGGTTGATTTTGCCCAGTACAATAAGACCAAAGGGAACGCCATAGAAAGAAAACTCATTGAACAGATGCCCACTTTGAACATTGCCAACGTGGTCTTTCACAATTTGGGCAATTACAGCTTCAACCGGTTTTCGGCCTCTGCCGGCCTTCGCCCCAGCTACTCGAACGGGGCTGCCTACGCAGACTTGGACCAGGACGGCGACCTGGACATTGTGGTGAACAACATAGACCAAGAAGCATCGCTTTTGGAGAACCGCAGCAATGGGGGCAGCCCTGGAAATTACCTATCCCTGAACTTAAAGGGAAAAGGGCCCTCCACCAACCCCTTGGGCGCCAAAGTAACCGTTTACGCCGGCAACAACGTACTAAAAAAAGAGCTCACCGTGGTAAAGGGCTTCCAGTCCTCCTCCACCAGACACCTTCATTTTGGTCTGGGCCAAGATGCCGTGTTGGATTCCGTAAAAATTGAATGGCCCAACCTAGAGGTGCAATGGGAGCACGGGCTCGCCATCAACCAACATCACACCATCACGCAAAAGGAAGGATTGCCCACTGTTGAATTGCAACCCAAACCGGTGCCCGAGACCTACCGCTTTTTCAAATACAGCCATCTGGAAAACACTTACCGCGACTATGAGAGGGAACTGCTCATGCCAGAAAAACTGTCCACAGAAGGTCCGGCCCTGGTTCAGGCGGATTTTAATGGCGATGGATTGGAAGACCTTTTCATTGGTGGGGCCAAATATCAATCTCCCGCCCTGTATTTCCGGAAGCCCAATGACGACTATGAAGAAGACAAGACCAGTGCCCTAAGAAAAGACATCATTTACGAAGATGTGGATGCCACGGCATTTGATCTGGAGAATGACGGCGATTTGGACCTATATGTAATGAGCGGGGGCAACGAGCTCACCGAAGGCCATCCCAATTTGGAAGATCGCATCTATGTGAATGATGGTTTGGGGAATTTTGAGCGGTTGGCCATACCGCTCATAAAAACAAATGGGGGGAGTGTTGCCGCGGCAGATTTTGATGGTAACGGCCTTGACGACCTTTTTATTGGCAACCGATCCATCCCTGGTGGCTACGGCCTATCTCCCTATAGCTACATCCTTAAAAATGATGGTAACGGGAAATTCTCGGTGCAGCAACAAGAACGCCTGGGAATGATCACAGACAGTGAATGGGCCGATCTTAATGCAGATGGCCACCTGGATCTGGTCATTGTGGGCGATTGGATGCCCATTACCGTGCTCATGAACCAAGGAGATGCCACCTTTCTTAACCAGACCGAATTCTTTGGTCTAACAAAAACGGGGGGGATGTGGAATACGGTCACCGTCACCGATCTGGATGGAAACGGAAATCCGGACATTCTGGCGGGAAATGCCGGTGAGAACTTTAAGTTCAAGGCCAATGACAGCCTACCCCTAAAACTGTACCTGGATGATTTTGATGACAACCAACAACCGGACCCCATCATTATGTACCCATTTTTTGGAAAATACGTGCCTTATGCCAGTAAAGACAAGTTAATGGCTCAGTTGCCATCGTTGAAAAAGAAATTCACGAGCTATGCGGATTTTTCCAAAGTCAAGAACATAGAAGACCTGACAGGAAAAAAGGAAGATGCCATTATGGAAATAAAGACCATCGGGGAATTGCGATCCATGGCCTATATGAACGTGGGGCCAAACACCCGGGCCCTACCCCTTCCCAAGCAAGCGCAAATGAGCACCTTGAACGATTTTGAGCAAAACGGGGAGGGAATTATATCCTTTGTGGGCAACTACCTGGGCTATACCACCGAACTGGGCCAGAGTACCGCTCGGAGCGGTGGCACCTTATCCCTGGGGCCCAATGGAAAAATGGAAGTGCAAGGCGCACTGTCCCTGCCACCCTATCTAAATGCGAGACGTATTGTGCATCTGGGGGAAGATCGTTATCTGGTAGTGGCAAATGACGATCGCTCCTTCATCATTTCCATAACCCTTAAAAGAGGTGGGGAAGATTAACCCACTGTTGCAACGATCAAGTTGTCCCGGCCTGTACCCGCTTTGGCGCTGCCGCACATTTCACTGAAGAGGTGCCCGCGCCCCAAAATGGCCTGTTCTAAACTGGACAACACCGTTTTCCATGCTCTTGCCATTGCCACCGATCCAAAAATTAATGTAATTTTGCCATCTGGTTGAACTGTAATGAACAAGGATCGATTTTTCCGCTGTGCCCACCGGGAAACGGTCCAAGGTAAATTGTTGGATGATGAAGCTACGCCCCATTTTTTTTCTGCTCCTTGCACTGACCCTCTCCTGTGAAAACGGGCCTTCTGGAAAGGAAACCATTGAAGTGGGCCCCGAGGACCTGCACGCCGTGGTGGACAAGGTCACGGAGATCATGATCCACGATATTTTTTCGCCCCCCGTGGCCAGCCGGATATTTGCCTACCCCAACATAGCCGCCTATGAGATCGTGGCCCAGGCAAACCCGGACTACGGATCCTTGGCCGGCCAGGTGAACGAGCTTACGCCCGTGCCGCAAATGGACACCCTATTGGGCATTAACCCCACCCTGTCTGCCCTTATTGCCCATATGGACGTGAGCAAACAGCTCATTTTCTCAGAGGACAAGTTCGAGGTGCTCCAGGACAGCCTCTACCAGCGTTGGCAGAACACCAACGCGGCCCAGTTCGAGGCTTCAAAAAATTACGGCCTGCAGGTGGCGGCCCACATCAAGGAATGGATGAACAAGGACAACTACAACCAGACCCGCACCATGCCCAAGTTCACGGTAGATACGGACGATCCCGCCCGTTGGCAGCCCACCCCGCCGGCCTACATGGACGGCATTGAGCCACATTGGGACAAGATCAGACCGTTTTACCTGGATTCCGCGGCCCAGTTCAAGCCCCTGCCACCACCCCCATTTTCCATGGAAGAGGATTCGGATTTTTACAAGGAGCTTTTGGAGGTCTATGAGATCAGCAAGGAGATCACGGCCAAAGGGGACGACTCCGAAGAGGTGGCCATTGCTAAATTTTGGGACTGCAACCCCTACGTATCGGTTACCCGTGGGCACCTTATGTTCGCCACCAAAAAAATAACCCCCGGGGCACACTGGATCGGCATTAGCAAGATAGCCAGCCGGATGACCAACAGTGATTTTGACGATACCCTCTTTGCCTACACCAAAACCTCGATGGCCATTGCCGATGCCTTTATAAGCTGCTGGGACGAAAAATACCGC
Organism: Maribacter aquimarinus; assembly: GCF_047345505.1. NCBI lineage: Bacteria > Pseudomonadati > Bacteroidota > Flavobacteriia > Flavobacteriales > Flavobacteriaceae > Maribacter > Maribacter aquimarinus. The sequence goes on along the minus strand of NZ_JBLFEO010000004.1, from coordinate 225,309 downwards.
AGCAACCTCATACGGCCGGAAACCTTGATCAACCAGCACATTGACGAAAATTGGGTGCCCATATTGCAGACACCGCCCTTCCCAGAGTACACCAGCGGGCACAGCGTGGTCTCCGGGGCCGCCGGCCTGGTGCTCACGGACATCTTTGGCGACGGTTTTGCCTTTGATGATGACACCGAAGTGCCCTATGGCCTGCCCATACGTAGTTTTCCCTCTTTCAACGCCGCGGCAGATGAAGCGGCCATAAGCAGAATGTACGGGGGCATCCACTACCGTGCCGCCGTGGAAGTGGGCATTGACCAAGGCCGCGCCGTGGGCGAGCTGCTGTTGAAAAAAGTACAGATGAAGCACAAGGCCACAGTGGCCCTGGGCAATTGACGCCCGTGCCCCAAAGCTCTTCAGGATGGGCCAGAAACGCCACGGTACGTTTCTTTAAACGTTAAAAACCAGCAGATGCACAAAGGCCTCATCGTTTTGTTTACCATCCTTCTCTTTTCTTGCCAGGAATATCCCGGAATGCTCCAGCATTTGGCAGACCTTCCCTTTACCATGGACGAAAACTCTGGAATGGTGTTGGGCAACGATCAGACCTTGTGGGTCATTGAGGACAATGGCAACCCCAATGACCTTTATCAAATAGACCTAAAGGGCAACCGCCTGCGCACCGTTGAAATTGAAAATGCGGAAAATGGCGATTGGGAAGACCTGGCCAAAGACCAAGCGGGCAACCTCTACATTGCAGATATAGGCAACAATGACAACGACAGAAAGGATTTGGTCATTTACAAAATTCCCGATCCCAACCAACTTACGGGAAACAAGGTACAAGCGGCCCGCATCTCTTTTTACTATCCGGAACAGCACCACTTTCCACCACCAAAGGAAGCCCGGCACTACGATGCGGAAGCCCTTTTTCACTGGGGGGACCATTTGTACATTGTCACAAAAAACCGTGCCGATCCCTTTGATGGCACCGCCTTACTGTACAAAGTGCCCGACCGCCCAGGCTCCTATGCCGCCACTTTGGTGGCAGAGTTCATAACCTGTTACGAGGGCGGTAGATGCCAAGTGACCGCAGCGGATATCTCCGCCGATGGCAGCCGGGTGATCTTGCTCACCTACGGCCGTATTTTAAGCTATACCCATTTCAATACCGATGATTTTACCTTGGGAGACAAAGAGGAGATAGAGCTCTACGCCTACGCCCAATTGGAGGCCATCTGCTTTTTGGACGACAGTACCGTACTGGTGGCAGATGAACTTACCATGAAGGGCAGGGGGCGCAACCTGTATTCCTATGTCCTGCCAGAAAAAGCGGAATGATTTTGAAAATGTGGCCGGTGGCCCGGTCAAAAAAAAAACCGGAAACATCCATTTAGGGGCCCTTAGATGGGTTTGGCTGCCTTCTTTTTTCGGATATTTAGACAAAAATGAACCATGTCCTCGGATAAAAGACTCTCCCGTGCCTACAAAAATGCCAAGGTGGTACCCTTTAACGACCGATCAAAATTTGTTCTGTTCAGTGACTGCCATCGTGGAGACAACAGCTTTGCCGATGAATTTGCCAACAACCGCAACATCTATTTCCACGCCCTGAACCATTATTTCAAGGAGGGCTTTTCCTATTGTGAGCTGGGCGATGGCGATGAACTCTGGGAAAACATCAACTTTGAGTCCATCTTCGAGGCCCATAAGCACGTGTACAAACTCCTCAAAAAATTTCATTTGGCCAATCGCCTGCACATGGTCTGGGGCAACCACGATATGGTGTACAAGGACAAAAGCTATGTGAACAAGTACCTGAGCAGCTATTTTGAGCCCATAGACAATACGGACAAGACCTTGTTCCAGGGCATTACCTACCACGAGGCCTTGGTGCTGCGCCACGAGGAGACCAACCAAGAGCTCTTTTTGGCCCACGGGCACCAAGCAGACTGGTGGAACTATAATTTCTGGCGGTGGGGCCGCTTTTTGGTTCGGGTGCTCTGGAAGCCCCTACAGGTATGGGGCATTGCCGATCCTACCAGTCCGGCAAAAAACTACAAGGAACTCATTAAGCTGGAGCGCCGCATAAAACGCTGGATAGTCAAAAATGACATGCGCATTACGGTGGTGGGCCATACCCACCGCCCCCGATTTCCAGAACCGGGAGACATCCCCTTCTTTAACGATGGTAGCTGCGTGCACCCGCGCAGTATTACGGGCATTGAGATTGAGAACGGAAGCATCTCCCTGATCAAATGGCAAATAGACACCACCGAAGACGGCACGCTAAGGGTGGTTCGTATTTTGCTGGAAGGACCACAACGCCTGGCCCATTACCGCACCCATTGATTTTTTCTTACCTTACATAAGGCTCGCCAAAACTGCCCGGTTCCAGGCGCAACGGCAGCCGGCGACCATACCCCTTCCCTTTTTTGATCCAGCGTATATGTTATACTTTCGTCACAAGGGTGCAACGCCCCGTAAAAACGCGCCTTTTGCCTTGGATTTTGCAGGGATTTGCAGCCGTAACGGAATTTCCATTGCTTAATACCATTTCCCAATTGAAAATAAGCCGTAGCTCGGCCATGCCTGATTTTTCTTTTTCGCAGGCCAAAAAAATAATTCCATTTCCATGGCTGCATTTCAAACGAGAACTGGTGTAATCCGGGGTTAATTGTCAATCGTACATAAAAACCATCCTAACGGCACATATTTCGTGTTTTTTTAGCGAAAAAATTTATATAATGTGACTTGCACCCCTTTTCTGGTTCTAAAAAGCATACAACACACTAACCTTTAAGATGATGAAAAAATATGTAGCCGAATACATTGGAACCCTTTGGTTGGTTTTTGGGGGTTGTGGCAGTGCCATTTTTGCGGCGGCCTACCCGGAACTTGGCATAGGGTTTATGGGCGTTTCATTGGCCTTTGGCCTCACCGTGGTGACCATGGCCTACGCCATAGGCCACATCTCCGGTTGCCATCTCAATCCGGCCGTGTCCCTAGGGCTTTGGATGGGCGGAAAATTTGAGGCCAGGGAACTCCTGCCCTACATCGGGGCCCAACTCTTAGGTGCCACCTCTGCCGCCGCCATACTCTACCTGATCATGTTGGGACATCCTAATTTTGAGATGGGCGGCTTTGCGGCCAATGGCTACGGGGAACACTCCCCGGGCGGCTACAACATGATCTCTGCCCTGGTGGCGGAATTGGTGCTCACTTTCTTTTTTCTCTTCGTTATTTTGGGGGCCACCCATAAAAAAGCGCCCAACGGTTTTGCGGGCCTCATCATTGGGCTTTGCCTTACCCTTATTCACCTGATCAGCATACCCATTACCAACACTTCGGTGAACCCGGCCCGGAGTACCAGCCAGGCCCTGTTTGTGGGAGACTGGGCCATGGACCAACTGTGGCTCTTCTGGGTGGCCCCCATTCTTGGGGCCTTATTGGCGGGCTTGGTGTACAAGGCGCTCAACTACGGCGATTGATCGTCCTAGGGCACCAGCAGGCGTAAGGTCTTTTCTGAATTTTTGAAAACCCCTCCGCTTCCTGATTTTTTGTGGTATCTTGGAGGGCGAAAAACCTAAACCGACCTAAACGAAGATGCCACTGCTCATTGTCCTCGTTGGAATTGTCTTCCTTTTCCTGCTCATTGCCCGTTTTAAGCTCAATGGTTTCATTGCCTTTGTCTTGGTCTCCTTGTTTGTGGGCATTGCCCAGGGCATGGATCCCATTGCGGTCATTGATTCCATCCAGGCCGGCATAGGCAGTATTCTGGGCTTTCTGGTCATTATCCTGGGCTTGGGGGCCATGCTGGGAAAACTGGTGGCAGATAGCGGGGCGGCACAGCGCATTACCACCCAGCTGGTGAACAGGTTCGGTAAAAAAAATGTGCAGTGGGCGGTGGTGCTCACCGGTTTCATTGTGGGCATCCCCATGTTCTACTCCGTGGGCTTTGTTATTCTCGTGCCCCTGGTGTTCACCATTGCCGCCGCCACGGGGCTCCCCCTGATCTATGTGGGCCTGCCCATGCTGGCCTCCCTTTCCGTGACCCACGGCTACCTTCCCCCGCACCCTGCACCCACGGCCATAGCCGCCACCTTTAACGCAGATGTGGGCAAGACCTTGCTCTACGGCATCGTAGTGGCCATCCCCGCCATAATCGTTGGTGGGCCCTTGCTCTCGCGCACCATGAAGCACATCAAGGCCACCCCCTTGGCAGAATTTGTGAACCCCACCGTACTCAAGGACGAAGAGATGCCGGGAACGGGCATCAGTATCTTCACCGCCCTACTTCCCGTGATCCTCATTGCCATGGCCGCCTTGGCAGAACTGCTCTTGCCCGCCAATGCCCCACTGCAACAAATTTTGGTCTTTGTGGGCAATCCGGTCATGGCCATGCTCCTATCCGTACTGGTGGCCATTTACACCCTGGGGCTGGCACGAGGCAAAAAAATGACCGAGGTCATGGACACCGTGGGCAGTGCCGTGACCGGTATTACCATGGTGCTCCTGATCATCGCCGGGGCGGGGGCACTGAAGCAAGTATTGATAGACAGCGGCGTGAGCGAGTACATTGGCGGTCTTCTAAAAGGGTCGTCCGTATCTCCCTTGGTGCTGGCCTGGGGCATTGCCACCGTAATCCGGGTGTGTGTGGGATCGGCCACCGTGGCGGGTCTCACCGCCGCCGGAATCGTGCTGCCCTTGGTTCAAAATGATGGGGTCTCGGCAGAATTGATGGTATTGGCCATTGGTTCCGGCAGCCTCATGCTGTCCCACGTGAACGACAGCGGATTTTGGCTTTTCAAGGAATATTTCAACCTTGGCATCAAGGACACCCTGCGCACCTGGACGGTCATGGAGACCACGGTGGGCGTCATGGGGCTTCTGGGCGTGCTCGTGCTAGACCTGTTTGTTTAAATGTGGAAAGCAAGGCATCGTTCAAACAAAAAAAATATCGCCCCAAAAACATGGAATGGGTATAACGTAAGTCCAACAGTTCTTGATTCCCATTAAGATGGTTAAGGGCGAATGGCAGTGCATCGAATTGAAACAATAAAACCAAAAAGATGAAAGCTTCTGAAAAAATAAAGCAACTGGGCTTGGAACTTCCGCCCGCACCGCCCCCCGCCGGTCTGTACAAACCCGTGCTGGTGGTAGATCGTTTTCTCTATGTATCCGGACAAGGGTGCATGCGCGCCAACGGCACCTTGATCGAGGGCCGCGTGGGCCATGACCTTAGCCTGGAAGAGGGCAAGGCGGCCGCCAGACAGACCGCTTTGACCATGCTGGCCACCATCACCACCCATTTTGGGGACATGGACCGCATAAAGCGGCTGGTAAAATCATTGGGAATGGTAAACTGCACTCCCGATTTTAAGGACCATCCCCTGGTGATCAACGGCTACAGCGAATTAATGGCCGATGTTTTTGGACCCGACCACGGTGTGGGCGTTCGCTCTGCCGTTGGGATGATGCTCCCCGGGGGCATTGCCGTGGAAATTGAAGCCATGTTTGAACTGCATCCCTGACCCCGGCCCCATTTTAACGCAAACAAGAAAAAGCACACAAAGGGCAGCAAGGGAAGCGTGGCTTTTTTATGCAGGCCGATGTCCTTTTTCCCCTTATGGAAACATAACCCCGGAGAGGGGCTAACAAGACCAGGTATGGAACAAAACAAATGGTTTGAAGTAAAACGAAGCGAGGACATCATTTCCCCAGCCCTACTGGTGTACCCCGATCGCATAGCGCACAACATTGACACCATGGTGCGGATGGCGGGCGGCACGGAGCAGCTGCGCCCGCACGTAAAGACCTATAAGAGCGCCCATATCATTGAACTGCAACTGCAAAGGGGCATTGATAAGTTTAAATGCGCCACCATTGCCGAAGCCGAACTGCTGGCCCGGACGGGCGCCCCGGACATCCTTTTGGCCATGCAGCCCGTAGGGGCAAACCCGGCCCGCTTTGTAAAATTGATGGCGGCCTACCCCGGCAGTGCCTTTTCCACCCTGGTGGACAACCTGATCACCGCAACGGCCCTGGGCCAGTTGGCGAAAAAAGAAAACACCACCATGGCCCTGTACGTGGACCTCAATGTGGGCATGCACCGCACCGGCATAGTACCCGGGGAAGAGGCCTTGGCCCTGTACCGCTACATTGCCGCACACCCCCACCTGGAAGCCAAGGGCCTCCACGCCTATGACGGTCATTTGAGAAATCCGGATGCGGCCCAACGCAGGGCCGATTGTGATGCCGCTTTCGCTTCGGTGGAGGCGCTGGCCACCTCCATTGAAAAGGCATCGCTGCCGCCGCCCACCATCGTGGCGGGGGGATCGCCCACTTTTCCCTTTCACGCCAAAAGAAAAGGGGTCATTGCCAGCCCTGGCACCACCCTGCTCTGGGATGCCGGATACGGAGGACTTTTTAAGGAGATGGACTTCCTGCCCGCCGCCGTCCTTTTTACCCGGGTCATCAGCAATCCCAAGCCGGGCGTATGCTGTATGGACCTTGGGCACAAGTCCCTGGCCCCGGAAATGGGGTTTCCCAGGGTGCAGTTTCTGGATTTGCCCCAGAGCGAACAGATAAAACAGTCCGAAGAGCACTTGGTCCTGGCCCTGGACAACGGAACATCCCTTCCCGTGGGCCAGGCCCACTACGCGGTGCCCATGCACATCTGCCCCACCGTGGCAAAATACGATCGCCTCTTGGTGGTGGAAAAAGGAGCGGTGACCCGTGAATGGCCGGTAACGGCCCGTAACCAAAAACTGAACATTTGAGCCCATTTATTTTTGACGCCCATCTTGACCTTTCCATGAACGCCATGGAGTGGAACCGTGACCTGCGATGGCCCGTGGCCCAGATCAGGGAAAGCGAAAAAGGAATGACGGACAAACCCGATCGCGGCCGCAACACCGTGTCCTTCCCGGCCATGCGCAAGGGAAACATTGGCCTCTGTGTGGCCACCCAGATCGCGCGTTATGTACATACGGACAATGCCCTGCCCGGGTGGAATTCCGCCCAACAGGCCTGGGCACAGACACAGGGACAGTGGGCTTGGTACAAGAGCATGGAAACCTGCGGGGCCCTGCGACAGATCACGGACAAGCAAGGGCTGCAAGCGCACCTTGGCGCTTGGGAAAAGGATCCGGAAAACACTCCCATTGGGTACATTCTAAGTTTGGAAGGTGCGGATTCCATCTTGGACATGGAGCACCTGCACCGATCCCACGCACAAGGCTTGCGCGCCATTGGCCCGGCCCACTATGGGCCGGGTACCTACGCCCACGGAACGGATTCCACCGGGGGCTTGGGCCGCAAGGGAAAAGAGCTATTGCGCGAAATGGGCAAACTGAACCTTATCTTGGATGCCACCCACCTCTGCGATGAGAGTTTTTGGGAAGCCATGGACGTGTACCAGGGACCCGTCTGGGCCAGCCACAACAATTGCCGGGCCTTGGTTGACCACAATAGGCAATTTACAGATGCCCAACTGCGTGAACTAATAGAGTGGGAGGCCGTTGTTGGCATGGCCTTGGATGCTTGGATGATGGTGCCCCATTGGCAACGCGGCGTTTCCCACCCCAGCAACACCGCGGTACGTTTGGAGCACGCCGTACAGCACCTGGACCACATCTGCCAATTGGCCGGGAACACAAAGCACGTGGGCATCGGTACCGACCTGGACGGCGGCTTTGGCACCGAACAGACGGCCGCCGATCTGGACACCATAGCAGACCTTCAGAAATTGCCCCAACTGTTGCGGGACCGGGGCTATACGGAAGAAGACATCAAGGCCATTTTGCACGGAAATTTTTTGGCTTTTTTAAACCGGGCTTGGGCATGAAAAGAAGAACCTTTGTACAACAGTTGGGGGCAGCGGGCCTAGCGGCCTTGTTGCCCGCATGCGGCGGCAACGGCAAAACGCTCACCCTAAGGAAAAACCAGGTCGTGGCCTGTCTGGGAGACAGCATCACGGCCACGGAAGGTCCGCACGGCTATGTGCAGCGGTTGCAGGCAATGGCCAACCGCGACCACCCCGAGCTTAACCTACAGTTTCTTAACTGGGGCAAGAGCAGCGAAACCCTTACGGGACTTACCGAGCAGGACCACCCCGGGCCAAGGCCCTACCTTTTTGAACGGCTGGACACCCTGTTGGAATCCACCCCCGTGGATGTGCTCTTTTTCTGCTACGGCATGAATTGTGGCATTTATGGGCCACCTTCCCGGGACGTGTTCCAAAGTTTTGAAATTGGGGTGCGCACGCTTCTGGAAAAGCTAAAGGCAAGGGACATCCAAGCCATAGGACTCACCACCCCGCCCCTGGTATTGTCAGAAGCCGAAAAGCAAAAATTGAACCCACCCGGCACCTACTCCTATCTGGCCCCTTACCCGGCCTACGATGGGGAGGTACTGCAAAAATTTCGGGAGATCCTGCAAGGTATGGAGCATTCGCACCTTATGGGGACCATGAACATCCATGACCCATTACGGGCCCAAAAGACGGTGGCCTATGATGACGATCCCATACACCCCAACGCTGAGGGCCACCGCCTCATTGCCGAGACCATTATGGGCCAACTATCATTTTAACACCGCGTTAAGCCGCTATGGCAGGGTATTTGCTACCTTTATATTGTTTATGAACGTGATGGCAAAAAATATCCTTCTTTTTATGCTCTGTATGGGGATGTCGTTTGGCGTGGGCTACGCCCAAGGCGACCTTCCCGTGGCCAGACCGTTGAAGATTGAGTCGGCCAACAAGTTAAATGACAAGGGAAACACCAATACGGGCAACCTGCTAAAGATGCCCTCCATGATCAAAGAACGGCCCAAATTGGACATGAACCCCAAGAACCCGGTAAAAATGTTACCGGACCGGGAACTGGTGCAGGCCGGAACAGGAATGAAAATAGACCCCAAAGTGGGTCCCGGGGAGCGCATGGGCGGTTCCGGGCAGTACTTTCCAGACCAATATCTGGGTGATGTAAAGAGCAACGGAAAATTTGTGGGCATCGTGTGCCGGGACCATGAATATGTGGATGGCGACCGCGTAAAAATATATCTCAACGAAAAGGTGGTGGAGCCCAACATGTTGCTCACCGGCGGGTTCAAAGGTATCAATGTGGACCTACAGGAAGGGTTTAACCGGTTGGATTTTGTGGCCTTGAACCACGGATCATCTGCCCCCAACACGGCCCAAGTGGATGTCTATGATGACAAAGGAAACCTTCTTTACTCCAACAAATGGATGCTCTCCTCTGGATCTACCGCCACGCTCATTGTCACCAAGGAAGGGGATTAGCAAGGTAGGTTTAAAAAGACCTATGGCACTTCTTTTCCCGAGAGGGTCTGTTCTGGACGTTCCCCCATTTGAAAAAACCATTTTATTTTTTCCCTTTTCGGCACTTGGCAAGGCCGTGTCCATAGTGCACATTTCCATTATACCAGTTCTCGTTTGAAATGCAGCCATAGAAATGGAATTATTTTTTTGGCCTTCGAAAAAGAAAAATCAGGCATAGCCCAGCTACGGCTTATTTTTATTTTGAAGTAGGGCATAAAAAGAAACCATTTATCGGCTTATTTTCAATTGGGAAATGGTATTATCGCTGCCCGGGCACATAGGTCTCCTTTGCCCTTTTCAATACATCTTCCCTGTAATACGCGGCCTCCTTCCAGTTTACATTGGCATACCTTTGTATCTGATCGTTAAAATGGGGGGAGTTGGGATCCCCGCTCTGCCCACCGGCCAAGATGGTCTTGGCCCTGACCTTGTCCCCAAACTCCACCGCGGCCACAAAACTGTTGCCCCGGGTACCATAGATTTTCTTGGCGCCCTCCGTGGTGTAGCGGGCCCCGTAGGCCGCCAAAGCGCCCCATTGGCCCGAGGCAAAACCAATGGGAATGCTGGGTTTGGCATCATCGAATTCCTGCCGTATGTCCCCGTTGTTTCGCTGGTACCGGTTCACTTCTCCCCACGGGATGTTCCAGGTACCGAAATTATTTGTAAGCTCATCCAAGACGTCTTCAAAGATAACCCTGCGCTCTGCGGTGTTAGACAGTTGTCCGGCGTATTCCAAGCGCTCCATTTGGGACAATCCTTCCGGAAATTCACCTTCCCTCAGATATCGGGTTCCGTAGAAATGCGCCAGGGTCATGGCCACAGATTCCTTTGAGGTCTTGTAATCCCACTCTGCCAAGACCTCCTTGGGCCCCACAAATTTTGGGTTTCGGTCGTCATATTCATAAACAGCCTCCAACAAACCTTCCAACAAAACCTCAAAAGCAGGTAAATAGGGGTCATGTGCCAAATTGATCAAGCCGTCCAAGGTCATATCATCCACCTCCTTTAACAGTGAAATGGCGTGCACGCCCCTAAAATTCTCCTGATCCCGTGACATGTAATACGGATAGTCCCCCCTTTTGGGACTGTGCTCCAGAGCGGCGGTATAGGGAGTGGAATTGCAGTTCTGTATCCACCCATTGTCCGGGTTAAAAATCAAGATGTTCTCGTCCACGGTGTGCAGCCCCTGCCAATCGGTCTTGGGGTCGCTGCCGTCCACGGGTTGGGAATAATCGAAGCTCACATCGCGCTTGGGCACAAAATTACCGTGAAAGTAGGCGATGTTCCCATCGGCATCGGCATACACCGTGTTGTTGCTGGAGTTGGTACGGATATCCATCATCTTTCTAAAACCCTCATACCCATCTTGCTTGGTGCGGATGTAGGACTGTTCCAGTGCCTTTACCGGTTCCCACATCATGGCAGAGGCCGTCCATTGCCCGTCCACAATGTGCGTAATGGGGCCGTGGTGGGTGCGGTAGGTGGGAAAGGTCCTTTCCTTCATCCCTTGGGGCGTGCTGTATTTTAAGGTCACCTCCCCGGAAACCACCGGCCGCAGCTCCTCCCCGTATTGATAGAACAATTGGTTGTCCCGTTTCACAATGGTTTCCTTGAACTCGTCCATGACATCGGTGTAGGTAGAGGTGTGCATCCATCCCGTTTTTTCATTGAAGCCCTGATATACAAAAAACTGCCCCCAAGTAACGGCCCCATAGGCGTTGAGCCCTTCCTCGGAAACCACGTGCACCTCGCCCCGAAAGAAAAAGGAGGTATGCGGATTAATGAGGAGCATGGCGTTGCCGGACTGGGTTAAACTTCCGGAAAGGGCAATGCCATTGGACCCCTGCGGCTCCTGAAGTTCCTCTTCTTTCTGCAGCTCCATCATTTCCAGTGGGGGCACGGCCATATCCCCTTCGTAAAACGCCCGTATCTTTTGGGTGCTTATGCGCTCTATATCGCCCCCAATGCTGCCCTCGCTGAAATACATGGGCATCCAAGGCTCAAAACGGCTGAGCAATTTCGGTTGCACCTCAGGGTGTGTTTCCAGATAGTAGTTGATGCCGTCCGCAAAAGCATCGCACAATTGCTTCAACCAAGGGGGACTTTTGTCATAATTGGCCTTGGCCTCTTCCTGGGTCATGAACAGCTTGGCCCGCAGATCACTGTACAGTGCCTCTTCGCCCTCCACCTCTGCCAAACGGCCCGTGGCCCAGATGTAGTTTTGTTCCACCCGGTTAAAATCGTCCTCACATTGGGCGTACAGCAGTCCAAAAACGGCATCGGCATCCGTTTTTCCGTAAATGTGGGGCACGCCAAAGTCGTCCCGTATAATGGTGACCCGGGCTGCCTTTTCCGCCAGGGACATGGTGGCATAATCGACCGGGGCACTGGCCTGGGGTTCGGTTTTGCAAGCACTGATCAGAAGGATTAAAAGGAGGTAAACAATACGGTCCATGGGCATATTTTAACCCTATGAAGATACAATAAACTGCCTAGCGGCAAAACCCGGGAAACAATAAAATGATACGGTACAGATCAAGTTACCAGCTTCCACTGGCCCCACCGCCCCCGGAACTGCCACCACCACCGGAAAAACTACTGGAACTTCCACTTCTTGAACCGCTAGAACCAAAAGAATGGGAGCCGGAGGATGAGAAGGTTTTTCGGTAATAGGTTTTATCGTTCTTCCAAAGCGAAAATTGAAATTTCTTTTTGTCAAAAAATCTAATTTTGATCGCGGCCGCCACCACAGCCACGGTCACCAGCAGAAACAAGAACGCCACATTTTTATGGTCCAGAAGGCTGTCTATCAAAGAAATACTTGGCCATTGGATCTGATAGACCACCACTAAGGGAACCAACATAAACACCAAAGAAACAGAACAGTTTAAAAGCGCACCCAAAACCACAAATATTCCCGGAACAAGTCCCAACTTGCCCAAGAGCATGCCTCTGACCACTTTTAAAAGTTCCTTATACGACGCATAGGACAGAAAACCGCCATACCCCAGGAATATGGAAGCAAATAGACCCACCATCACATAACCGAACCACTTATACTTGGTTTCACTTCTTTCTATTTCCGATTTAAACTCCTCGAGTGCTTCGGGGCTATCCAGAAAATTTATGAGTTGATCGGTAGCTAGGGAAATGCCCTTATAGTACTCATCTTTCTTAAACCGCGGAACCATGGTGTTCCTTATGATTCTGGAAGCCACCGCATCGGTGATATAGGGCTCCAGACCATAGCCAACTTCAATCCGTACTTTTCGATCCTGCTCCGAAAAAAGGATGAGCAGCCCATTGTCCTTTCCCTCCTGTCCCAATCCGTTTTGGTTAAACAGGCCATTGGCGTAGCTTTCAATGGTCTCAAAACCCAACCGTTCCACGGTGACCACAACCAATTGGTTGGTGGTTTCCTTTTCAAAAGCGGTCAGTTTTTCTATGAGCAGGGACGTTTCGGTGGGCGTGAAGACGGCCGCACTGTCCGTAACGATCGCCTTGATTTCCGGGTACTGCCCCTGGCCGGGCAACAGGGCCCAGGACAACAATGCCCATAAAAGAAGGACATTTTTGAGGATGGTGTTTCCAAGCTGTAGTTTGGACGTAAGGCGCACTCTTTTGAAATCTGGATGATATACAGTAGTAACGCTAACTATTCTCTTTAATTTCAAGTAATTTGCAACCTTGTTCTAAAAATGGATGATGACAGAGAAAAAAGTGAGTATTTTAAGTGCCTTCAAGACCATTATCTGGCCCAGGCGCAGATTGGTTTTTATAGGCTTGTTCTTGATCGTGGTAAGTAAGGCCGCGAGCTTTGTGGCCCCGCTGTCCCTGCAATACTTAATGGACGACATTATCCCGAACAAGGACGTTGATTTTCTTAAATGGCTGGTGGCCGCCGTGGCCTTTGCCATATTGGTGCAGGCCGTGACCTCTTTTCTGCTCACCAAGATCTTGAGCGTACAGGCCCAGTTTCTCATCTCCGAGCTCAGGGCCCAGGTACAGAAAAAGGTGCTCTCCCTCCCCATTCGTTTTTTCGACAATGCTAAGTCCGGTGCCCTGGTGTCCCGGATCATGACCGATGTGGAGGGGGTGCGCAACCTGATCGGCACCGGCCTGGTACAACTCGTGGGCGGCACCATAACCGCCGTGGTTTCCCTGGTGCTCCTCTTGGGCATAAGTTGGTCCATGACCCTGTTCACCTTGGTGCCCTTGGCCATTTTTGCCCTCATTGCCCTCAAGGCCTTTAAGATCATCCGGCCCATTTTCCGGAACCGGGGCAAGATCAACGCGGAGGTCACCGGGAGGCTCACGGAGACCTTGGGCGGGGTGCGCGTGATCAAGGGCTTCAATGCCGAGGCGCAGGAGAACACCATTTTTGAGGAAGGGGTGGAACGTTTGTTCCAGAACGTGAAAAAGAGCTTGACCGCCACGGCTTTCATGACCAGTTCCGCCACTTTTTTGTTGGGCATTGCCACCACGGGCATCATGGGCATTGGCGGATATAAGATCATGATGGACCAACTCACCATTGGGGAATTTCTGACCTTTACCTTCCTTTTGGGGCTCATGGTGGCCCCGATCGTGCAAATGAGCAACATAGGCAGCCAGCTCACCGAAGCGTTGGCCGGACTGGACCGCACCGAGGAGCTCATGAACATGACCCCGGAATCCGACGAGGAAAACCGCACCCTTTTCCTGGAAGACATACAGGGGCACATTGCTTTTAAAAACGTATCCTTTGCCTATGAGGAAGACAAGGACGTGCTGCACAACATCAGTTTTGAGGTCAAGAAGGGCAAGGTAGTGGCCCTGGTGGGCAGTTCGGGCTCGGGGAAAAGCACCATTGCCGGGTTGGCGGCCTCCTTTCTGAGCCCCGAATCGGGCACGGTTTCCATTGATGGAAAGAATATGGCCAAAGTGAACCTGGACAGTTTTCGGAGGCACCTGGGGGTGGTGCTGCAGGACGAGTTCCTGTTTGAGGGCAGCATACGGGACAACATCCTGTTCCCACGGCCCCATGCCACGGAGGAAGCCTTGCAGGCAGCGGTAAGGGCGGCCCATGTGAACGAGTTCACCGACCGTTTTGAAGAGGGCCTGGACACCCTGATCGGCGAACGCGGGGTAAAGCTCTCCGGAGGGCAGCGCCAGCGCATTGCCATTGCACGGGCCATTCTGGCCGACCCCAAGATCTTGATCCTGGACGAGGCCACCTCCAACCTGGACACCGAGAGCGAGGCCCTGATACAAAAGAGCCTTGCCACCCTGACCGAGGGCAGGACCACCTTTGTCATTGCCCACCGGCTGAGCACCATACGCAAGGCAGACGAGATCTTGGTCATAGAGGATGGTAGGATTGCCGAGCAGGGCACCCATGACCAACTCATTGCCAAGGAGGGCAGGTATTATAATTTGTTCACCTACCAGGCGAGGATTTAAGGGAAATGCCGTGAGGCCCAAAACGTGGAGGACATCGCTTTAAGGCAGATTCGGTAAAGTCAAAAACACTTTCCCTACAGTTCCTCCGGGGCCAGTTCCACTTCCAGGCCATCCATTTCCTCAGAGATGTGCAGTTGGCAGCCCAAGCGGGAATTTTCTTTTACGTTGAAGGCTTCGGAGAGCATGGCCTCTTCGTCATCGGTCATTTCGGGAAGGGGGTGGTCGGTGTTCACATAGCACTGGCAGGAAGCGCACATGGCCATGCCGCCACAAATGCCTATGGTGCCTTCCGGGGCCAGCTCATAGGCCCGTACCAGTTCCATGATGTTCATGTTCATATCGGTGGGGGCATCCACTTCATGGCGTGCGCCGTCCCGGTCCGTGATCGTAATCTTGATATCGCTCATGCACTCTTGATCAAACGCACCCCTTGCACTGCGTTTCTTGGTTTGGGGCGCCGTATAATTCCTTCCCTTACTCTATGGCCTTTACCACGGCCTTGGGCGCCTCTTTCTTGCTTCCGTCAAAACCGGTGACCCCGCCCACGGTGGTATATTTCATCACGTATTTCTTGTCGGGGAAAATGCGTTGGTAGGCACTTTGGCACATCAGGGTGGCCTCGTGGAACCCACAGAGGATCAGCTTTAGCTTACCGGGATAGGTGTTTACATCGCCAATGGCGTACACCCCTGGTATGTTGGTCTGGTAATCCAGGGCATTGTTCACCTTTATGGCGTTTTTCTCTATTTCCAGGCCCCAATCTGCAATGGGCCCCAATTTAGGCGATAGGCCAAAGAGGGGAATAAAGTGATCTGTTTCCAGCATGATGTCCTCCGCGGCGTTGGTGGTTTTTCTGATGATGACCGATTCCAGAGCATCGGCACCTTGCAGGCCAATGACCTCGGCGGGCGTAATGAGCCGTATTTTTCCGGTATCCTTCAGGTGCTGTACCTTTTCCACGGAATCCAGGGCGCCCCTAAACTCGTTGCGGCGGTGCACCAGGGTCACCTCAGCGGCCACATCGGCCAGGAATATGCTCCAATCCAGGGCAGAATCACCGCCACCGGCAATGACCACCCTTTTGTTGCGATAGATCTCGGGGTCCTTGATCATATAGGTAACGCCCTTGTCCTCGAACTTGGCCAGGTTTTCCAACTGCGGCTTTCGGGGCTCAAAACTCCCCAGGCCACCGGCTATGGCCACAACGGGTGCGTTGTGTTGGGTTCCTTTTGAGGTGGTGACCACAAAAGTGCCGTCTTCGAGTTTTTCAATGGTCTCTGCCCGTTCGCCCAAGGTAAATCCGGGCTGAAAGGGCTTGATCTGTTCCATAAGGTTGTCCACCAGATCACCGGCCAACACCTCGGGGAAACCGGGAATGTCGTATATGGGCTTTTTGGGGTAGAGTTCGGAACACTGTCCTCCGGCCTGCGGAAGGGCATCGATCAGGTGGCACTTCAATTTTAAGAGTCCTGCTTCAAAAACGGCAAAGAGCCCCGTGGGCCCCGCACCGATAATCAATATATCTGTCTTGATCATGCACAATTTTCTTTAAACTTGGCAAAATAACGATGGTGGTCGCAAGGATAACATGATAAATGTCATTCCATGTTGATCACCTCTTGGATTTGTGGGGCATATTTCTTTATGGTCATTTCCACCCCGCTCTTCAAGGTCATCTGGTTTACGGTGCAACCAATGCAGTTGCCTTCCAACCTCACTTTTACGGAGGTTTCGTTGTCTATGGATATGAGGGAAATATCTCCCCCGTCACTTTGCAGGAAAGGGCGTATCTCGTCCAGGGCCTTTTCTACGTTGCTTTTCAGTTCCTCTGGTGTCATGGCTACCATCATCGGTTCTTTTTAATGGCGGAACAACCCGCCATGGTCGTTATTTTAATGGCCTCTGTGGGCGCTATGTTCTCGTTCCGGGCCACGACCTGCTGCACCACGTTCTTGGTGAGCTCCTCAAAGGCCTGGGCGGTGGGCGTTGCCGTCTGCATGGCCGCGGGACGTCCCACATCCCCGGCCTCGCGTATGCTCTGCACCAAGGGGATCTGTCCCAAAAAGGGCACCTTTACGTCCTCTGCCAGGTTCCTGGCCCCATCTTTTCCAAAGATGTAATATTTGTTGTCCGGAAGCTCCGCTGGAGTAAAGTAGGCCATGTTCTCCACTATGCCCAGCACGGGCACGTTAATGGAATCTTGCTGGAACATGGCCACCCCTTTTTTGGCATCGGCAAGGGCCACTTCCTGTGGGGTGCTCACCACCACGGCCCCGGTAACGGGCATGGCCTGCATGATGCTCAGGTGTATGTCTCCCGTTCCCGGCGGAAGGTCCAACAGCATAAAGTCCAGCTCGCCCCAATGGGCATCAAAGATCATTTGGTTCAGGGCCTTGGAGGCCATGGGCCCCCGCCAGATCACCGCCTGGTTGGGCTGGGTGAAAAACCCAATGGACAGGATCTTTACCCCATAGCTTTCCACGGGCTTCATCTTGGACTTTCCGTTCACGTTCACGGCCAGGGGTTTTTCCTGGGCCACATCGAACATAATGGGCATGGAAGGACCATAGATATCGGCATCCAGGAGGCCCACCTTAAAGCCCATCTTCGCCAAGGTCACCGCCAGGTTGGCCGTAACGGTACTTTTTCCCACGCCGCCCTTACCGGAGGCCACGGCAATGATGTTCTGTATGCCGGGAATGGGCTTGCCCTTGATCTCATTGGCCTTGGGCTTGGCAGCCGGTGCATCTACGGTGATGTTCACCTTGATCTTGGCCTTCTCGTACACCTTGCGGTGTATGACCTTTAGAATTTCCACTTCGGTCTTCTTGCGCGCCTGTAGGCTGGGGTTGGCAATGGTAATGTCCACCTCTACCTCATCACCAAAAACCTGAACGTTCTTTACCGCTCCGCTCTCCACCATGTTCTGGCCTTCGCCCGGCACGGTGATCTCCTCCAATGCCTTGATAATCTCCTTTTTGTCCAGCTTCATTATGTAAATTGATTCTAAACAACAAAGATAGGGCTTAGGGGCAAGAACGGAAAGATTTTGCATTGAAATAAGGTATGGCGGCATTGCCGCCCGCAATGGCTGGCCGGGGCGTCCCGGGGCGCTCGGAAGGTATGCCGATCAGGTGACACGGCCCGTGGGCCGCCCCTTGCCGTAAGGGCCATGCAGATGGCGCCCTATTTGTTCTGTTCCCAGATCAGGGCGGCGGCACCACAGATGGCGGCGGTTTTTCCGGGCATCTCGGAAATGAGCAGTTTTACCTGGCCCCGATAAATGGGGAGCAAGTGCTCATTGAAGTACTTCTCCAGAGGCTCCATGATAAACTTGCCACTATTGGTTAGGCCCCCCATTAAGATAAAGGCCTCCGGTTGGGTAAAGGCGGTAAAGTTGGCCAAGGCAAACCCCAGGTGCTTTGCGGTATAGTCAAAAGCGCGCAGGGCGATCACGTCCCCTTCCTCGGCGGCCTTGGTAATGTCCTCCCCGTGCAGGTCGTTAAAGGCAATGCTTCTAAAGCGGCTGTCTTCGATGTACTTGCTCAGCATGTACATGATGGTGCGCTTGAGTCCCGTGGCAGAGACATAGGCCTCCAGTCCGCCCCGCACGCCAAGGCCCGTTAGCCTACCGTCGCCCACGGTGAGGTCCATGTGCCCCAGTTCGCCCGCCAGGCCGGTATGGCCATCGATCAGTTGCCCATTGGCCACGATCCCGGCCCCCAGACCGGTTCCCAAGGTAATGGCAATGAAATCCGTCATCCCCTGGCCACTGCCAAAGAGCAGCTCTCCCAGGGCGGCGGCACTGGCATCGTTCATGAGGCGCATGGGCATGGGCATTTTTTGTTGGAGCTTTTCCAACAAGGGCACGTGCCCCTTCCAAGCCAAATTTGCGGCATTTTCTATGGTTCCGGTCTTGCTCGATGCGTTTGGGGCCCCTATGCCACAGCCCAACACCACGGGCGCTTGCGGCAAGCGCTGCAGCAGACCCGTCACCGTTTCCTTGATCTGGTCCAAAAAATGGTCCAGGATGGGATATTCCTTCGTCCTAAAAAAAGTCTCCACATGGCAATGGCCCGTGCTGTCCACCAGACCGATCTTTGTCTTTGTGCCGCCAATGTCTATTCCCACTACTACTTCCATATCCTGTGCTGTGATTGATGTTGCCAAAAAATACCAAAGGCCCAAGACACTTTCCAAAAGCATGACACAGCTTTTGGAAATGGGCCCCAAACCAAAGTCAAAAGTGCGAAAAATATTTGTCTTACGGACAATTATTTGGGGCATTGTTTCCCGGTGGGCCCTTGGCCCGGCCCACATTGGGGCCATGGCACGGGCTTGGGGAGTCGGGAGCGGGTTTTGTGCTCATCGGAAGCTTTTGGCAAACACTGCCAAGGGCGTTGCCCAAGAGCCCCAGGCCGGTCTTATGGGGTTTTGGGGGGCGGCAATTGGGCCATGGGGTCCCAGAAGCGTGCCTTAAAATCCAGTACTTGGTCGTCCCTTACCTTTACCCCTTCACTTTCCAAGAGCTGCTCCATGAGCTTACTGCCCCCAAAATGGTGCTTTCCGGTGAGGAGACCCTTACGGTTCACCACCCTGTGGGCGGGCACGTCTTCCCTGCCGTGGGAGGCGTTCATGGCCCAGCCCACCATTCTGGCACTGCGGGCCGCGCCCAGATAGTTGGCAATGGCGCCATAGGAAGTGACCCGGCCGTAGGGCACTTGCCGCACCACCTCATATACCCTTAAAAAGAAACTTTCCTTGTCTGCCATATCAGTTATGGTACACCCTTACAATGGTCATGAGGAGCAGCACCAGCATTAAAAAGCCCAGGATGTAATTGGCGTTCTTGGCAAATTTATGGGTCTTGTGCTCCAATTTGTTAAAATAAAACACGTAGAGATAGAGCACGGAGAAGGTGCCTGCCCCGGCGGCCAGGACAAAGGTGACAATGTCCCAGACCTGGAACTTGATCCATCCGGAGGCGTTCCACATGATGTTGAGGCCGCTGTAATAGGGAATGGTGAGCAGGTTAAGCGCCGCGAGGAACAGACCCTTTAGGTAGCTGTTGCGCTTGCTCAGCTTGATCTCATTAATTTTTTGTTTCTTGTTGCTCCTTGCGGCCATAAAAAAATAAACGGCCAATACGGCAAAGACGCCAATGGCCACTTTAAGGAGAATGGCCACCACATCGGGGTTTTTGTGCAGGAACTTGGAAATGAAGACCGCCACGGTGGCCTGCATCATGATCATGGTGCACACGCCCAGACTAAAGACAATGCCGTTGAGCTTGTCCTTTTGCACACTGGTCTTGGCCGCGTTCACATTGAGCAGTCCCGGGGGCACCGTGGCCATGAAGGCGGCGGAAAAAGTGGCAAAAAAAAGGATCAGGAGGTGCTGCATGGCCCTAGGTTAACCTAAATTGGATGTAGGTAATGGGCTTTCCCATCCCAAGGTACTGTTTTTCGTAAAACGTTTGCAGTTCCAGCACTTCCCTAGGACTGCCCTCATTTTTGTACACATTGTGGTTGGCGTAGATCACCTCGTGCCCCAGGCCGTGCAACAGCCCCAGGGTATAGCCGTGCATGAATTCACTGTCTGTCTTAAGGTGCACCAAGGCACCGGGGCGCAGTATGTTTTGGTACCGGGCCAGGAAGTCCTTGTTGGTCATGCGGTGCTTGGTGCGCTTGTACTTGATCTGGGGGTCGGGGAAGGTGATCCAAATTTCCGAGACCTCGCCCGGGGCAAAAAGCTTGTCCACCAGCTCGATCTGCGTCCTGAGGAAGGCCACATTGTGCAGCCCTTCTTCCAGTGCCGTTTTTGCGCCCCGCCAGAAACGTGCGCCCTTGATGTCTATGCCTATAAAATTCTTTTCGGGGAACATTTTGGCCAGGCCCACGGAATACTCCCCCTTGCCGCAGCCCAATTCCAGGACAATGGGGTGGTCATTGCCAAAATGCCCGTGCCAGGCCCCGCGCTGGGCAAAGCCCTGTTCCACTTCTTCCCGGCTGGGCTGGATCACGTTCCCAAAGGTCTCGTTCTCCTTAAATCGCTGTAATTTGTTCTTGCTTCCCAAGATGTCCGTGCATGGTTCCCCACAAAATTATGAAAAGGGAGGGATCGGGCGGTACGGATGGCCATAAAGTTTGGGACGGCGCCGAAATGGGCAGGGGGCTGTTCTGGCGTGCGGCCTTTCTTTTTTTTGGTGCCACCACGAATGTTGTGGAAACGAAAATTGGCCCACAATGTAGCGGGGGCGGCAGGGTGGCATCCCTGCTAGGTCTTGCTTTTTTCCAGGGTGAAGGAAAACTCCGATCCCACATCCACCACGCTTTCCACATATATTTTTTCCCCGTGGGCCTCAATGACGTGTTTCACAATGGCCAGCCCCAGGCCAGAGCCTCCCGCCTTTCTACTGCCACTGGGGTCCACCCGGTAAAAACGCTCGAACAAGCGTGGGATATGTTCTTTGGGAATACCGTCTCCGTTGTCCGTGACCCTGACAATGACCTTGTTCTTCACCAAGTTCTCCACACTCACCTCCGTGGTGCCGTTGTCATTGCCGTACTTAATGGAGTTCACCAAGAGATTGGTGAGCACCTGCCTGATCTTCTCCCGATCGGCGTGCACCATGATGGGGGTGTCATAGGGCATATCAAAAGTAAGGACAATATGGCTCTTGGCCGCCTTCATCTCCAAGAGGTCAAAAACACTTTGGATCAGGGACACAATGTTAAAGTCTTCCTTTTCCAGGCGCAGATCGCCCACCTCCAGTTTGGTGATCAGGTCCAGGTCATTTACAATATAGATCAGCCTGTCCACCGCCTTGTTGGCCCGGACCACATACTTTTTGCGCACGGCCTTGTCTTCCAGGGCACCGTCCAACAGAGTCTCCAAGTAGCCCTGCACGGTAAAGAGGGGCGTCTTGAGCTCATGGGCCACGTTGCCCAGAAAATCGCGGCGGTACTCTTCGCGGATCTTTAGGGTGTCTATCTCAATTTTTTTGTCCTTGGCAAATTTTTCTATCTCCTCGGTCAGGGTGCGCATGTCCGTGGTAATGGGCTGGGAGGTCAGGGTGGTGGACTCCAGCAGGGCCACGTCGTCGTAGATTTTTCGGATCTTTCTGTAAATGAAGCGTTCTATGCGCAGTTGCAGCACCAAAAAACAAAGGGCGAACACCAGGCCGGCCATGGCCAGCAGCACGGGCCAGGAAAAGATGTTGGCCCACCACAGCACCAAGCCCCCACCAAGGGAGATCAACCCGGTGAGCAGCACGGCAGAGCGCAGTGCAAAGCGGTAGGATCTTTTGGCCCGCACCGCCATTACAGCACAAACTTATACCCTACCCCCTTTACGGTCTTAAAATGCTCCTCGCCTATCTTTTCGCGCAGTTTTCTAATGTGCACATCAATGGTGCGGCCGCCCACCACCACTTCATTGCCCCAGACCTTGTCCAAAATCACCTCCCGTTTAAAGACCTTGTTGGGCTTGGAGGTGAGCAGGGCCAACAGCTCAAACTCCTTTCGGGGCAGCACGATCTCCGTGCCCTTGTTTATGATCTTGTACTCCTCCCGGTCTATGGTAAGGTCGCCCACGGTGGTAATGTCCTCCACGGCCTCCTCCGCGGTACCCACCCTCCTGAGCAGGGCCTTGACCTTGCTCATTAACACCTTGGGTTTAATGGGCTTGGTAATGTAATCGTCCGCGCCGGCATCAAAACCGGCCATTTGGGAGTAGTCTTCGCCCCTTGCGGTGAGAAAGGTAATAACGGTGTTTTCCAGTCCCGGGGTGCGCCGTATCAGCTCGCAGGCCTCAATGCCGTCCATTTCTGGCATCATCACATCCAGGATAATGAGGTGCGGTTTCTTTTTTTTCGCCTTGGCCACGCCCTCCGCACCGTTCTTGGCGGTGTGCACCTCATAGCCCTCTGAAGAGAGGTTGTAGCTCACGATCTCCAGAATGTCTGGCTCGTCATCCACCAAAAGGATGCGCATATCTTTCTTTTTCATGGTCGTTTTTCGTGCTTATTTCCCAAATGTAATAAAGAATACCGCTTTGCCGGCCGCGCTTAACGTTGATTTAATGTAGTAACCTTTCCGTAACACTAAAAATATAAAGGTTTAACATGCACCTAACCCGACCTTTACAGGCACCCGGTTTCTTTGCAGCGGATTTAAGAGACACCCCCCTAGATGAAAAAAATACTTTTTGCCTTTCTCCTGTTAAGCGCCACCGCCGCCCTTTGCCAAGACACGGGCAGCATTGCGGGCGCCCTTACGGACAAGGAATACAACAACGAGCCCCTGGCCTTTGCCAATGTGCTGATCAAGGGCACCTCCAAGGGCACCACCTCTGATTTTGACGGCCTTTTTGAAATTGACAATGTGGATCCAGGCGTGTACACCTTGGTGTTCAGCTACTTGGGGTACGAAACTGTGGAGATCGCCAACGTGGCCGTAGTGGCCGGGCAGACCACCACCGTGGACGTGGCCATGAGCGCCTCCAAGGGAATGGCCCTGGAAGAGGTAACGGTGATCACCTCCACCGCAAAGGATTCCGAGCAGGCCCTGTTGCTGCAACAAAAGAATGCCAACCTGATCCAGGAGGCCATTGGCGCCGAGGCCCTTACGCTAAAGGGCATTGACGATGCCGCTGCCGCGGTGTCGCAGATTTCGGGCATCTCCAAACAGGAGGGCTCAGGAAACGTTTATGTGCGAGGGCTGGGCGATCGCTACCAGAACACCACCATGAACGGGCTTTCCCTGCCCTCCAATGACGTGAACAAAAAGAACATTGACCTAAACCTCTTTTCCAGCGGCATCATTGAGAACGTATCCGTGAGCAAGGCCTACAACGCCTCTTTTTATGGCGATTTCTCTGCCGGAAACGTGAACGTTGACTCCAAGGAATACTCCGGCAACGGGTATCTGGAGGTCTCCTTGGGCAACGGCATCAACTCCAATGCCGTGGGGCAGGATTTTTTGCAGAGCGAGGGCACCAGCTTCTTTGGTTTTTACAATAGGTACAACAACAATCCCTTTGCCATTATCCTCTCGCACGGGGTGGATCCGGAACAAATGGGGGCCCCGGTAAACCTCAACGGTGCCCTTGAGGGAGGGTACTCCATCACGTTTCGGGACGATTCCAAGCTCAGCTTCTTTGGCACGGCCGCCTTTGGCAATGGGTACGAGTACCTACAGGGTCCCGCCCGGGATTTTACCAACGTGCTCAAATTCGATTTCCCCGAAACGGAGGAATACATCTATTCTTCCAACACCACGGCTCTGGCCAACATGGTGTACCAGATGAAAAATGGGCACAAGATCAAGTACAGTTCCCTGTTTGTGAACAGTGCCACCGATGCCGTGAGCTTTTTTGGGGTGAACGGAGAGGGCTTCAACCGGGACGGCATTACCTCGGACAACGGTTTCTTTGTGTCGAACGTGCAATTTAACCAGGACATGATCTTTGTGAACCAGCTCACGGGCAAACATAGGTTTCAAGAGGATTGGGTGCTGGATTGGGGAACTGGGTACAACACCGTCTTTTCGGACGAACCGGACCGAAAGCGCATCACCCTGGAAAACTACCAGTTTGCCCTGGACGCTGACCCCAACACCAACCCGGTGTTCTTTACCAATACCGCTTTTGAGAACCAGCGCTTTTTCCAGAGCATAGAAGATCGGGAACTGAACAGTTTTGTGAATCTGAGCCATACGGCTTCCGAAGCGCTCACCCTGAACTTTGGCTACAATGGCCGCACCAAACAGCGCGATTTTAACAGCATCCGCTACGGCTACCGCATCTTTGACCGCACCACCCCGGTAACGGACGTGAACAACCTGGACTCCTTTTTTACCATAGAAAACAGCAGCCTGGGCGGGCAGGAGGGTGCCCTCTACGAGATCCGCAACCTGAACCCGATCAACAATGACATTGGTGCGGTGAACCGTCCCGGCCTTCCGGACAACACCTACCGTGGCAACCTGGACATCCACGCCGGTTTTCTCTCGGCCGAGTGGCAGGTAACGGAACAACTGCTCTTGGTGCCCGGCATACGGGCCGAGTCCGTGAGCCAGGACATTGTGTACGATGTGATCAACCTACCGCCTTCGGACCCGGGCTTCCGCAATGTCCAAGAGTCCCTCTTTCTGCCCAGTCTCAACGCCCGTTATGCCCTTAGCGAGAACGCCAACCTCCGGTTGGGTATTAGCAACACGGTCTCCTTTCCGGAGTTCAAGGAAGTGGCCCCTTTTGTTTACGAGGGCGTGACCCAGCGCTTTGGGGGCAATCCCGATCTGTTCGGGGGCAAGAACGGGGATGGGGTCAATTATTCTGACATCTACAACCTGGACCTGAAGTACGAATGGTTCATGTCCCGGGGCGAGCTGTTCTCCATTGCCGCCTTTGGCAAGCTCATACAAGATCCGGTGAACCGTGTGATCGCAGCAGATGCCACGGGCACCCAACGTCTCTTCCGTACCGGGGAAGCGGCCCGGGTACTGGGGCTGGAGGTAGAGCTGCGCAAAAACCTGCTCACCAATGCGGAGGAACGCGCCACCCTCTCCCTGGGCGTCAATGCCGCCTATACCCATACCCGGCAAGACCTAAGGAACATTGCCGCCGGGGAGCAGAACACCTTTGGCACCACCTTTGATCGCAGCTCGGACGCCCTGCAGGGCGCCTCCCCCCTTATTGTGAACACGGACCTGAACTACAGCCCCACGTTTGGAAACTATGCGCCCAAGGCCACCTTGGTGTTCTCCTACTTTTCCGATCGCATCGCCGCCCTGGGGGCCGGGTCCTTGGGGAACATTGTGGAAAAGGGGGTGCCCACCCTCAATTTTATCTGGAAAAATCCCATTGGCGAACATTTTGAGGCCAACCTTAGTGCCACCAACCTCTTGGACCCCAACATTGCCCTTATCCGTGAAAACACCGGGGACGGGGACATCATTATCCGGGAGTACACCCTGGGCATCAACCTGGGCATCACCCTGAAGTATAAATTTTAAAACATCCAAAACTGCATTTAAACTAGAAACAATGAAAAAATCGATCTTGAGCTTAGTTACCCTAGCGGCCCTTTTTGTGGGCTGTGAGCGCGATGACACCGCGGACATCATCATCACGGACAACAGTGTTACCACGGTGAACAACACCACGGCCACCGAGGGCGGTGGGGAGACCACGGTGGTCCTTACCCCGGCCTCCGGCAGCATTAACGAAGACCTGACCTTGGAGGCAGACAAGGAATACATTCTCAACGGGGCCACCATTGTGGCCTCGGGCACCGTACTGACCATAGAACCCGGCACCCTGATCAAGGCCACGGCCGGGCCCAACGTGTACCTGGCCATTGAGCAGGGCGCCCAGATCGTGGCCAACGGTACGGCGGCCAATCCCATTGTGTTCACCTCGGACAGTACCGCGCCCTCTGCCGGGGACTGGGGCGGGCTCATCCTCTTGGGTCGTGCCCCGGTGAACTCGGTCACGGGCACGGCCACCGCCACCTCGGAGATCGGAAACCTGCCCTACGGCGGCAATGTGGCCGATGACAACTCCGGCATACTGCGCTATGTGCGGGTGCAGTATTCCGGTGGGGCCGCGGACGGACAGTCCGAGAACAACGGCTTTTCCTTCTATGGCGTGGGCAGCGGCACCACCATTGAATACATCCAATCCTTTGAGGGGGCAGATGATGGCATTGAGTTCTTTGGCGGTACGGTGAACGCCCGCTTCCTGGCCGTGGTGAACGCCGAGGACGATTCCATTGACTGGACCGAGGGTTTCAGCGGCAGCATTACGGATGCCTTTGTACTGCAAGGCAACGGCATTGGGGACGAGGCCTTTGAGTGCGATGGTTTCAATACCGATTTTGCCAACGCCTCCGGTAATTTTTCCAACCCCACCGTAACCAATGTCACCATAGAGAGCAAAAGCGGCACCAATGACAGCACCCGTGGGTTCTTGCTGCGCGCGGGCACCCAGGGCACTTTTGAGAATGTGCTCATTGTGGGCAAGAACACTGGCATTTTGGTGGACGATGACGAGGCCGCCACGCCCACCTCTTCCAACATCCTGGACGGAACCCTGAACTTTACCAATGTAACCTTTACCGATGTGCCCACCCTTACCGAGCTGGACGGGGACGCCACGGAGGCCGATCTGATCAGCGGGGAAGGGAACGGGACCGGAACCGACATTGCTGCCTGGGGCGCGGGCTGGACCGTGGGCATAGACTAAACCCTGCCTAAAATAGAATTATAAAAGCCCGCCCAGTGCGGGCTTTTACACTTGGTTGAAGGAAAAAACACAAGAAACCGCCCTTCTTTTTATACTTGGAACCGATTATTTCTATCTTTGTGGTATGGCATTTGCACCCAATACCTTATGAAGCACTTTTACCTCATTGCATTCTTCGTATTCAGTGCGATCGGTTTTGGCCAGTCTGGCCCGGACCGGGGAGATATTGAGGGCTTCTCTATGTACCCCAATCCGGTGACCAATGCCCGCATCTACATTACCACCCAGAACAACGGCCCCAAAGAGATCATGATCTATGACGTGCTGGGCACCTTGGTGCTCAAGACCACCATCCTGGGCAGGGAACTGAACCTGTCCGACCTGGACGCCGGTGTTTATGTGCTGCGCGTGCTGGAAGGCAAACGGGTGGCCACCAGGAAGCTCATCGTCAAATAGGTCGTTCCAACATTTTTTTGGAAATATCCAGGCGGTGGCCCGTTTTGCCACAGCCTTGCCGTTGGTGGGCACGTGCCGTGGCCGTGGCCCGCTTCCTTCCACGCCCCCTGGGGCAGTTCAGGAAATGGCCGTTTTCCTACCTTTTATACGGTAAGTGCCCCACTTTATACAATTGTGTTGGGCCAATTGGGCCCTACGCCCTACCTTACTTTCGTCATTTAAAATGACCCGGGACAAGGTTGTCCCATTAAACGTAAAAACACCAGAGGTATGAGCGCCTTCACCTTTTACATTGCCGTTACCGCCCTGCTCTTTGCACTGAGCGTGCTTGTCTTTATCCTCTCCGGTCTTCTGAAAAAAACATCCGACCGGCCCTAGACGCCCAAGTGTCATGGCAAGATCCGGCCCCCTTTCGCGAAGGCCGTTGTCCGGGGGGCCAAAACCTACCTATCCCCACTTTTTAACTATATTGACCTTTTTTTTCACATCCATATCATTATGGTCCAAATTATGAGGCAGAAGACGGTCACGTGCACATCACGCATGATCAGCAGCGCGTGTATGGAGGCGGCCACCAAGATGGAATGGGTCTTCAAAAGATAAAAAGCTCCCTTCCTTGTTCAAGGCTGGCCCGCCCGAACGGTACGGACGGGAAATGAATTCCAAAGGCGGAAGAAAGGGGTGGTTGATAGGGTGAATTCATAACCAAAAGGTTCTTCCCAGGCCTGTCCCCCGCTCTGGGAGCTTGGGGAAAAAACAGCCCAAAGTGCCCACGGAGCAACCCCTCCGCTTTTCCACAGTGAAGTGGAAAACCACCTCCCCTTGACCAAGGGGAGGAGCGGCTCTTGGTTCTCAATGCAAGCCAAAGCCAAAACACCGTCATTGCGAGCGCAGCGCGGCAATCCGTCACTTTCAGAATCCCCAGTGGGTCGTCCGGATCGGGGCCGTTTGCCGGGATGCAGCCCCACGGCCAGTAAGGGCGGCGCACCGCCACGCCCCTAACTGCAAAATGTCCACCGGACCTTTTTCGGGCGTTCGGTCGTGTGCATTGCTTTAGCTGCGGGGCACCCCGCTCTGGGAAACCGGACCTTTTGCGGGCGTTCGGTCGTGTGCATTGCTTTAGCTGCGGTGCACCCCGCTCTGGGAAATTCGAGTTGAAACAGCCCAAAGTGCCCACGCAGCAACCCCTCCGCTTTTCCACAGTGAAGTGGAAAACCACCTCCCCTTGACCAAGGGGAGGAGCGGCTCTTGGTTCTCAATGCAAGCCAAAGCCAAAACACCGTCATTGCGAGCGCAGCGCGGCAATCCGTCACTTTCAGGTGCTCCATTGGGTCGTGCGGATGGGGCTGCTTACTGGGATGCAGCTCCAGGGCCAGCAAGGGCGGCGCACCGCCGCGCCCCTCACTGCAAAACGTCCACCGGACCTTTTGCGGGCCTTCGGTCGTGTGCATTGCTTTAGCTGCGGGGCACCCCGCTCTGGGAGCTTGGGGAAAAAACAGCCCAAAGTGCCCACGGAACAACCCCTCCGCTTTTCCACAGTGAAGTGGAAAACCACCTCCCCTTGACCAAGGGGAGGAGCGGGCCCTTGGTTCTCAATGCAAGCCAAAGGGTCAACGACTTCTTGCACGACCAATGGCAATTATCATTTAGATTGTTTTCAGTCCCAATTCCTTTAAATATGCATTGTGCTCATTTAATGCTTCCGTGGCTTTCTTTTCTATATCAACCAGTTTTTCATTCACTTCTTTTAAGTCAATGATCGGCTCTCGTTTTGCCGTACTCACATAACGGGAAATATTCAAGTTAAACTCGTTTTTCACGATTTCCTCCATTGGAACTCTGCGAGCGTAACGTTCCACTTTTTCAGGTCGGTTTTTGTAGGTATTGATGATCTCAAGAATATCGTTTTTCTCTCCTTTTTCAAGATCTCCATTTCGCAATACGTTTTGACGCTTTTCTTTTTTATAACCCTCACTGGCATTGATAAACAATACATCATCTTCTTTTTTACATTTCTTTAAAATCAAAATACATACTGGAATTCCGGTTGAAAAGAAAAGGTTGGAAGGCAAGCCAATTACGGTGTCTATATGATTGTCTTTGAGCAGTTTTTCCCTTATGCGAGATTCCGCTCCACCTCTAAATAAAACGCCGTGCGGTAAAATGATGGCCATGGTTCCCTCTTCACTCAAAAAATGGAAACCGTGCAATAAAAAGGCAAAATCTGCAGCTGATTTTGGTGCCAACCCATAATTTTTAAATCGGAAATCTTCGCCCATAGCCTCGGAGGCATCCCAGCGTAAACTAAAAGGCGGATTTGCAACGATGGCATCAAACTCTACCTTTTTTGCAGGGTTCATTTCGTTTAGAATCTCCCAGTCATTTTTTAAGGTATCTCCGTGGAATATCTCAAATTCTGAAGCTTTTACTCCGTGCAGCAGCATATTCATCCGGGCCAAGTTGTAGGTGGTTATGTTTTTCTCTTGCCCATAAATTCTACTTAAAGTACCACCGGCTTTTTCAATTTTATTCTTTACGTTCAATAGCAAGGAACCAGAACCACAAGCAAAATCGAGCACTTTATTTATCTTTTTCTTTTTACCTGCTTTTGGGTTTTGACTGTCTAAAGTCACAATCTCCGAGAGAATGGTAGATAATTGCTGTGGTGTGTAAAACTCGCCTGCTTTTTTACCTGAACCTGCTGCAAACTGTCCGATCAGATATTCGTAAGCATCTCCAAGGGTATCGCTATCCGTGGAGAAGTCTGCAATACCTACGGCAATTTGGGTAATGATCTTGCAAAGCTTTTCATTTCTAGCTTCATAGTTCTTGCCTAGTTTTTCAGAATCAAGATTAATTTCTGAGAACAAGCCTTTGAACGAATTTTCAAAGGATTCGTTTTCTATGTATTTAAACCCTTTTTGAAGTGTTTTTAATAAATCTTCGTGCTGTGTTCTTGCCAGTTCTGAAATACTGCTCCATAAATATTGCGGCTCAATTACATAATGCACTTTTCTCCGCATTTGCTTTTCGAATTCCACAATGTCATTAGGATTTGCTTCGTACCAAATCGAAAGTGGGTTTGTGGAGACGCTATGCATAGCGTCTTTACTGGGATAGTCTGACCCCAATTCTTTTTGAACCGAAGCTTCATAATTATCAGATAGGTAGCGTAAAAAGAGGAACGATAGCATATAATCACGAAAATCATCTGCATTCATGGCGCCTCTTAAACTATCTGCTATATCCCAAAGGGTTTTGCCTAGTTCTTCTTGTTTTTGTTGTGCGGTCATATTTCTTTAATTGAAAAATTTATCCTCTTTCCAATTCATCGGATTGTTGATAATGTAATTGGAAATGGTGTTAAACGATTTATTATCACGAATAATGTGGTCGTGATATCGAGGTTGCCATTGAAAATCGGGATTTAATATTCGGGCATTTTTGGTTACCCCAATTTTAAACCCACGAATAATGGATGCCAAATTTTTGGATTGTGGGCCGAATTGGTTTTTCGATGGTAATGGTAAATCATTGTTTGTGGTGGCGGTGGTGTTTGTGTGGGTGGTGTTTGCGGTGTTTGTGGTGTTTGTGGTGTTTGTGGTGTTTGTGGTAGAGACGCAATGCATTGCGTCTCTACGTTGCGTATCACGTTGCGTATCACGTTGCGTATTGTATTGGTTTTGACCAATACCAATGATGGCGTGAAAATGATTGGGCATTACCACGTAATCGCCCATCCACAAATTCATATCAGGTCGCATTTCAAATGTTTTTAACCATTCGTTTTCCCCAATTTCAGACAATTGCATTTTTCCATTTATTATTTCGCCAAAATAATGTTCGCGGTTATGGGTACAAATGGTTACAAAATAGGCGGCATTGCACCCATAATCCCAAAATGGGGCACGGGCAGAGGCAATGCGGTATTTGTTTTTGTATTTATCCATTTTCTGAGACGCAATGTATTGTGTCTTTACGGGTTATGATTAGGAAACAACTGTTGCATTAAGCCTTTTTTATGCTCTTGTAGCTGTTCTATTTTTTCTTCTTGGGCTGCTATTAGTTCGTCTGCTGCAGAAAGACAAGCGGCTATTTTTTGTTGTTCTTTTGGGTCTTTTGGTCTTAAAATATTGAGTTTGGAATAAACAGAAATCCAATGCCTTTTATGCGTGCTAACCTCAAATTTTAAATTTTGGATAGCTTCAAACATAAACTTGATATTGTTATCATCTTTGGCAAGTAAAATTTTCATTGCGGATGATTTGGCTTTGAATAGAAAGTCAACAAATTTTGATGCAGTTGTAAAATCATCAAAAATTATTACGGGAAGATTTTTATCAAATATTCCTTCTTTTTCATCTGTATAGCCTAAAATAAATGTTTTACCGGCAGTTAAAACTGGCGTTTCGAATTTGTCGTCATAATCTGTACTACTCACCAAATAGGGTGTTGGTTGCAAGTAATCCAAACACTTTTCAAGAGTCGTTTCCTCCCACTCCCCATCATTCACAAACTCAGGAAAACGAAATTTAGGCACTTTTGAATTGTGAATTGTGAATTGTGAATTGTGAGTTTCATCATTCACCATTGTTTCACCATTCACCATTGTTTCACCATTCACCATGGGATTGGGAAACAGCTGTTGCAACAATCCTTTTTTGTGGTCTTGTAAAAGGTCTAGTTTTTCAGTTTCTGCTGTGATGACTTCATCTAAAGAAGATAGGCAATTGGCTATTTTTTGTTGTTCTGCGGGGTTTTTGGCAAGAGGAATTCTTATTCTTTCTAAGTTTCTTCTGTTTAACTTGGGTTGTGCTTTACCTGTTAAATATTCTTCAACACTGTTTGAATTGATATATTTCTGAACCAGAATTTCTGTTGATTTGTTCTCAAACTTAAGAACGTGTGCGTGATTATTCACCCAAGTTTTCCCAGAGATTGAATATGCTATCGGGTAATTTCTATCCAATAAATTAGCTCCATCTTCAGAAATTAATAATAATTCTTCATCAAAGATGAAATCTTTTACATAATCAATTACTCCAGTGGCTCCATAATAAGGAATATCTCCTTTTTCTCTTTTGTTGCTTGTTATTGGTATTCTTCTATTACTCAAATTTTCGGCTAATGAGCCTAGGTTTTCAATAGTCCATTCCTCCTCAAACTCAGGAAAACGCAATGGTGGTACTACCCGTTCGACTCTGCTCAGGGCATGTTTTTGTTTGCTGCTCATTTTTTGAATTATGAATTATTAATTGTGAATGATGAATTACTTGTTGGCATAATGCTTTTGTTTTGAGGTGATGATAATGGATGCGAGTATCTTATTGATTTCTTTACTGTCTTGAATAATGGATTGATTTTGTTTTTCTTCGAGGTAATCGGATTTATGCAGAAGTTCTAACCAATAATCGGTTTCATTGGCTTCTTTTTGGGAGATTGCCAATTTGTGAATAAAATCGGTTTTACTTTCTGCGTGCTCTGCTTCTCTGACCATCGCACCAATAGCAGTACCACTTCTTAGCAGTTGTTTACTCATTACAAACTCTCTTTTCTCCTCACAGAGAAATCGATAGAGCTTCACTACCCTTAGCGCAAACGCAAAACTTTTATCTCTAATAATATTTGGTCTTTTCTCATTCATAATCCACAACTCACAACTCACCATTCATAATTCACAATTCAAACAGAGTAGGCATTCAACCCCGCAATTTCTCGCCCTTGGGCCAGTTTGTTCAATAAGGGCACCAGGTCTTCCATCAGTGCCAATTCTGCCACCCTGCGGTCTTTCCAGCCCAGCCCCAAGGGTGCCAACAAATCGGTCAGTTTTTCACCATCAAACAGCATTCGGTTCATAATTTCATCTATAAAGGCTTTGAGGCTTTGGGTTTCTAGCTGGTGTTTTTGGGCAATGGCGTTGAGTTCCTTGGCGGCTTTTTTGTCTTTAAATTGTTGGTAGCCCTCGCGTATCTCCTTTTCAGTCAATTTTTCGCCAATGGGCAAGGCGTTGATATAGGCAATGATGTCTTCACGTTCGTCTTGCATGTTGGCACTAGCGCTGAGCAATTGTATAATTTGCTCCTTGGTCATTTTGGTTTTTTCACTTGGCGCATTGTGCAGGTGTTTGGCTACCAGGCCAATGATGTAATCGTAATCTATAACGGCAGAAGAGAACAGGGCAAACTCAAAATCTAGCTGTTTCACTGCCTCTGGTGCATCGGGTTTGTTTTGTATTTCCTTTAAGCGTTTTGCGGTATCGAGGTAATTGCTCTTAAAGGAACGGAAATCGTCTGTGGGCAAGGTGGCTTCAATGGTATCGGCTTGGGCGTCTTCCAAGTCGGTATATTGGTCTAGCTGTGTTTTTAAACGCTGTACTTCTTTAAAGGTGTTGATGAACTGTGCACGTGCTTCGTCTCCTTTGAGGTTGGCTACTTCGTGGGCTTTACATTCCAATCCGTGCGATTCCATAACCATTTTCAGGTTGCCTACCGCTTCCTGGTATTTTTCAATGACCACCGGTGCGGGTTCCACGAGCCAGATTTCTTTTGCTCGCTCTATCTGGGCACCGGAGAACAACACCATGGCATTGTCCACCGCCTCTTCCTGCTGTCTAAAATCGAGAATGTTTCCCTTGGGTTTATTGTCATTTATGACACGATTGGTGCGGGAAAAGGCTTGTATGAGACCGTGATATTTTAGGTTTTTATCTACGTAAATGGTGTTGAGGAATTTAGAGTCGAAACCCGTAAGGAGCATATCTACCACAATGATCACATCTATTTTGTCTTTGTGCGGCACATCTTTGTTGGGGTACTTCTGCGATTTTATACGCTGCTGTATATCTTGGTAGTAGCCATCAAACTCGGCGATACTATGGTTGGTGCCATACTGCGCATTGTAATCTGCCATAATTTGGGTGAGGGCTGCCTTCTTTTTATTGGGCTCTATCTGGTTGTCGGCTTTTTCTTGTTGTAAATCGTCTTGCAACTGCAGTATGTCTTTGTTGCCCTCGGCAGGCGGAGAGAACACACAAGCAATGTTGAGCGGGGCGTAGTCTTCGTTCACTTGGGCGTATTCCCTTTGGTTTTGCTTAAAGAGGTGATAATACTCAATGGCATCTGCAATGGAAGAAGTAGCCAGTATGGCGTTGAACCTTCGGTGGTCCGTAGCTTTGTCGTGCTTTTTGAGAATGGCATGTATCACCGCCATTTTATGGCTCAAACCATTGAAATCCGGTTGACCTTCTGCCGTAAAATAGTCGATATGAAAAGGCAGTACGTTCCTATCTTCAATGGCATTGGTGATGGTGTACGCATGCAGTTCTTGCTGAAAAACATCTTGGGTCGTTTTGTAGGAAGCTTGGTCGCCTTCAATGGTTTTATAGGTAGCGTTTTCCGTAAAAATGGGTGTTCCGGTAAATCCAAAAAGTTGGGCTTTGGGAAAGAACTCTTTTATGGCATCGTGGTTTTCGCCAAATTGCGAGCGGTGGCATTCATCAAAAATAAATACCACTCTTTTGTCTCGTAAGGGTGCCAACCTATCGTAATAGCTTTCTTGGTTGTCCTCTCGTTGCTTTACGTTGCGTTTACTATTTTGGTTGAGTGCCAAGCCCAGTTTTTGAATGGTGGTCACAATTACTTTATCTGCATAATCTGTAGATAACATACGATTGACCAAAGTGGCCGTATTGGTGTTTTCTTCCACACTGCCTTCTTGGAATTTATTGAACTCTTGTCGTGTTTGCCTATCGAGGTCTTTTCTATCCACAACAAACAAGCACTTTTCAATATCGGGATTGTCTTTTAAGAGTGTGGAAGCTTTGAAAGAGGTGAGTGTTTTTCCACTTCCCGTGGTGTGCCAGATGTATCCGTTTCCTCTATTTTGGTGTATGCAATCTACAATGGCTTTTACCGCATAGATTTGGTACGGTCGCATTACCAGTATTTTTTGCTCGCTTGCCACCAAAACCATATAGCGGCTTATCATTTGCCCCAGGGTGCATTTGCTTAAAAATTTGTCGGCAAAGTCGTAGAGGTGATTTATTTTTTTGTTGTCTTCAGTTGCGAGAGTGTACACGGGCAAAAATTGCTCATCTGCATTGAAAGCGAAGTGCTCATTGTTGTTATTGGCAAAATAGAAGGTCTTGCTTTTGTTGCTCACAATAAACAACTGCATAAAGCACATGAGCGAATTGGTGTAGCCGTTTCCCACATCATTTTTATAGTCCACAATCTGCTGCATGGCCTTGTTGGGACTCACTTCCAGCGTTTTTAATTCTATTTGAACCACAGGCACGCCATTGATGAGGACAATGACATCATATCTATGGTTGCTGTTTTTTGTGTTTATCCGAAGTTGGTTAATGACCTCAAAGTCGTTTTTGCACCAGTCTTTGATGTTTACAAGGGTATAGTGCAAGGGTGTTCCATCTTCGCGAAAGAAGGTGTTTGTTTTTCTTAAACTATTGGATGCAGCAAATACATCGGGGTCAATGATTTGGGTACTCAGTTTTTCAAATTCGGAATCGGTGAGTTGCACCTTGTTGAGTTTTTCAAATTTTTCGCGAAAATTTTGCTCCAGCGCGTTTAAGTCCCTTATATCAGGCCTATAGGTGTATTTTAAATCTTGTAATCTGCCTACAAGCCCATATTCTATGTCTGCTTCCTTAACTAAGTCCATTCGATCTTCCTTTGTTTATGACTTTACTTCAACCTTTCCCATTTTTATGACCTCAAACAGCGTCTCCAAATTTGGTTGTCTTCTGTTTTGGGCGTAAGTGATTACCATATAGTACCGCTGCCCCTAAGCCTTCTGCCAACCAGGTCTGTCCAGTTCAAAAAATCATCTTAATTGGTTTTTCCCTATAGTTCCCTAAAATAGCCAAATCAGTCGTAACCCCGCTGGATATTACTTGCTTTAGATTGGTCAAAATCATCCGCCATCCGGCTTTATCCGCATACAGACCGCCCGCCAAAACCTTCACTATGGATTACCTGATCAAATTGGGGATTAGACTCCAATTCCGTAAGGGTTGATCAGGTGCATTCCTTTGGTGATCATTTAATTGAAATAGTACCACCGAATATAACCAATAAGGCACACCCAACTCAATACGGACCACCTTATCTGCCAAAACGGCCCAATTGGCCAAACAGCAAGGCCGAGACCCAAACACCCCACCCCTCCCCCCTACCGACAACCCGCACAAAAAAATCGATGAAAGGAAGCCCGCAAGGCATTGACCTACAATTTTTTGGCTTTCACAACAATTTATGGCCCGGGCCGGCGTTGGCGCCTACCTTTGGGATGTTGACTCCCAAATCAATGGCGCATGAAAACAATCTACCTACTCCTTTGCATTGGAATGACCCTTTCTGCCACGGCGCAGGAGACCCGCACGGCTGTTTCCCCGCAAGAGAAGCACATAGAGGGCTTTAAACTGTACCCCAACCCCGCCACGGACCAAGTGGTCTATGTGAGCACCGCCCTTAACGAGATCAAGACCGTGCACATCTACGATGTGTTCGGGGAACTGGTGCTAACGGACAACATTAGGGGCAAAACACTGAACATTGGCCGTCTTGTGCCCGGGGTGTACATGGTGCGGGTCACCGAGAACGGAAAGCACATGCACCGCAAATTGGTGGTGCGCTAAACCTGGACCGCCCCAAAACTTCCGCGCATCTTCTTTACCTTTGTGCCACCACAATATCATGGCACAGCGCAATTTCCTGAACATAGACACGCCCCGAGACTTCCTGGCCCAGGCCCTGGAGACCTTTGGGCACCAGTACGCCCACAACCCGGTGTACCGCAGCTATTGCGACCATCTGCGGGTACGTCCCCAGCGGGTTTCCCAACTGCGGGACATTCCCTTTTTGCCCATTGAATTCTTCAAGACCCAGCGGGTGCTCACGGGCACGGGTGCCGTGGCGGCCACTTTTACCAGCAGCGGCACCAGCGGCCAGGCCACCAGCCGCCACCACGTAACGGACCTGTCCCTGTACGAGGCCAGTTTTACCCAGGGCTTTGCCCATTTTTACGGGCCGGTGGAAGACTACTGCGTGCTGGCCCTGCTGCCCTCCTACCTGGAACGGCAGGGGTCTTCCCTGATCTATATGGCCAACCACTTCATTGCCGCCAGCCCCCACCCGCAGAGCGGTTTTTTTCTCCACGACCTGGAGGCCCTGCGCC
Organism: Maribacter aquimarinus; assembly: GCF_047345505.1. Taxonomy (NCBI): domain Bacteria; kingdom Pseudomonadati; phylum Bacteroidota; class Flavobacteriia; order Flavobacteriales; family Flavobacteriaceae; genus Maribacter; species Maribacter aquimarinus. The sequence goes on along the minus strand of NZ_JBLFEO010000004.1, from coordinate 187,643 downwards.
GCACCTTGGGCCAATTGGAGGCCGCGGGCACCAAGACCTTGCTCCTTGGGGTGTCCTTTGCCCTGTTGGACCTGGTGGCACTGGGGCCCCTTTCCCTGGAACATACGGTGGTGATGGAAACGGGCGGGATGAAGGGCCGCCGCAGGGAAATGATCCGGGAAGAACTGCACGGGCTGTTGTGCCAAGGGCTGGGGGTGCCCAAGATCCATTCGGAATACGGGATGACGGAGCTGCTGTCCCAGGCCTATTCCCAGGGAGACGGCCTTTTTTCCTGTCCGCCGTGGATGCGGGTGCTGGTCCGGGACACGGAAGACCCCTTTTCCCATCTGGGCCATGGCCGCTCGGGCGGCATCAACATCATTGACCTGGCCAACCGAAATTCATGCTCCTTCTTGGCCACCCAGGACCTGGGCAGGCTACGGGCCGGGAATACCTTTGAGGTGCTGGGCCGCTTTGACCATTCCGATGTTAGGGGCTGTAACCTTATGGCGCTGTGAGGGAACCGTGACATACGGCAGGGCGTGCTTTGGATAAGGGGTATAGGGCGAAGGGTGTTGCCCCTGATTGCGGGCCCTTCCTATAAAAGGACCTCTTTTCCGTGCCTAAAAGATATGGGAAAACGGCACCAAGAAGTACGGGAAGGAGGTGTTTTGATCTGCGAAAAGAAAAATGGGTGCTCGGCACCGCCCAAACCGATGGGCTACCTAATCCCTGACCAGCACATACTCCAGTCCGGGGCCGTCACAGGCCTGCCAGGTGCTGGCCAAACGCTCGCTGCCCAAGTAGATCAGGGTCTCCTGCCCGGCCCCGCCACAGCCACCGGCCAAGGCGTCTCCGGTGGTAAAGCTGAGCTCCAGGTAATCCCTATCGTCATTGTCGTACTCCACGGCCTGGAAAACCCCCGTGGCCTCCAAGGTTCCGGCGGCCGTGGTCCTGGTCTTTACAAAAGTGCCATCTGGATGAAAGACATAGGTCTCCTGCCACTCCATCTCGGTTCCTTGCATCAGGGAGCCTTCGGAACCGCCCATCTGCACCAATTGCCAGCGTTGGGCATCGGCCTCAAGACCATCGGCATCGGCATCCATGCCCTCATTGACACAGGCCCCGAACAACAGGGCCACCAACACCGGGCAAAAAAGAGGTTTTAAAGATTTCATTGTAGGCACGTTATCACTTTTAACCCTGTGATCCCCATAGCGCGGACAGGGTACCAAAAGGCTTTTTTTAAGTCGTAAATAGGGAAACTTCCTTACACCACCGCCCCAAAATGGCCGGGCAATGCCCTTCCTTATCCACCTTGTAGATGAAAACGGGCCGCAAAGGTTGCGTTACATCCGGCTTGGATGCTAAACATGGCCTTGAAGATTTAAATGGGTAGAGGTCAGCAACTATCTACCCAACGTAAACGTACTATTTTTGACTCTCAACGGACATGCTTTATAATTTGGGAGCCCTTGACCTCGGTGGAGACCCCTCCGCCTATCGGCACCTCCCCTTGAAAATAAGGGGAGGACCCATATATCAACATAGCTGCCAAACCGATAATAAATATTTAGAGGTCAGTAGATAAATACTTACTATTAAAATAGGTTATTATGTTGAAAATCATAACAATATTTTTTTGTCGCTGTCAGTTCGAGCGCTCCCGAAATTTCGGGAGAGAACGCTTGATTGCCAAAATCGGGCTTCGACTGCCTGCCTCGACTACAATTTAGGCGGGCGCTCAGCCTGACATTTGTGTCAATAATGGGCTTTATAATAGGTACCTAAGTACTGACCTCCATAAATGGTTTTGGCTGTAGTTTAATTTCGGGGCAAGCTTCGGAATAGTAAACCCTTTGGCGGTGCCAATAAAGTCCTTTGAAATCATAGGTACAGACTTTCGTTTTAGGTCTGTTTTCCTTCCCCTTTGCAGGGCAAAGATGACGGAAGGGGCAGCACCCCAACCCCCGGGCAAGACGGATATTTATATTGTCGCAAATACGACGTATCGGTACGTTATACCAGTTCTATTCTAAAATTCTGCCAAAAAAATTGAATTGTTTTTTTGCCTGCGAAAAAGAAACCATTTATCGGCCAATTTTCAATGGGGAAATGGTATTGCCATAAGAGGCCGCGTTTGGATATGGGCTGGGTTCAACCCCTTCCGTCTTGCCATCCCAACTTCAGGTCGGGATAGCAATCCACCTTCCCCTGCTAGGGGATGGAACCATAATGCGAACAGTTTGTTCAAAAAAAAAGGGGCGCCTGTTCAAGAAAAATAGGTAAGTGACCCATGGCCCACAGGTCTTCGAAGACTAGTGAAAACGAAATGGGCCTCAGGTCTGGGCCACCAGCACGAAATAATTTTTCTTGCCGCGTTGCAGCAGTACAAATTTTCCGTTGATCAGGTCTTCTGGGGTAATGATGCGGTCTTGGGAAACCTTTTCCTTGTTCACGGAAATGGCATTCTGCTTCAGTTCCCTTCTGGCCTCCCCGTTGGAGCCCAAGAAGCCGGTCTGGGCAGAAAGGGCCGCGATCATGTCCATCCCTTCTTTTAAGAGGGAAAGGGGCACGTTGGCCTGGGGCACGCCCTCAAAAACGTCCAAAAAGGTCTTCTCGTCCAAGGATTTTAGATCGGCCGCAGTGCTCTTGCCAAACAGGATGGCACTGGCCTTCACGGCATTGTCCAGATCTTCCCTGGAGTGCACCATGGTGGTGATCTCGGCGGCCAACCTTTTCTGCAAAGCGCGTTGGTGGGGGGCCTGGGCGTGTTGGGCAATGAGCAGCTCCGTTTCTTCCCTTGGAATAAAGGTAAAGATCTTGATGTACTTTTCGGCATCGGCATCGGAGGTGTTCAACCAATACTGGTAAAATCTATAGGGCGATGTCCGTTGGGCGTCCAACCAAATGTTTCCGCTTTCGGTCTTGCCAAATTTGCTGCCGTCTGCCTTGGTGATCAGGGGGCAGGTGAGCGCGTACCCCTTGCCGCCGCCCACGCGCCGTATGAGCTCGGTGCCGGTGGTGATGTTGCCCCACTGGTCGCTGCCGCCCATCTGTAGGGTGCAGTCATGCTGGCGGAAAAGGTGGAGAAAATCGTACCCCTGCACCAATTGGTAGGTAAATTCAGTAAAGGACATGCCCTCGTTGGCCTCCGGGGAGAGCCGTTTTTTCACGGAGTCCTTGGCCATCATGTAGTTCACGGTAATGTGCTTGCCCACATCCCGGATAAACTCCAGAAAGGAGAAATTTTTCATCCAGTCGTAATTGTTCACCAGTACGGCGGCATTGGGGGCACTGCCCTCAAAATCCAGGAAACGGGACAGCTGCTCCTTGAGCGCGGCTTGGTTGTGGCGCAGGGTGGGCTCGTCCAGGAGGTTTCGTTCGGCCGATTTTCCCGAGGGGTCCCCGATCATGCCCGTGGCGCCCCCGATCAGGGCGTAGGGCTTGTGGCCGGCCAGCTGAAAGTGCCGCAGCATCATCACGCCCACCAAATGGCCAATATGTAGGGAATCGGCCGTGGGGTCTATGCCCAGGTAGGCCGATCGCATGCTTTCCATCAAGTGCGCTTCGGTGCCCGGCATGGCATCGTGCAACATCCCGCGCCAGCGAAGCTCTTCCACAAAATTCTTAGTCATGTTCTCCATTTCAAGATTCTTGGGTGCAAATATAAACGTAATTCCACAGCAGATATGCCGTTATGGCCCAGGAATACCTAAATTTGGACCATGGTTTTAGTCACGGGCGGTACGGGTTTGGTGGGGTCGCACCTTCTTTATCAATTATGCCGATCGGGCGCGGAGACAAAGGCGCTCTACCGATCGGAAAGCGGGCTGGAAAAGGTAAAAAAAGTCTTTTCCTACTACACTGATGCCCCCGGTGCCCTTTTGGAACGCATTATTTGGGTGAAGGGCGATATTCTGGACCTCCCCTCCCTGGAAACGGCCTTTGAGGGGGTAAAAACCGTGTACCATGCCGCGGCCCTGATCTCCTTTGACCCCAAGCAGCACCGGAACCTTGAAAAGACCAATGTGGAGGGCACGGCCAACGTGGTGAACCTGTGCATTGCCCACAAGGTGAAAAAACTCTGCCATGTGAGCACCATTGGGTGCATAGGCCGAAGCCCCAACGGCGAGGAGGCCAACGAGGAGACCCCTTGGAACGCGCAGCACCACAATGTGTACGCCCTCTCCAAAAAAATGGCCGAAATGGAAGTCTGGCGGGGCACCCAAGAGGGCGTCCCGGCCGTGATCGTGAACCCCGGGGTGGTCTTGGGCCCCGGATTTTGGACCTCGGGAAGCGGCAGGTTCTCCACCGCAGCGCAAAAGGGCGGGGCCTTTTACCCTCCCGGTGGCACCGGCTTTGTGTCCGTCTCCTCCGTGGTAGGGGCCATGCTGGCCCTGATGGCTTCCAAGGCCCAGAACGAGCGCTTTATCTTGGTGGACGGGAACAAAAGCTACCGCGAACTGCTCACGGCCATTGCCCAGCACTTGGGCGTGCGGCCGCCCACCCGCGAGCTGGCCCCCTGGCAACTGCACTTGGGCCGTTTTTTAGAAACCTGTGCCAGCCTGTTCACCGGCAGGGAGCGCCGCCTTACCAAGGACACCATAAAAGGCCTGCTGCAACGGCAATGGTACAGCACGGAAAAACTGGAACAAACGGTGACCCTAAAAAAAACGCCCCTTTCCGACACCCTGGCCTTTTGCTGTGCGCAGTTTAAAAAAGAGAACGGATAAGCACTTACCAACGGCCAGGGGCCAACAGGGAACCATCCTCCCAAAAAAAGCTAAAGCGTGTCCTTTTCGGCAGAGAGGGCATCGCGTTTTTCCACGGCCTCCAAACTATCGTTCATTTTTTTCAGGGCGTCCACCCGTTCCTTTTCCTGGGTAAGCAGGGCTTCCACCTGGAGGTAGATGTCCTCGTATTGGGCCGGTAGGGAGGCGTAGTAGCGATCGCTCTCCACAAATTGCAGGCTGTCCACCCCAAATTTTTCAAAAACATAGGAGGTGGGGTCAATGCCGTATTCCTTCAATTTGGCTATGCTGGTGGTACGGGCCGCGTTGAGGACGGCCAATTCCTTTAGCATGAGCACCATCTTGTCCTTGGGGATCACATTTTCCGGCGGCTCGATCAATTTCTCCCCACAGGAGAACAGCAGTGCGGCCAAGCCGGCCATGAGGAAGGTTTTTAGCTTGCCCATTATCTGTTGAAGGTTAACCGTTTGGCGTTCCTTTCCGTAGAAAACGTCCCGTTCTCGTACCCCAGGTGCCCGTTTACAAAGGTGTGGGTAACGCTGGCGTTGAAGCGGTGGCCCTCAAAAGGGGACCAGCCGCACTTGTAGGCAATGTTTTCCTTGGTCACCGTAAAGTCCTTGTTAAGGTGTACCACGGCCAGATCGGCATAATGGCCCTCGCGCACAAAGCCCCGGTCCTTCACCTGGAACAGGATGGCCGGGTTATGGCACATTTTGGTCACCATGGTCTCCAAGGAGATCCTTCCCTGGGCGTGGGCCTGCAACATGGCCGGCAGCGCGTGCTGCACCAAGGGGCCGCCACTGGGCGCCTTGGTATAGACCTGGCGCTTCTCTTCCAGGGTGTGGGGCGCATGATCGGTGGCCACCACGTCTATGCGATCGTCCAAAAGGGCCTGCCACAGCATTTCCCGGTCCTTGGCGGTCTTTACGGCCGGGTTCCACTTGATCAGGGTGCCCTTCTCGGCATAGTCCGCGTCCGAGAACCACAGGTGGTGGATGCAGACCTCTGCGGTGATCTTTTTTTCCGCGAGCGGGATGTCGTTTCGGAAAAGTTCCATTTCCCTGCCGGTGGAGAGGTGGAAGACATGCAGGCGTGCCCCGGTTTTCTTGGCCAGGGCAATGGCGCGGGAAGAGGAGAGGTAGCAGGCCTCCTCGCTGCGGATGACATGGTGCTTGGAGATGGGAATGTCTTCCCCGTATATTTCCATCTGCTGGGCCAGGTTTCTCTTAATGGTGCCCTCGTCCTCACAATGGGCAGAGATCACCATTTCCGTGTTGCTGAAAATGCCCTCAATGACCTTTTCGTCGTCCACCAGCATGTTCCCGGTGGAAGAGCCCAAGAAGAGTTTAATGCCGGAACAGGCGTGCTTGTTTAACCGCTTTATTTCCTCCAAATTGTCATTGGTGCCACCAAAGGGAAAGGAATAATTGGCAAAACTGCTTCGGGCGGCAATGCCGTGCTTCTCCTCCAATTTTTCCAGGGTCACGGTCTGCGGGTTGGTGTTGGGCTGTTCCATGAAGGTGGTGATGCCGCCCGCCAGGGCCGCACGGCTCTCCGTGGCAATGGTGCCCTTGTGGGTAAGGCCGGGTTCGCGGAAATGCACCTGATCGTCTATGATGCCCGGCAGGATATGGTGGCCCTCCAGGTCCATTACCTTGGCCTGGGGGTCCGAAAGGTCCCTGCCCAACTTTTCCACCCGCTCGCCCTTGATGAGCACGTCTTGCTGTGTTACCTGTCCCTCGTTCACCAGGGTGGCATTTTTTAAGAGAATCTTGGTCATGTCAAAATCTGTTTCGTTGAAAGAGGCTCCGGAGCTTCATGGCAAAAACGCCCCAGACCGCCTCACTGATGATGGAACCGCTCATTTTGGATTTTCCCTTTTCGCGGTCCCTGAATATGATGGACACCTCTTCTATGGTGTAGTTCTTTAGATAGGCCCTGAACTTCATCTCTATCTGGAAGGCATAGCCCACAAACCTCACGGAATCCAATTCTATGTGCTGCAGCACCTCCCGTTTGTAGCAGACAAAACCGGCCGTGGGATCGTGCACCCGCATTCCGGTGACCATCTTCACGTACACCGAGGCCCCATAGGAGAGCAGCACCCGGTACAGCGGCCAGTTCACCACGTTCACCCCTTTTTTGTAACGGGAGCCCACCGCCACATGGGCCCCGTTGAGGCAGGCCTTTAGCAATCTGGGGAGGTCTTCGGGGTTGTGGGAGAAATCGGCATCCATTTCAAAAATATGCTCGTAGTCCCGTTCCAGGGCCCATTTGAACCCGTGTATGTAGGCCGTGCCCAAACCGGATTTCTCCGTGCGCGTTTCCAAGTGCAGCGCGGCCGGATACTGCTCTTGGAGCTCCCTTACCCTGGCACCCGTGCCGTCCGGGGAGTTGTCATCCACCACCAAGACGTGAAAGTCCTTCTTCAGGTCAAAGACCGCCTTGGTAATGGCGGCAATGTTCTCAATTTCATTGTACGTGGGAATGATGATGATGTTGCTGGACATGTTCTTGTGCCTATGGACACAAAAATAACCTTTTCGGCAAGGCTAAAAAACACCCCATGGGGCTTTGTGAAATTTTTACAAAAGCAAACCGTGGCAATATTTGTAAATTTACCGGACGAAACCAAACTGATGTCAGCAAAAAACCAAAAGACCTTTTCACTGCTTCTCGTGGTCTTTTTTGTGGTGAACGTACTGCAGGCCCATTTTACCGAGCTCATTTTTGATGAGGCCTATTACTGGTACTACAGCCAGGACATGGCGTGGGGGTACTTTGACCATCCGCCCATGGTGGCCCTCCTCATAAAGTTGGGCAGCCTCTTTTTCGATGCCGAGCTGGGCGTGCGCTTTGTGAGCGTGCTCTTGGCCACCCTGACCCTGCCCGTGCTGTGGGACCTGGTGGACGATGCCCGGAAAGAAGGGCACATCCCGGCATTTTTTGTCTTGGTACTGTCCATGACCCTGCTCAATGCCTATGGGTTCATGACCCTGCCAGACACGCCCCTCTTGTTCTTCACCGCCTGTTTCCTCTGGGCCTACAAACGCTTCTTAAAGGCACCGGGAGCGGGCATTGCCCTGCTGTTGGGCCTGGTCATGGCCGCCCTGATGTACAGCAAGTACCACGCGGTGCTGGTCATTGTGTTTGTGCTCTTGAGCAATGTAGGACTGCTGACCAACAAATGGGCCTGGATGGCCGTGCTGGTGGCACTCACGGCCTACCTTCCGCATTTCCATTGGCTCTACGAGAACGATTTTGTCTCCATAAACTACCACTTGTACGAGCGCCCCAATGACGCCTACAACTTTGAAAAATACACCTTGGGCTTCTTGGTGAACCTCATTGCCCTGTTTGGCCTCACCTTTCCCTTGGTGTACCGTGCCCTATGGGGAAGTCGGCAAAAAGACCTTTTTACCAAGGCGCTGCGCTACCTTACCTACGGGGTGATCCTGTTCTTCTTTGTATCGAGCTTTAACCGTAGGGTACAGACCCAGTGGCTGATCGTTATCTGCATTCCCTTGGTGGTCCTGGTGTACCGCCATATGCTACAGCACCCCAATTTTTTAAGGTGGATGCTGCGCCTGGGCTGGATCAACATTGCCATTATCTGCTATTTGCGGCTGGGCCTGGTGCACCAGCCCCTGCTGTTCAACTTCTACTACGAGAGCCACGGGAACAAGGACTGGGTGGCCCAGTTGAGGAAACAGGTGGGAGACCTTCCCGTGGTGTTCGAGAACTCGTATCGGCGGGCGCCCATGTACGCCTTTTATTCCGGCGGCGCGGCCACCTTCTCCCTGAACAACCTGCGCTACCGCAAAAACCAATATTCCCTGGACGACTCCGAAGAGCGCGTGCGGGGACAAAAGGTGGCCTATGTCTCCAAATACCTGAAAGACGGCCCCATCTCCTACACCAAGACAGATGGCACCACCTTTAAGGGAAGGTATATCGATCAGTTTCAATCGTACCGAAAACTCCGTGCAGACCTGGTGGGGCCACAGGAACGTGCCACCTTGGGAGACACGGTGACCATAGCGGTGCACAATCCCTATCCGTTCCCCGTTCCGCTGGACCGGCTGCGCTTTGCCGTGGCCCATTTGAACGACTATAAAAAAACACAGGACATTGTCCCCGTTGCGCTGTTACCGCGGCAAAACGGGCTTACCGAGCTGCCCGGCAGGGGCACGGCCCAATTTAGCATGGTGCTTCCGCCCAGCAATAAGGACCATATCCCCTATTTTAGGGTTGCCATCTCTGAAAACGAACTATATTACGGCCTCAACAGCCGCCCCATACCCCTAAACTAAATGGAGCCCGACCTCAGATTCCTGCCCGTATCCGACTGGACCACCTTGGTGCTCTTTGGCAGTCTTGTATTGGTGGTGGTGGCCAAAAGACTGTACTACCAACGCTTCTTGAATTTTCTGGCCCTTCCGTTGAACAACAAATACTTTTCCCAGTTCAGCAACAAGGAACTCCTCTCACACAGTTTTCACATCTTGGTCACTGTTTTTCAGATCATAAACAGCGGTCTGTTCCTCTACTTCACGTGGACCATTTTTAGTGAAAACACAAATAGGGCGCCCCAGATCGTTCCATTTCTGGGATTTGTGGGTGGCCTGGTGCTCTTCTTGGTGGCCAAGGTCATGCTACAGCTGGGCAACGGCTTTGTTTTTGGTTCCTTTGGATTTTTTAATGAGGTGGTCTTTAAAAAACTGTCCTATTTAAACTACGGCGGCCTGGTACTGTTTCTTGCCAACGTACTGCTAAACTATGTCCTTATAGGGTCAAAACTTGTGGTTTACGTAGGGTTTTTCCTTTTTTTGGCCATTAATCTTATTGGTTGGATCACAGTGGTTAAGAATTCCGAAAAAGTGGTATTGCCTTACCTTTTCTATTTTATTTTGTACCTTTGCGCTCTTGAAATTGCCCCCCTCGTTTTACTTGGCAATTTTCTTAAATAGCGGACGGTATGAAAGTTAAGACGATTTTGGTTTCACAACCCGAACCAAAAATGGAGAACTCTCCCTACTCCAAACTCATAGACAAGGAAAAGATCAAGGTAGATTTTAGGCCTTTCATCCATGTAGAGGGCGTGGATGCCAAGGAGGTACGGATGCAAAAGATCGACCTCAAGGAATATACCGCCATTGTCCTTACCAGCCGCAATGCCGTGGACCATTATTTTAGATTGGCCGAGGAAATGCGCTTTAAGGTGCCGGACAGCATGAAGTACTTCTGCCAGTCCGAGGCCGTGGCCTACTACCTCCAAAAATATGTGGTGTACCGCAAGCGAAAGATCTACGTGGGCCAGCGCACCTTTAAAGAACTGGTGCCCCTCATAAAGAAATACAAGGACGAGAATTTTCTGCTCCCCTCCTCCGATGCCTTGAAACCTGAGGTGCCGGAGGCCTTGGACAATTTAAAAGTAACATGGAAACGCGGCATTTTTTACAAAACCGTGATCAGTGACCTTTCCGATCTCAGGGACGTGTACTATGACGTCCTGGTGTTTTTCAGTCCCTCTGGCATTGAGTCCCTGTTGCAGAACTTCCCGGATTTTGAACAGAACAACACCCGCATTGCCGTGTTTGGCAACTCTACCGTGAGCGCCGCCACGGATGCCGGGCTGCGCATAGACATCAAGGCACCCACGCCGGAGACGCCTTCCATGACCATGGCGCTGCAGAAATACATTACCTCCGTGAACAAAAAATAAGGCAACACCCCCCTGAAATGATCATTGAAAAACCCCGCAAATGCGGGGTTTTTTTATTTAACCCAGATAATGTATCGGCCTTTTTGCCGTAAGGGTGCACCCCCATAAAATCATAAATTTTGCGGTCGGGTCACCCGTCTGAATGACTCAGTTGGGCAGGCCCGCCTGAATGACTCAGTCGGGCAGGCCCGCCCGAACGTGCCATTCGGTACGGGCGGGTGGCCCATACCATTTTCGTTTCCACAACAATATTGATGGCACCTTGCAGGTAGTTGCCCGCGCAGTGGAATTTTAAGTGATCGATCCCGGTTTAAAAGGCATAGCGCTGTGGGCCTCCCCGGCGTATCTCTTCATTGGCGTAGGCCTCGAACTTCTTGAAGTTCTCCCGGAAGGCATTGCTCAACTTAAAGGCGGTCTCATAGTAGGCCGCATCGTTGTTCCAGGTGGTGCGGGGGCTCAGGACGGAGGTGGGCACCCCGGGGCACTCCCGTGGCTGGGCCACCCCAAATACCGAATGGATGTGGTAGTCGTCATAACTGTACAGCCCCAGGGAACCGTTCAGGGCGGCGGTGATCATGGCCCGGGTGTATTTCAATTTCATCCGTGTGCCCACACCGTAGGGTCCACCCGTCCAGCCCGTGTTCACCAACCAGACATCCACACCGGACGCGATCATTTTCTTGCTCAGCATCTCGGCGTACTTTGTGGGGTGCAAGGGCATGAAAGGTGCCCCAAAACAGGCCGAAAAAGAGGGTTGTGGCTCCACCACCCCGGCCTCCGTGCCCGCCACCTTGGCCGTGTAGCCCGAGATAAAATGGTAGGCCGCCTGCGCCGGCGTGAGCTTGGAAATGGGGGGAAGCACCCCAAAGGCATCGGCCGTAAGGAAAAAGACGTGCTTCACGTTCTCCCCAATGGAGGGCTGCTGTATGTTGTCTATGCGGTATATGGGATAGCTCACCCTGGTGTTCTGGGTTATGGAGGTATCCGCGAAATCCACTCGGCCGGCATCGTCCAAAATAACGTTTTCCAGGATGGCGCCCGGTTTAATGGCGTGGTAAATGGCGGGTTCCTGTTCCGCACTCAGGTTGATCACCTTGGCGTAGCAGCCCCCCTCAAAATTGAACACGGTGTTCTTTTGCGTCCACCCATGCTCATCGTCGCCAATGAGCTTTCTGTTGGGGTCGGTGCTCAGGGTGGTCTTGCCCGTACCGGACAGCCCAAAGAAAATGGCGGTGTCGCCTTCCTGCCCCACATTGGCCGAACAGTGCATGGGCAGGGTGTCCCGGTACACCGGGAGAATAAAGTTCAGGGCGGAAAAGATGCCCTTTTTGATCTCCCCGGTATAGCCCGTGCCCCCGATCAGGGCAATTTTACGTTTAAAGTTCAAGATGGCAAAATTGTGCTGCCGCGTACCATCGGTTGCGGCATTGGCCATGAAACCGGGGGCGTTCACCACCGTCCATTCCGGCGTAAAGTCTTCCAATTCGGCTTCCGTGGGGCGCAGGAACATGTTGTACACGAACATATTGGACCATGGGTACTCGTTGATCACACGGATGTTTAACCTATAGTCTTGGTCCGCACAGGCATGGGCATCTCGCACATAGAGCTCCTTTTGGTTCAAGTAGGCAATGACCTTGTCATAGAGCCGATCAAAGGCCACTGGATCAAACGGTTTGTTGATGTCTCCCCACCATACCCGGTCTTGGGTAACCTCATCTTTTACAATAAAGCGGTCCAAGGGCGATCGGCCGGTAAATTCTCCCGTGTTCACGGCCAAGGTACCGTTCTCCGTGGCCACCCCCATCTCCTTGTCCAGGGTATGCCGTTGCAGCTGTCCCGGTGCTAGCTGATAGTGGATGTTTTTGTGCGTGATACCGTAACCTTCTAGAGAAATGGATGTTGATGGATTGGAAAAAGCGCTCATAAAATGCTGTTTATTTTTTTGCGAAATTATTAAAATATTGGCATTACATTGCAAATTTATCCATAAAGAGGTTCTTTTATCGGCCTAAAATATATTTTTGGTGATCTTTGATGCCTTGGCGCACAGGGGTTCCCAGACCCGTCACAGCGGCCAAACAACCCTAAAATGACTGGGCAAAAACAGGCACCGCACCCCAAAAAACCGCCCTGTTCCTATTCCGTGGCGGCGCGCTCTCGGGCCACAAAATGGTAGCCCAAGAGCAGCCAAGCGGCGATCATAAAGAGCCCGCCAACGGGCGTAACAAAGGCTATTTTTTTAAAATCGAACGCCGTGAGCTGGTTCAGGGCCAAACCGTAAATGGAAACGCTGAAGAGCAGCACCCCGATGCAAACGCAGCCACAGACCCACTTTTTGGCCCCGGCCGAAAGGTGCGGCACCAAGGCCACTACAAACAAAAAAAAGGCATGGTACATCTGGTAGCGCACCCCGGTCTCAAAACTCTTTACCTTATCGGCACTGACCAGCTGTTCCAGGCCGTGGGCCCCAAATGCCCCCAAAACAACGGCAGACACCCCTAAGATCACGGCAATGATAAAAATTGTTTTGTCCATAACAATAAATCCGCTTATTTTTATAAATATAACAAGATGGGTGCCTTTTGCGCCCAGCCCATAAAAGTACAAAACCCTATGACAAGAAATATATTGGTGATCGGTGCCGGGAAATCCACCGCATATCTGTTGGACTATTTTATGGAAAAGGCGCTGGAGGAAGACTTGGCCCTCACCGTGGCCGATCTGGACCTTACCGCCGTACCGCCGCACCTGGCAAAACAAGAGCGCTGCCACCTGCAGAACTTGGATATCTTCAATGATGCTGCCAGGGAAAAGGCCATTGCCCAGGCCCATATTGTGGTCTCCATGCTGCCGGCCAGCTTTCACCACGTGGTGGCCCAAGACTGTCTAAGGCTCAAAAAGCACCTGGTCACCGCCTCTTATGTGCACCCAGACATCAAGGCCATGGATGCAGCGGTAAAGGAGAGCGGTCTGGTGTTCATGAACGAGATCGGCCTGGATCCGGGCATTGACCATATGAGTGCCATGAAGGCCATTGACACCATCAGGGACCAAGGGGGCAACATGCTATTGTTCGAGTCCTTTACCGGCGGGCTCGTGGCGCCAGAGAGCGATAACAACCTGTGGAACTACAAATTTACCTGGAACCCCAGGAACGTGGTCTTGGCAGGACAGGGCGGCACCGCAAAATTCATCCAGGAAGGCACCTACAAATACATCCCCTACCACAAGCTGTTCCGGCGCACCGAGTTCTTTGAGATCGAGGGCTACGGGCGCTTTGAGGGGTATGCCAACAGGGACTCCCTGGACTACAGGGAGGCCTACGGGCTCCAAAAAGCCCTTACCATTTACCGTGGCACCATGCGCAGGGTAGGGTTTTCCAAGGCTTGGAACATTTTTGTGCAATTGGGGATGACGGACGATAGTTTTACCGTGGAAAATTCGGAAAACATGACCTACCGGGATTTTGTGAATCTGTTCCTGCCCTACTCCCCCACCGATTCCGTGGAACTGAAATTGCGGCACTACCTGAAGATCGATCAGGACGACAGTGTCTGGTACAAGCTCTTGGAGCTCAATATTTTTGACGACCAAAGGCGCATAGGCCTCAAGAACGCCACCCCGGCCCAAATGCTGCAAAAAATCCTGGAAGACAGCTGGACACTGAAAGAGGACGAAAAGGACATGATCGTCATGTACCACAAATTTGGTTACGAACACAACGGAAAGAAAAAGCAGTTGGACAGCAATATGGTGGTCATTGGCGAGAATCGTACCCACACGGCAATGGCCAAGACGGTGGGGCTCCCCGTGGGCATTGCCACGCTGCTAATCCTGAACAAGGCAATAACCACCCCGGGAGTACAGATACCGATCACCAAGGAAGTGTACGGCCCCATTTTAGCAGAACTGGAAACCTATGGGGTTAGCTTCAAGGAGCACGAAGTGCCGTATCTGGGCTACAATCCGGATACGGTCGCGAGCTAGTAAACTACCTCTGGGCAAGCCTCGGAGTATCAAACCCTTTGGCGGTGCCAATAAAACATGGAAAATATCCCGTTCAATGATGAAATTTGATTAGTTTTAATGTCGATTGCTCTTATTTCTTTCCTAATTGACACCCAACAATGAAGCAAACCGACGAGAATGTAACCTTGGATGGCATTGATAAGCAGATTCTGAGGTTTTTAATGGCCGATGCCCGTAAGCCGGTATTGGAAATAGCCCGAAGTATTGGCATTTCGGGCGCTGCCGTGCACCAACGGCTACGCAAGCTGGAGGCCTCCGGACTCCTCTCGGGGTCCAAGTTTGTCATTAACCCCAAAATTTTGGGCTATACCACCATGGCCTACATTGGCATTTATTTGGACAAGGCCATGAGCAACCCGTTCGCCGTTAAGCAATTGGTAAAGATTCCCGAGGTTTTGGAGTGCCACTACACCACCGGCAACTGGTCCATCCTCATCAAAATCCTTTGCAAGGACAATGAACATCTTATGCAACTGCTCAACAAGGAGATCCAGACCATAGAGGGCGTGTCCCGGACCGAGACCTTTATCTCCCTGGCCCAACAGATCGATCGGCAGATCAGCATATAAAAAAGCAGCTGCGAAGCTATGTTCGCAGCTGTCTTTCAGAGTGGTAAAGACCTTTTTAATTTCTGTTCCCAAAGACTTGAAGCCCCCAATAGACCAGAGTGGCCAAGGAACCTATGGCGGCAACGAGGTACGTTCTTGCGGCCCACTTCAAGGCATCTTCGCTGCCCTTGTACTCGGACTGGGTCACTATGTTCTTGGCCTTTAACCAGGCCAGTGCCCGGTTGCTGGCATCGTATTCCACCGGTAGGGTCACAAAACTGAACAGGGTGGCAAAGCCCATCATGACCAGACCGGCCACGGCCACGTAAAAGCCCAGACCCGCACCCGTGGCCGCCCCAAGGGCCAGGCCACCGAACACCACCCACATGGACATGCTGGAGGTAACGCTCACCACCGGCACCAATTTGGAGCGCATGGTGAGCCACTCGTACGCTTGGGCGTGCTGTACCGCATGGCCCACCTCATGGGCGGCAACGGCGGCCGCGGCCGCATTTCTTTGGTTGTACACCCCTTCACTGAGGTTCACCGTCTTGCTCTTGGGGTTGTAATGGTCCGTGAGCATCCCGGCGGTGGACACCACTTTTACGTCCCGTATGCCATGGTCGTCCAACATTTTTTGGGCGATCTCCGCACCGCTCATCCCATTTTGCAGGTGCACTTTGGAGTAATGCTTGAACTTGCTCTTCAATTTACTGCTTACCAACCAGCTGAACAGGGCAATGCCCCCGATCAAAATATAATATCCCATCATAACGTATTCGTTTTAAAATGTTGAACCCAGATCATGCCATAAACATTCCATTGCGAAGGTCCGCTACACAATCTGGGCTAAATATAGTGAACATTCCGATTTAAATTGGTAGAGGCAAAAAGATAAATACGTATTCATTGAACAAGGTAAATATTTGATTACTATATGATTAATGATTTGTTCTGTTGTCAGTTCGAGCGCAGTCGAGAACCATTCGCCAGACAAAGGAGGCTTCGACTGCCTTCAGCCTGACATTTTGGCTATCAACTCGCTTTAAAATAAGCAACTATCTACTGACCTCTATAAATTGGAACTTCATTTCCAAAAGCAAAAACCCCGCCAAACCTTTCTGGTGGTGTCCAAAAGGTTGGCGGGGTGCCGTTTACTGACAAAATGTACGTTTATGCCAAGGCCTGCTGCCAGCCAAAGGCTTCCGCGATTTCCCCATACACCACCTTTCCGTTGGCAATGTTAAGGCCCTTCTTTAGCCCTGCATCCCGTTGGCAGGCCTTCTCCCAGCCCAGACCGGCCAAGCGCAGCACGTACGGCAGGGTTACATTGGTAAGGGCCACGGTACTGGTATAGGGCACGGCCCCGGGCATATTGGCCACGCAGTAGTGCACCACGTCATCAATGATGTAAATGGGATCGGCGTGTGTGGTGGGCCTTGTGGTCTCCACACAGCCCCCTTGGTCCACGGCCACATCCACGATCACCGTGCCGGGGCGCATGTCCTTGAGCATGTCCCTGGTGATCAGATTGGGGGCTTTGGCGCCTTTTAGCAACACGCCACCAATAATCAGGTCATGGGTGCGAATGTGCTTCCTTATGTTGTACTCATTGCTGAATTCCGTGACCACGTGCGGGGGCATGACATCATTGGCATAGCGCAAGCGTTTCATGTTCACGTCCATCAGGGTCACCTGCGCACCCAGGCCGGCCGCCATTTTGGCGGATTGTATGCCCACCACACCGGCACCCAGCACCAGTACTTTGCCCGGGGCCACGCCCGGCACGCCACCCAAGAGCACCCCGCGGCCCTTGACCGGCTTCTCCAGATATTTTGCCCCCTGCTGTATGGCCATGCGGCCGGCCACCTCGCTCATGGGCGTAAGAAGGGGCAGGGTCCCCTCCGCGTCTTCCACGGTCTCATAGGCAATGCAGACCCCCCTTTGTTGGATCATGGCCTTGGTCAGGGGTTCACTGCTGGCAAAATGGAAATAGGTGAACACCACTTGGCCCTCCCGGATCAAAGGGTACTCGGTGGCAATGGGCTCCTTTACCTTAACGATCATCTCTGCCCTGGCATACACTTGTTCAATGCTGCCCAAGATGCGGGCACCCACGTCCTCATAATCGGCATCAAAAAAACCACTGCCCTCCCCGGCCGTGGCCTGCACACAGACCTCATGGCCCGCCTTGATCAGTTCAAACACCCCGGCGGGTGTCATGCCCACACGGCTCTCATTGTTCTTGATTTCTTTTGGCACACCTACGATCATGACGCAACACGTTTACATTATTATTTATGGGGCTAAAGTGCAACATTTCATTTGTCCAGGGGCAAGTATTCGACAAAATGAAGGTTTATCTTGGTAAAAATAGCTTTTTTAAACAAATACCCCCATTTTTTTTAGGGTAGTAAATCAAAAAATACATTTATAAAAAATTTTACCCTTTAAAAATAGGGGTAGGTTATGGTGATGTATTATAAATATGAAAGACCGACCCCCATTGATGGGCCACCATCCATTTAATAGGAACGGGATCGACGCCATGCCATTTCCCAATAGGACATTGGCCGTGGCCGGGCCCTGCCTTATTCTTCTTTTTCGCAGGCCAAAAAAAATGCAGTTTCCAAGGCCGCATTTCAAATGAGAAACGGTATAAGAAGTTGTTTTCCGGCAAGCCCCGCCTTTTTTGGGCAGGCATGCAAAAAGGCGCTGCCGTTTCTTGGGCAGATGTACAGATGGCCACGCAAGGCTACCGGTACCTCCATTTCAAAAGCAGCATGCAGCACAAAAGAAAAGCGGTAATGGCGTTGGCCAACATAATGGGGAGACTGTCTATCAAGACCCCGTAAAGCAACCAGAGCAAGGTGCCCGTTGTAAGCACCAAATACATCAGCAGGGAAATGTCCTTGGTGGATTTTTGCCGCCAGGTCTTTACCACTTGGGGCAAAAAGGCAGAGGTGGTCATGGTGGCGGCCACCAGACCGATCAGTTCCGTTGTGTCCATGGGTACATTTGGGGTTTAGCGGGTGCTTAATGATTGGGCCAAGAGTGCATCAGCCCACAATGTTCACGATTTTACCGGGCACCACAATGACCTTTTTCGGGGTCCTGCCCTGCAGTTGTTGTTGTGTTTTTTCGTGGGCCAAGACGGCCGCCTCAATGGCCTCCTTGTCCAGATCCAGCGGCAGTTGCAACGTAAAGCGCATTTTCCCGTTGAAGGAGATGGGGTACTCTTTGCTGCGCTCCACCAAGCGCTGGGGCTCAAAAGTGGGGAATGCCGCCGTGGAAATGGAGCCCTCGTGCCCCAATTTCTCCCAAAGTTCCTCTGCAATATGGGGCGCGTAGGGAGATACCAAGATGGCCAAAGGTTCCAAAATGTCCCTGTGGTTGCATTGCTGCGCCGCAAGCTCGTTCACGCAGATCATAAAGGTGGACACGGTGGTGTTGAAACTAAAGCCCTCTATGTCCTCTTCCACCTTTTTAATGGTCTTGTGCAGGGTCTTGAGGTTGTCTGCCGTGGGGGCGCTTCCGCCCGATGCGCCAGTGACCTGGAACGTCCCGTCCGGTCCGGAATGGTACAACTTCCACAGTTTTTTCAAAAAACCGTGGGTTCCCGTAATGCCGGCCGTGTTCCAAGGTTTGGATTGCTCCAGGGGACCCAGGAACATCTCGTAAAGGCGCAGGCTGTCCGCCCCATAGGCTTCGCAAATGGCATCGGGGTTCACCACATTGTACTTGGATTTGGACATTTTTTCCACCTCCCGATGCACCACAAATGCCGCTCCCGGGACCGCCGCTCCCGGGCCTTGGTATGCTTGCCCATCTTCCAAGATGAACGTGGCGTCCTTATGTTCTGGCTGCCAGTCCTTGAAGGCCTCGATGTCCAGCTCATCCGAAGCATTGACCAGGGAAACATCGGCATGGAGGGGAATGACCTCCTTGCCCTTCTTGGCCCCCTTGGAGTAGATGGTGTTGGAGGCCATGTCCTTGTACACAAAGGCACTGGTGCCCGTGATCATCCCCTGGTTGATGAGTTTTTTGGCAAACTCGCCCTTGGGCACCAGCCCTTTATCGAACATGAATTTTTGCCAGAAACGGCTATAAAGCAAATGGCCCGTGGCGTGTTCGCTGCCCCCTATGTACAGGTCCACATCCTGCCAATAGCCAATGGCCTCTGGGGAGAAGATCTGCCGGTCATTGTGCGGGTCCATGTAGCGGTTAAAGTACTGGGAACTTCCCGCCCAACCGGGCATGGTGTTCAATTCCAAGGGGCCCCCGATCTTTCCCTCCGGAGCGGCCCGATCAAAAACCTCCTTGGAAACCACCTTGCCGTTGTCCCCATACTGCAACCAATGCCATTCCTTGGCATTGCCCAAGGGCGGTTCCCCGCTTTCCGTGGGCAGGTACTTGTCCACCTCCGGCAGGGGAAGGGGCAAGAATTTCTCCTGGAGCATTTGTGGCATCCCGGCGGCATCATAGTACACGGGAAAGGGCTCCCCCCAGTACCGTTGCCTACTAAAGACCGCATCGCGGAGGCGGTAATTGATCTTCCCTTTTCCCTGTTCCAGTTCCTCCAGTGCGGCAATGGCCTTTTTCACCGCTTTTTTATGGGGAAGGCCGTTTAGGAAATCTGAATTGGAAATGATGGTATTTTCCTTATCGGCAAAGGCCTCTTCGGAAACATTTACCCCTTCAAAGATGTTTGGAATGGGAATGTTGAAGTGCTTTGCAAAGTCATGGTCCCGCTGATCCCCACAGGGAACGGACATTACGGCCCCGGTGCCGTATCCGGCCAGCACATAATCGCCGATCCATATTGGAATGGGGGCCTTGGTAAAGGGATGTTCTGCATAGGCACCGGTGAACGCCCCTGAAATGGTCTTGACATCTGCCATGCGGTCCCGTTCCGAGCGTCTGGCCGTGGCCTCCACATAGGCGGCCACTTCTTCCTTTTGGGCCTCGGTGGTGATCTGTGCCACCAGGTCGTGCTCGGGGGCCAAGGTCATGAAAGAGACACCGAAAATGGTATCTGGGCGGGTGGTGAACACTTCTATGTGCTTGCCGGCCCCGATGTTCCGTGCCCCGGGCAACACACGGAAGACCACACTGGCGCCCTGCGAGCGCCCGATCCAATTGGTCTGCGCATCCTTGAGGGGCTGGGGCCAGTCCACCTTTTCAAGACCGTCCAACAAGCGCTGGGCGTAGGCAGAGATGCGCATGCTCCACTGGGTCATTTTTTTGCGCACCACGGGGTGGCCGCCCCGTTCGGAGACGCCGTTCACAATTTCGTCGTTGGCCAGGACGGTACCCAGGGCAGGGCACCAGTTCACCTCACTTTCGGCCAGGTAGGTAAGCCGGTATTGCAAGAGCACGGCCTCCTTTTTCTCCTGGGGAAAGGCCTTCCACTGTGCCGCCGTAAAAGGCGCCACATCGTCATCACAGGCCGCCTGTACGCTTTTATTGCCATCGACCTCAAAAATAGCGATCAAGGTGTTGATGTCCTCGGCCCGATCGGTTTCCCTGTTGTACCAGGAATTGAACAGCTGTATAAAGATCCACTGCGTCCATTTATAATAGGAAGGGTCCGATGTGCGCACCTCCCGGCTCCAATCGAACGAAAAGCCGATCTGGTCC
This sequence comes from Maribacter aquimarinus, assembly GCF_047345505.1. Lineage (NCBI taxonomy): Bacteria > Pseudomonadati > Bacteroidota > Flavobacteriia > Flavobacteriales > Flavobacteriaceae > Maribacter > Maribacter aquimarinus. Next base: position 166,965 of record NZ_JBLFEO010000004.1, on the reverse strand, counting down.
AACTGCCGGCGGTAGGTGGCAATGTTCTTGGCGGTGGTAACGGCGGGGTGCTGTCCCGTTTGTATGGCATATTGTTCGGCGGGAAGCCCAAACGAATCGTAGCCCTGTGGATGCATCACATTGAAACCCTTGTGCCGTTTGTAGCGCGCATAGATATCGCTCGCAATATAGCCCAATGGGTGCCCCACGTGAAGCCCGGCCCCGGAAGGGTAGGGAAACATGTCCAGCACATAGAACTTTTCCTTGTCAGATTTGTTCTCTGCCCTAAAGGTTTGGTTCTTGGCCCAATAGGCCTGCCACTTTTTTTCAATGGTGTTGAAATCGTACTTCATACCTATGACTTATGGATACGTGTGTGCCCGCACTCCCGGTGTTCTGAAACACACAAACTGTAACGCGTTTTTCAAGGGGCAAAAATAGGCGTATTCAACGGAAGTTGAAAAGATATGCCCCACTAACCGAACAAGGGCCCTTGGCCAGAACACTTTAAAAGAAGTATCTTTATCTGGTGATAAGTACCCGTTGCCCATATATATGGCTTTTCCTGCCATTGCTTTTGTGCCTACCTTTCATGGCTGTGGCCCAATTGGGATTCTGCCAGGGGAATTCCGGCGACCCTATCTTTACGGAAGATTTTGGGGCGGGCCCAAATATTGGCCCGGCCTTGCCAGCGGGGACCACGACCTATGTCTTTACCCGGGGCACCCCGGGAGCGGGACAATACACCATAAACAACAACACGGACTATCTGGATTGGTTTGAGGTGGAAGACCACACCCCGGGAGATGTCAATGGAAAAATGCTCATTGTGAACGCCAGCTTTACCGCCGATGAGTTTTACCGGGTGCAAGTGGACAATCTTTGTGAGAACACCTCCTACGAGTTTTCTGCCTGGCTCATGAACATTTTGCCCGCAGCCGGCTGCGGGGGAAATGCCATACCCGTAAATGTTCGTTTTGAAATATGGGACGAGAATGACACCCAGCGCCTGGCCTTTGGGGACACGGGTAGGATACCCGGCAGTACCAGTCCCAATTGGGAGCAGTACGGTGTCCTCTTTGAGACCCTGCCCGGGCAAACGTCCATTATCCTAAAAATGCGCAACAATGCCAATGGGGGCTGTGGCAACGATCTGGCCATAGACGACATTGTCTTTAAATCCTGTGGCGACATTGTAACCGTGGCCGATGAAAACAACCAAGACAGTTTAACGGTCTGTGCCTCCGAAGGGAACATCAGCGCTAACCTGGTGGCCACCCCGGACCTGTCCATTTTCAGTTCCCATAACTACCAATGGCAGGAAAGTACGGACCGCACCAATTGGACGGACATCCCGGGGGCCACCAACCCAACGCTCACCACCACCGCGATAACGGAAACCACTTACTACCGCACCAAGGTGGCCCAAGATGCCGTGAACCTGAACAACGATCGCTGCAATGTGGTGTCCGATGTTTTTACCCTGGAAGTGGTGCCCATACCCCCGGCCCCGGCAGCCAATGGCAACGAAGCGGCATGCGAAGGGGATACCGCTCGCCTCAGGGCCACGGTACGGGCCGGGGAAACCGTGAACTGGTACGATGCCCCCACCGGCGGCAACCTACTGTTGGCCAACAGCGATGTCTTTGAAACGGAGCAAGCGGGCACCTATTATGCAGAAACGATCACCGAAGCCGTGGCCTGCCCCTCTGCATCCAGAACGCCGGTGACCCTTACCATTAACCCACTCCCACAAGTGGGGCCGCCCATCCAGGACTTCCTTTGCGAGGGCACCACTGTGGATTTGAGCGCGCCGCCCAACGCAACAAGCTATCAATGGAGCACAGGGGAGATCGCCCAGACCATTGCCGTGGGCGCCCCCGGGGAATACACCGTAACCATAACAAACGCCAACAATTGCAGTGCGGTACAGACCTATGTGGTGGAAGAACTGGAGCGGCCCGTTTTGGGCGAAATACGCTCCAACGGGCCCCTGATCGAAGTGGGCACCACCAATACGGGCGACTTTGAATACGCGCTGGACAGCGGGAATTTTCAAGAAACACCCACTTTTGGGCCGCTGCCCAGCGGGAGGTACACGCTAAGGGTCAGGGAAAGAAATGGTTGTGGCAACGTGGCCCAAGAGCACGTGCATATCGTGGTGCCCCAGTTCTTTACCCCAAACGGAGATGGCAACAATGACCTCTTCTCCATAGATGCCAGTGCGCTTCAAGGCGCCAGCACCCTGGCCATTTACGATCGTTACGGCAAACTCCTAAAATTTGGCACGGACGGGCGCTTGGAATGGAACGGGGAATTTCAGGGCCGCCAAATGCCCGCCGGAAATTATTGGTATGTCTTGGAAACACCGGACTTCACCAGAAAGGGCCCCTTGCTCCTAAAAAGATAGCCGTATGGTTTTTTGGTGCCGTTTCACATTACTTTGCTATTTTTACCCTCTCATTGCAACCTATGGCCCAATCTTTTGAAAAATACCAAAGACGTAAGCTGATCTCCTCCTATTTTTCGGTGGTGCTAAGCATTGGCCTGGTGCTCTTTTTGCTGGGCATCCTGGCCCTCCTGGTACTGAACACCAAAAAATTGGCGGATCGGAGCAAGGAACAGATCACCATTTCCATATTCCTAAAGAACGATGCCAAGGACACCGAGGTGGACCAACTTAAAAAGACCCTGGCCATGGCAGACTACACCAAATCTGCCCTCTATGTGAGCAAGGAAGATGCCGCCGCCGCACACAAGGAAGACATTGGCGAGGATTTTGTGGATTACCTGGGCTACAACCCGCTAAAAAACTCCATAGACGTGAACCTAAAGGCAGATTTTGTGACCGCGGACAAGGTGGCCGAAATTGCGGATGAACTGGGACAGCGAAGTTTTGTGGACGAGGTGAGCTATGACAAGGTATTGGTGGGCATGGTGGCCAAGAGCGTGGAGCGCATAGGTTTCTGGATCTTGGTGGCCAGCGGCATCTTCACCGTCATTGCCGTGTTGCTGATCAACAGCTCCATTCGGCTTTCCATTTACTCCAAAAGGTTCATCATCAAGACCATGCAGATGGTGGGGGCCACCAAACAGTTCATTAGGCGGCCCTTTATTTGGCAGAACATTAAATTGGGCATGTTGGGGGCCCTGTTGGCCCTGTTGGCCATTGTGGGCGTGATCTACTACATCAACCTAAATTTTCAAGATCTGGGCCTGTTGGAAGACCCCTATATTTTGGTGGTGCTCTTGGTGTCCGTTTTTGTTTCGGGCATTGTGATCTCCCTGGTGAGCACCTACTTTGCCACCCAACGCTTCCTAAACCTGAGAACAGACGAATTATATTACTAACTTTGCGGCATGGGGAAAAAGACTACCGGGACGCCACCGGCAAAACAAGAATTCATCTTTCAGCGAAAGAACTACCTATTTATGTTCATTGGCATTGCCCTGATCGCCCTGGGCTTTATCCTGATGAGCGGCGGGGGCAGCGAAGACCCCAATGTATTTAATCCGGAAATCTACAATTTTAGAAGGATCCGCCTGGCGCCCACCTTGGTGCTCTTGGGCCTAGCTCTGGAAGTATATGCCATTTTATTGAACCCCCACAAAAACAAGCACTGATTTGGATATACTCGATGCCATTATCCTGGGAATCATTCAGGGCCTTACCGAATTCCTACCCGTTTCGTCCAGTGGCCACCTGGAACTCGGAAAAGCCATTTTAGGGGACAACTCCGTGCCCGAGGAAAGCCTGTTGTTCACCGTGGTGCTGCACTTTGCCACCGCCTTGAGCACCCTATTGGTGTTCCGTAAGGACGTGTGGGACATTATCAAGGGCCTGTTCTCTTTTTCTTGGAACAAGGAAACCCGTTTTTCCCTGAACATCATCATCTCCATGGTGCCCGCTGCGCTGGTGGGCTTTTTTTTTGAGGAACAGTTGGAGGCATTTTTTGGCGGCAACATTGCCTTTGTGGGGGTCATGCTCATCATAACGGCGGTTTTGCTCTATTTTGCGGACAAGGCCACGGACACCGATAGAAAGGTAGATCCCAAGAGTGCTTTTATCGTGGGGATTGCCCAGGCCATTGCCATGCTCCCGGGAATCTCCAGAAGTGGGGCCACGATCAGCACATCGGTACTCTTGGGGGTGGACAAAACCGAGGCGGCCCGTTTTTCCTTTCTCATGGTGGTGCCCCTTATTTTTGGCAAGATCGCCAAAGACCTCATGAGCGGGGAGCTCAATTTTAATGGGGAGAACAACATGGCCATGGCCGCGGGCTTTGTGGCCGCCTTCGTGGCGGGCCTGGCCGCCTGTACCTGGATGATCAAATTGGTGCGCCAGAGCAAATTGTCCTACTTTGCCATTTACTGTGCCGTGGTGGGAGTCATTGCCATAGGGTTTGGGATTTTTGGCTCCTAGGTTTCCAAACCACCTTAAAACCATTGTTACGGCATGCAAACAGATCTGGACAAGGACGACTTTCTAAACGGCCAGGTACTTCTGGTGGACAAACCCTTGGGATGGTCCTCTTTCCAAGCGGTGAACAAATTGAAATGGGCCATCAGAAAAAAATTCGACCTTAAAAAAATAAAGATAGGCCACGCCGGTACCTTGGACCCCCTGGCCACCGGCCTGCTCATTGTATGTACCGGAAAGTTCACCAAAAAAATACCGGAATACCAAGGCCAGCCCAAGGAATATACCGGCACCATTGCCCTTGGGGCCACCACGCCCTCCTATGACCTGGAAACCGAGGTAGATGGGCACTTTTCCACGGGCCATATCACGGAGGCCATGCTCCAAGCGGCCGCCGTGCACTTTACGGGAGCCATGGAACAAGCGCCCCCACTGTTCTCTGCCATTAAAAAAGAGGGAAAACGACTCTATGAATACGCCCGGGAGGGAAAAACGGTGGAGGTCAAGAAGAGAAAGGTGACCATCCTGGAATTTGAGATCACCAAGACCGAGCTCCCCCTGGTGCATTTCAGGGTGGCCTGCAGCAAGGGCACCTACATTAGGTCCTTGGCCCATGATTTTGGAAAACACCTAAGGTCTGGCGGGCATTTAACATCCCTCCGGAGAACCAAAATAGGGGATTTTGACGTAGATAGGGCAGTGCATCCGGCAGATTTTTCAAAGCGGTTGCTGGGCACTGGAACGCCTTAGGAATTCCCCGGGCCCCCACCATTTTAAAATATTTTGCCAAAAATTTGGTTATATACCCATGCATCTGAACCGAAAGCAACTATCGTTTTTGATCACCCTCTTCTCCCTGGGCATCGTGGTATTGCTATTGTACAATTTGCAAATGGGCCAAGAGACGGAGAGCGCGGACGATTACGTGGTGGAAATGTTGTTGGACGAAGACCTGGAGGAACTCATCAAGGAAAATGAGGAACTGCGGGAAGAGATGGAAAAAGCAGACCCCATTAAAAGCCATATGGCCTACAATGAGACCGCCAAGCCCAGCTACGGCGCACCCGAACCGCTCAAGACCCTGGATGAGATCATGGAAGAGCGGGCAGAGCAGATGGAAACCGATGTCACCGCCCTGAACACCATGGACTCCGACTACGTGGCCAAGGTACGCGAACTGGCAAAAAAAAGGGAGGAAAAAAAACAACTGCTGGGCGAAAAGGACGCCCAAAAAAAGGAATTTACCAACAATTTGGCCAAACGCCGCACCTCTGTATCGTACTCTTTGGTGGACCGCAACAGCCATAGGCTACCGCCCCCCATCTATACCTGCATTGAGGGAGGCAAGGTGGTCATAAACATAGAGGTGGACGGTTACGGGAATGTCATCGCGGCAGACTTCAACGCCAAGAGCTCCGGCACCTCCAATGGTTGCCTGGTGGACAACGCCATTGCCTATGCCTATAAGGCCAAGTTTAGCCCCGATGCCGCAAAGAACCTGCAGAAGGGCAGCATTACCTATTTATTTCAGGGCAAGTAGCTCCAAGAGCTCTTCCATGATACTGCGTCCCTTGTCCTTGTTGTAGAACATCTGCAGCTCTTCCTTGAACTCCGGCTGTATGCTCCCATGGGCCTCTTTGTGGGCCTGTACCAGGGCAGTGGCCTTGCGGGAACGTGGGCCCCAGGTGCCCAGAACGGTTTTGGTATCGGTCTGCAACTGTATGAGCTTTGGAATGGACATGGCGCCGTTGGTAAGGAACTGTTGCATCAATTCCGGGTGTTGGTCCCTGAGCACAATGCGCAGTGCGATCTGTGGGTTTTGCACGGCGATTTTGTTCATGACCGGCAGGGCCGGGGAGGCATCGCCGCACCAGCTTTCGGTGATCACCAACCAGGTCACGGGCAATGAAAAGCGCCCGATCTGGGCCAAGGCCTCCTGCGGAAGCTTGAACACCTTGTTCCAGCGTTTCATCCGTTTGTCGTTCAAAAGGGTATAGTCTGCCAGGGCATCGGTCTGCTCCGGCGCGGTAGATTTCCCTTCCTTGGCAAGTTGGGCCACCAGGGCAATGTATTCGTCGTAGGAAATGGAATCGTTCAGGGCTTCGGTCAATATCTTGTCCATCTAAGGGGTCGGTTTTATGGCACCATGTCATTCAGCCACAAAAATAGCCACAATTGGCAAGACCCAAGGCCCTTTTTGAAGAAACCATGGCGCGTTTTTTTTAGGTTGATGGACGATGGCCGCAAAAAACGCCCCAGGGTTCCCCGTTCATGCCCCCTTTTTAGAGTTCCTCTGGATTAAGGGCCAAGCTGTTGAAGAGTTTGGCCTTGGCCTTGAAGAATTTGTTTTCCACGGAATTTCTCTTCAACACCGCATCAATGAGCTTGCTTTCACGGGCGTTGATGAGAAAGAGCGAACTCTCGCCAAAACTGAACTTGCGCAGTTCTGCATTGAGCATGGTCTCGTAGGTCTCCACAATGTCCTCTATGAGCACATTTTGCGTATCAAACGACTCCAGCTCGTTGTAAATGGCCAAAATTTTGTTCATGATCACAATGCGGGCATTGTCAAAATCGAACTGGGCATCGCGCAATTTGATCTTGGCCAATCTTAAGTCTCCCCGCTCCTTTCTAAGGAACAGGGGCATCTCAAAAATGAGTCCGCCCTTGTACTGCTCGGTCTGGAAGGAGTTGATGAACTCCGGGGTCTCGGTCAGGAAATTGTACTCCAGGTCTATCCTCGGGAGCAGTTTGTTGGTCTTTAACCTCTTCTCCACTTCCAAGCCCTCTATCTTAAAGCCCAGGGAGCGGAGCTTGGGATGGTTCTCCACGGTAAAGCTGTTCAGGGGCATTCCCGCGATCTCCAAGGTATTGTCTATTTCCGTGTCCAGGAACAGATCGGGCACCACATTGGGCTGCAGCTCCACCGGGGTATTGTCTCCCAGCCAGAGAAAGTTGGAAAGGTCCAAGGTGGTGTTGCGCAGGGTCACCAGGGCCTGTTCCAGCTCCAAGGAGCGGTCCAGCACGGCGATCTTGGCCTCTACGGTATCTATGGCCGCGTTCTCGCCGGCCTCGGCGCTCTTCTTGATGCCCTCGAAACGTACTTGGGCGTTTTCCAGGAAATTACTGAACACCAGACTGTTGCGGTAGGCCTGGAGCCAATCGAAATAGGCCAGGGAGGCATCAAAGAGGATCTGGTTCACCAACAGGTCTCGATCGGCCTTGGTCTGTTCCCGGAACAGTTTGGCCTGTTTCAGGGTGGCCATGCGCTCATTGATCCAGGAGCCCCTGCCCAGGGACAGGGCCACCCCGGCACTGTAGAGCCCCGCATCCGGGACCGATTCTTCGGGGTTTATGAACTCCCCTTCGTTCTGTTCAAAATTGCCCTTGAGCTCAATACCGTACCAAGTGGGAATCTTGAACGTGGCATTTAAGCGATCATAGTACTCTATGTCCTTGAATTCCTTGCGCTCGTAGTCCACGTTCACCTTGGGGTCAAAACCGCCCCTGGCCTTCATAAGGTTGGCCTGCCCCGTATCTATGGTGAGCTCTGCCTGGCGGGCAATGGGGTGGAATTTTTTCACATACCCCAAGTACTCGGCAAACTGCAGTACTATGGAGTCCTGTTCCTGGGCCATGGTGGGCAATGACATGACAACGAGCAAGGCAAGAAAGCAGCTGCGCATGGCTATTTTTTTACAGTTTTACCATCCATACGTTGCGGTTGGTAATAGTTGGGCGGGAAGCCGTTCAGCTGCCGCCACAGTTCAAACCAGATGGGCACGTCTTCCAAGAGGGCAATGGTGTTTGCGCCGGATCCCACCCTTATGTCCTGCGGCCAGGGATAATCATCGGGGTCGGGCGCCAAGAGCACCCGGTACATGCCGTTTTCACTGATAAAGGTCTCTATGGCCACCACCACACCGCCATAGGTACCGTAGGACACGTTGGGCCAACCGCTAAAGACAATGGCCGGCCAGCCATCGAACTCTATGCGCACCTTTTCGCCCAGGTGCATCAGGGGCAGGTCTATGGGTTCCACAAAGGTCTCCACGGCCATATCATACTCCGCCGGCATAATGCCCACCAAGCGATCGCCCTCCTTAAAGGTCTCCCCAATACCGCCCTGTATGGCCCGGTTAATGTAGCCGCTCTGCGGGGCACGGATGTAGTACATCTCGTTCCTGATGGAGTAGTTGGTGTACTGGTTCTCCAATTTGGTCACCTGGGCCTCGGAATCGAAGCCGCTGGATTGGGCGGTGAACATATCGCTCTCCGCTTTGGATATCTTGTCCATGTACTCGGCCTCCACCCTGTTGATCTCCACCTCTGCGTTCAGGATCTCGTTCCTTGAGGCCAACAACTTGTTCTGTTGCGAAATGAGCTTGGCCTGGGTCTCTTGCTGTTTCAACCTTTTTTCCTCCACATCGGTCACGGCCTTAAGGCCTTCACTCTCCAAGAGGGAGGTACGATCAAACTGGCGGTCTGCAATGCTTATGTTGGTCTTGGCTGCTTCCAGGTCTATACTGTCGCTCTGTACCTTGAGCTTGGCCTGGAGCAGTTTGTTCCTGGCCTGTTCCAGCTTTAGGCGCCGCTCTTTTTTAAGGGCCACAATCTGGTTCTGCAGTGCCTTGACCTTGTTCTGGTAAGAATTCACCGAGGCAGATTTGGCCCTGATCTGCTGTCCGGTGCGCTCTACCAATTGGGGATCGAAATACTCGTTCTTTATTTCTGATATGAACAGGATGGTATCTCCCTTCTCCACAAAATCGCCCTCCCTCACATACCATTTTTCTATTCTTCCCGGAATGGGAGACTGTATGGTCTGCGGGCGTTGGTCCGGGGTAAGGGTGGTAAGGAAGCCCTTGCCCTGCACATTTTGCGTCCAGGGAAGGAACAGGATGATGACGGCGATGACCGCGAAGGCAATGAGAAAGCGGTTAAAGTGCTTGCTGTGCCGCCTACGGGACACCTGTTTCACGGATTTGAACCCGGAAATGTCCACGCTTCTGTTTAAACTCTGTCTGGAAATGTTAAGCATGCCCTATGTTATGGATTGATGATCTTGCCGTCCTTTAAAATTATGCTGCGGCCACATTTTTCTACCCAGCGGTCGTTTCCACTGACCACCACCAAGCTCCAGGGTTTGTCCGGGGCGGTGAGCAGGTCCATGATGCGCTCCGCCTCCTCCTTGTCGAACTGGTCAAGGGGATCGCGCAAGACCAACATTCTGGGTTTTTTGACCAAACTTCGTGCCAACACTATTTTTTTTGCCATGGTATAGGAAAGCTGTTTTCCCTCTGGGTAGAGCAGGGTGTCCAGCCCGTTTTCGGACTCCTTCAAAAACTTCTCCAGGCCCACCGCCTTAATCACCCAAAGCACGTCTTCCTTGGCAATGTCCTTGTCCCCAAAGGTGATGTTGTCCAACAAGGTGCCCTCAAACGGGGTCTCTTCCTTAAAGGATTGCCCCACGTGCATGCGGTAATGCTTTAGGTTTTCGTCCTTTAAGCGCACTCCGTTAACGTACAGGTTGCCCTTGTCCGGGATAAGTAGGGCGGCGATCACGTGCAGCAGGGTGGTTTTTCCACTGCCGTTGGGGCCCTGCACCACAATGTTCTCCTTGGGCCCGATGGTCAGGGAAATATTGTCCAGTATAACGCGGTCCGTGCCCGGTATCTTATAGGTAACGTTGTTGAGTTCCAGGACAAACTCGCGATCGTCAAAAAGGGGAAGGGGCGTCTGTTCGGGCTCCACTTCCTTGTCCACCACCTGGCCCAACTTCTCCAGGGAGGTAAGCACGTCATAGAAAGATTCCAGCCCCACAATAAGCTTCTCCACCGAGGCAATGACCAATAAAATAATGATTTCCGCGGCCACGAACTGGCCAATGTTCATTTCTTGGTTCAGGACCAGCAGCCCCCCAATGACCAACAAGCCTCCGGTGACCAAGATCTTAAAGGCGATCATCTGCACAAATTGCAGCACCAAGATCTTAAAGTGGCTTTCCCGTGCAGCGAGATAGCCCCCCACCAAGCGATCGCTCTTTTCCAGGGCGTGGCTGGTTTTCCCGGAGAGCTTAAAACTGATGATGCTCCGCGCCACCTCCTGTACCCAATGGGCCACCTTGTACTTGTGCTTGGATTCCGCGAGGCTCGTTTCCAGGCCCCGGGAAATGGTGTATTTGAACACGGCATAGATCAAGAGCAGCAACAGCACCCCATAGACAATGAAGAACGGATGGTACAGGGACAGCAGCAACAGGCCAAAAATGATCTGCAGCAGCGCCGTTGGGAAGTCTATCAATAACTTGGAGACCCCTTTTTGCACGTTCAGGGTATCAAAGAACCTGTTGGCCAGCTCCGGGGGGTAAAAATTGCGCAGCTCGCTCATTTTTATTTTGGGAAAGCGGTAGGCAAACTCAAAAGATGCCCGGGTAAATATCTTTTGCTGAATGTTCTCTATGATCCTCAACTGCATCAGCTGCAAGGCCCCGGCAAAGGCGACTCCCAGCGTAACAATGACCACGAGCACGATCCATGAGGTACTTACCTGGGCCCCCTGTATCAGGTTTATGATGGCCTGGATGCCCAAGGGCAAACTAAGGCTTACCAGCCCGCCAAAAATGGCGTAATAAAAAATCTGCAGCACATCCTTTCGGTCCAATTTCAATAAGCGGACCAAGCGTTGCCAGGCCGTTAATATGCTTTTAGCCATCCGCGGTGTTTTTTAGCAATTTAAATACTAGGTCCATAAAATAGTGGGTTGGTGTGGTGTTGGCGTCACAATCTGTGAGTGATTTAAAATGTTCTATTAAAAAATACTGGTGCAGGCTGCCTTCCAGAATGCCACTGGCCAGGCTGGAAGGATAATCGTACGTTGCGTCATAGTCCCGTATCATTTGGCTCAAGCGCCCCACAAGACGTTTGTATATCACAAAATATCCTTCGCGGTTATCCAGGTCCACCTCCTTGGTGAGATACGACTTGGAATACTCGTTTACCACAATTTTGTTTAAAAGTACTTCATTAATGTGCGAAAACGAAGAATCTTCCTTGGTTTCCCTCGTAACGATCTCAATGGCCCGCTTCAATTTGTCCTTGGGGTCCATGATACTGTTGGTGGCAAAGACCAGCTGGTATTCCATCCAGCCCCAGTACCAAGAGGCCAAATAGAGCAATAGTTTGTGCTTGTTCTCAAAATAGCGATAAATGGAGCTCTCATTGGAGCCGATCTGCTCTCCCAGTTTCTTGAAGGTAAAGCTGTCAAAGCCCATTTCGGCGATCATAACAATGCCCTGCTTTATGATTTTTTTGCCCAATTTGGAAGATTCCGGATCCTTCACAAAAATCTTCTCGTTCACCACGATTTTTACCGACTGAAACAACTGGTCCATAACAGGGATATTTAAAATTGAGGCACAAATATAATAGTGTCGCTTTCATATTTTGATAGTTTAACTAATCTTTAACCGCCGCACAGCGCCTATTTTACCTAAAACATGCTATCTTGTAACACTATAAAAAATTTGCGTATGCCTAGATATTTACCCTGCTTTTTCTTTTTATTGGCCACCTGCGCACTCGCTGCCCAGGAAATCACTTTTTTAAAGCTGAGCTCTGCCAACCAGTGGGAAGCCTCTTACGGAGATCTTGGGCCACAGGCGCAGATATCCCAAAACAAGGTGGTGGCCGTCATGGGCGGTCTCAACGATTGGGACGGTGCCAACAACTACTTCAATTTCTTTGGGTCCAAGGTGATCATTGAAAGAAAGGACATTGCCTCCAATGGCAACACCCATCTGGTGCTAAGAAGGGAAGATGGAAAGAACTTTTATGGCCTTTACCCCATCTTGAACGCCGAGATCGTCCCGGCCAGCAGCAGGGATCTGGATCTGTTCAACACCGCGCGCAAGCCTTAGATGCGCCCTTTGAAAGGTTTTGGAAAGCCTGCACCGATGTTTTAGGGGCCAATGCCGGCGGTGTCACTGGGCATCCCAAAACAGCCCTAAAAAGAAACAATTCTCCACTCGGGCCCGGAATTCCCCTTGCACGCTAGTTTTTGGGATAACGGGCCTTTTTTATGGGCCCGTCCCATAAAAACCTGGGGGCTAACCCCGGCCAGGTATTGGCTGCTGGCCATGGGGGCACAACCCACCATAAGATCAAGATTTTTGCGATCAAAAGAGGGCCATGGCCGCGGTGATCGGGCCAAAGTGGGCACAACGACCGCTGTTGCCGAAATTTAAAGCCGCAGTGTAATTTTTTGCTGCATGCTCCGGGTTTGATCTCCAGGTTGTACCTTTACGGCCGTACATTTTTTTTGGAAGGTCCAAAAAAAAAGATGGAACGGTCAGGAAAATTTGAAAAAAGAGGCCTGCCAACGTACCTTCGCAGCCCAAAGGTGCCCTGTAAACGGCATTCTTTTCCAAGCGAACAAGACCTATGACCCTGTTGCCATTATTCTTAAAGAACCATCAAAAGATGCGGAAGAGGTCTTGCTTCCAAATTTTGGCCAAACAAGCCTCTTTGTCCAACCCCCAACCCACCAAAGCACTGCAATGACTTTTCCTTTACGGGCCCCGGACACCATTTCCCTGCATAGGGGGGCACGCCCCACCCTTGACCATTCCCAGCTTTTAAAACCAGTACACCATGGATCTTAGCCTCCTTATTGAAAACCTGACCAATCCGGCCCTGCTCTTTTTCTTTTTGGGCATTTTGGCCGTACAGCTCAAGAGCGATCTGGAAATACCGCCCAACTCCTCCAAGTTCATTTCGCTCTACCTTATGTTTTCCATAGGGTTCAAGGGCGGGCTGGAGCTTTCCCACAGTCCTTTGGACATGGGCATCTTTTGGGCCCTGGTACTTGGCATTCTCTTGGCCATTGTTGTTCCGGTGTACAGTTATTTTATATTGAGGCGCAAGTTCAATGTGGCAGATTCGGGGGCCATTGCCGCGGCCTACGGATCGGTGAGTGCCGTGACCTTTGTTACCGCGGTGTCCTTCCTGGAAATGAAGGATATAGATTTCGGGGGGCACATGGTGGCCGTGATGGCGTTGATGGAGGCCCCTTCCATCATAGTCGGCGTGCTGTTAATGTCCTACTTTCGAAAAGAGAAGACCAAAAAAGTGGATCTGTGGGCCGTGGCACGGCACTCCATGACCAACGGCAGTGTACTGCTCATCATGGGCAGCCTGGTCATTGGCTTCTTGGCCAGCGACCAACAGGCCAGGGGCATTGAACCCTTTACCACGGACATCTTTAAGGGATTTCTGGCGGTGTTCCTTTTGGATATGGGCATTGCCAGCGGTAAAAAGCTGGCCGACTTTATCAAAAAAGGATGGTTTGCCCTTTCCTTTGCCATTGTCATGCCCCTGATCAACGGCTGTCTGGTGGCCCTCCTGAGCGGCTGGTTCATAGCAAGTACGGGAGACCGTTTCCTATTTGCCATCTTGGCGGCCAGTGCCTCCTATATTGCCGTACCGGCGGCCATGCGGTTGGCGGCCCCAAAGGCCAATCCCAGTCTCTACCTGCCCATGGCCCTGGCCATTACCTTTCCCTTTAACATTACCCTGGGCATGCCCATTTACCTCTATCTGATTCAAAATCTATGAACCCGCCGCGGCAACGTATGGAAAACACGGTGAAACACAGATGTGGCTGGTGCGGGGAAGACGCCCTTTACCAGCGCTACCACGATCGGGAATGGGGCGTTCCCGTGAAGGATGATGCCCTGCTTTTTGAGTTCCTGGTGCTGGAGACCTTCCAGGCCGGTCTCAGTTGGATCACGATCTTAAAAAAAAGGGAAGGTTTTAGGGCCGCCTTTGATGGGTTTGATGCCAAGGCCATATCCCGTTACAATGAAGGAAAAATAGATTTTCTAATGCAACAAAAAAGCATTGTTAGGAACCGCCTAAAAATAAAGGCCACCATTGCCAATGCCAAGGCCTACTTGAAAATGGGGGAGCTGCACGGCAGTTTTTCGCATTACGTCTGGGGCTTTGTAAACCACCGGCCCATAACCAATGCTTACGCCCATTACCGGGAAGCGCCCTCCAAAACCGCCCGATCTACCGCTATGGCAAAAACAATGAAGAAAGACGGGTTTCAATTTGTGGGCAGCACAGTGGCCTATGCCTTTATGCAGGCCGTGGGAATGGTGAACGACCACGAGACCCGGTGTTTCCGTTACGGGGAAATCGCGGCAAAGACCAGTGCAAAGAAGTAAGAACAGCCGCTTTATCCCGTAGTGGCCAAAGGTCAATCCGCTTGGTTCAACAGCGCCATGTAGTCGTTCCTCGAGATTTCTTGGGCGCCCAGACTGGCCAAGTGATCCGTGTACAACTGGCAATCTATACAGCGGTATCCCTTTTCTTGCAGTTCCTGGGCCAGGGAGATAAAAGCAAACTTGGACGCATTGGGTTTTAGGCTGAACATGCTCTCGCCGCAAAAGACGTGCCCCAGGTCAATGCCGTAGAGCCCGCCCACAAGCGCGCCCCCTTCATACACCTCATAAGAATGGGCAACGCCCTTGGCGTGGAGTTCCCTATAGGCCGTAACCATCTCTTCCGTGATCCAGGTGCCTTCCTGTCCCTTTCGTTCCACGCCTGCGCAATGGTGCAGCACTTGGTTGAAATTGGTGTTCTTTTTGAGCTTAAAAATGCCGGAGCGCATGACCTTGCGCATGCTCTTTGATATGGAGATGTTTTTTGGATAGAGCACCATTCTGGGGTCGGGGCTCCACCAGAGGATGAGGGAATTTTCATTGAACCACGGGAAGATGCCGTTTTTGTAGGCCAACAGGAGGCGCTCTACCCTCAGGTCTCCGCCAACGGCCAAAAGTCCGTCTGCATTGGCGGTTTCCACTGAAGGGAACCAAAGGCCGTGGTCCAGAAAAGGAACGGTGTTCTGCTTTTTTCCTTTTGTCACTTTTTGCCTTTAAAGTACTTAAATCCCCCCTTTTGGCAAAAAACTGTTTAACCCATAAGCACAGAAAAGCCCCGCCGGTTGGGCAGGGCTCTGGTGCCAATATGTTCAGATGGTACCTCCCTTTGGTTTAAAAGGGAAGGTCGTCATTGTCTTCCTGATTTAGGTCGTCCGCCGGCTCAAAGGCGTCCATGGGCGGTACCGGCGGCATTTCCTGTGGCTTCTCCTGTTGCAGCTTTTCTATGCGCCACCCCTGAATGGAATTGAAGTATTTTACCTCTCCTTGGGGGTTGGTCCATTCCCGGCCCCTGAGGTTAATGCTCACTTTAACGTCCTCGCCCACTTGGTAACCGTTCAACAAATCGCACTTGTCCTGAACAAATTCCACCATTAAATGCTGTGGATATTGATCTTCCGTGGTCACCACCAATTCCCTTTTTTTAAAACCGCTGTTGCTCACTACCTTGGTTTCGCCGAGCACTTTTACTTTACCTTGAATTTCCATAATGTATCTTCTTGTTTGCAGAAACACAAAAGTACACAAAATGATGCTCCCGTAAAACCCTGCGACCTTTTGGGCGCACAACAAATAACCACAAATTGGGTTATCTTTAGTAATAGAAACCCAGGGAATGCGCTTTAGCTCCAAAAATAAGGTCACCAAGATTTTTCTCCTATCGGGCTCCTTTGTCTTGGTGGGCCTCATCCTATGGAACACCAACAGTTTTTTTAAGACCTTCAAGGAAGAGGAACGGCTTAAAATGGAGATTTGGGCCACGGCCCAGTCAGAGTTTCTGCAGTCTGCGGAGAACGTGGATCTGGGCAACCTGCACCTGCGGGTCTTTCAGAACAACACCACCACGCCCATGATCTTGATCAACAAGGACAGTTCCATAAAGGTGAACAACATTCCCAAGGAGATGGCCTCCGATTCTGTTTACATTGCCAAAAAACTAAAAAAGTTCAGGGCAGAGAACACCCCCATTGAAATAGACCAGCAGGGAGAGCACTTGGCCACCCTCTACTACGGCAATTCCGAAGTGTTGAACAAGCTAAAGTACTACCCCATAGCCCTGCTGCTGATCATTTTTCTCTTTGGCGCGGTGATCTACTTCCTTTTCAAGACCAACAAAGCCTCTGAACAGAACAAGTTGTGGGCCGGTATGGCCAAGGAGACCGCCCACCAGATCGGGACGCCACTTTCCTCGCTGTTGGGCTGGAACCAACTACTGGAGGAGGAAGACATCAATCCCGACATTACCAAGGAGATCAAAAAGGACATTGACCGGCTGCAGACCATTACCGAGCGGTTTTCCAAAATTGGTTCCCTGCCCACCTTGCAGCCCGCCAATATCGTGGAAGAGACAAGGGAAGCCTTCCATTACCTAAAAAAGAGAAGCTCCAAGCTCATTCACTTTTCATTTGTCTCTTCCGTAGCAGCGGTGCCCGTGCAATTGAACCCCGCCCTCTACCAATGGACCATTGAAAATCTTGTAAAGAACGGAATAGATGCCATGAAGGGCAAGGGCAGCATTGCCATTGAGGTGGTGCCCGAGGGCAATAGGGTGAACATCCTGGTGGCCGATACGGGCCACGGCATTCCCAAAAGCAATTTTAACACTATCTTTAATCCGGGCGTGACCTCCAAGAAAAGGGGCTGGGGACTGGGACTTTCCTTGGTAAAACGCATTATTGAGGAATACCACGGAGGCAAGATAAAAGTGCAATCCTCAGGGAGGGAAGGTACGATCATGCAGATTTCCCTGAAAATAAACAAAGAGTGATGGCGAAAGAGAAACTAGTGCCCATTAAGGAAGCGCTACTGAAAAACAACTGTCCGGAGTGCTTTAACCAGGAACTTAAACTTCGGTTTTACCAAAAGCACACCTATGGCACTTTCCTGCACCGCACCACCAAGGAGGTTACCCACCAAATTGTTTGCAAAAAGTGCAACTCTATGATCTACCCCGTAAAATGGACGGATGACATTGAGCGCATGTTCAACTACTACCAAAAAACGGTGGAGCCGGAACCCAAGTCCATAAAGCCCACCTGGAGGCTCTACCTGCTCCTCTTTCTCCTGTTTCTCCTGGCAGCGGTGGCCACCTATTTCCTCTTGGGCGGCACCATTACATATTAGCCCTAATTTTTTGGGCAATGGCCTTGAATTCCTCGGGGCTCAACTTCTCTTTGTTCTGAAATGTGGCGTTGGCCATGCTGTGCAAGGGAATAAGGTGCACATGCACATGGGGCACTTCCAGGCCAATGACGGTCAGGCCCACCCGGTTGCAGGGTATGGCCTTTTCAATGGCAAGCCCCACTTTCCTGGAAAATGCCATAAGCCCCATATAGGTGGCCTCATCCAAGTCCAACAGCTTGTCCACCTCCTTTTTGGGAACGCAGAGGGTGTGTCCCGCGGCATTGGGATTGATGTCCAAGAAAGCGAAAAAGTCATCGTCCTCGGCAATTTTGTGACAGGGGATCTCCCCTTGTACGATCTTGGTGAAAATACTGGACATATCAATGGTGGTTTGGTGTCTGGCCCGGGGATTTGGGGCCGTGGCCCGGCACAAAAAATCCCACAACGCCTTTGTGGGATTAAAGTTATTAAATAAATGTCTCTTATTGCCGGGTGATTTCCAGGATATCGAATTTCAGGGTGCCATTGGGCACGTTTATTTCGGCCACATCACCAACGCTTTTGCCCAAAAGCCCTTTCCCTATGGGGGAATTCACGGATATCTTGCCCGATTTTAGATCGGCCTCGCTCTCTGCCACCAGGGTGTACTTCATTTCCATGCCGTTGGTCTGGTTCTTTATCCTTACGGTGGAAAGCACCAGGGCCTTGGAGGTATCCAATTGGGACTCATCGATAAGACGGGCATTGGCCAAGGTGGCCTCCATCTTGGAAATGCGCATTTCCAAAAGGCCCTGGGCCTCTTTGGCCGCATCATATTCCGCGTTCTCGGAAAGATCGCCCTTGTCCCTGGCCTCCGCAATGGCCTGTGAGGCCTTGGGGCGCTCCACGTCCCTGAGCTGGTTCAGTTCTTCCTTTAGCTTTTTAAGTCCTTCCGCCGTGTAATAAGATACGTTTCCCATGATTACGTCGTTTTACAAATAAGAAAATCCTCTGTAAAGGTACCTTTGCGGCCGCTTTTTAGAGAGGATTTAAAACAAAGATACATATTTTTTGTGCAATTTTGTTTGATGAACCCGAAATCGGAGCAGCCTTATGAAACCCTATTGGATCCTTGTTGTTTTGCTCGCCCTTTGGTCTTGTGATGACGACACCACCAACAGAAATCCCTTTTTACAGGAAATAGGTTTCCGTTTCGACATCAACCTTAACCTACCCCTTTACAGTCCTTTGACCAACACCGGCACGGCCATTTTCATAGATAATACAGCTGTGGGCACCCGTGGCGTATTTGTGGTAAACACCGGTTTTGATCAGTACCGGGCCTTTGAGGCCAGCTGCCCCAATCACGAGCCCAACAGTTGCAGCACCATGACCCTTAGCGGCCAAGTGGCCACCTGTTCCTGTGAAGAGTACCAATACAGCCTCTTTACCGGGCAAATGCTGAACCGCCCTGATGATGGCAGGCGTTATTACGACATGTTGGAGTACCGGGCCGCCGCCAGTGGAAATACGATCATCATCTCCAACTAACGGCCATCTGGGGGAAGACAGCATAATTTATACGTTTTTGCCCAAGATCCTATCCATGGCCCAACTGGTGTGCAGGGCCGTGGCGCCCGTGGAGGGATGTGTTTCGCCCCCCCTTAGGTGCCCATCCATTTGGGCCACGTGATATTGGTGCACGTGCTCTGGGTGGGCAATGGTCAATGACTCCTGGTGCGTGGCCGTGCACAGTTCTATGGGTTTCTCCTCCAGGACGGAAAAATGGATCTGCCCCTTGTCCCCTATGATGGTGACCCTGTCCTGCGCAGCATCGGCACCAAACACCCAGCTTCCGGACCCGGTGGCCCCACTTTTGTGGATCCAACTGCCCGTGACGGCATCATGGGCGGTGTAGAGCCCCTGTTGGTTGGTGGCCAGCCCCACGGCAGCTTCCATATCTCCCAACAGAAAGGTGAAGAGGTCCAGGCCGTGACTGGCCAGGTCGTCAAAATACCCGCCGGGGGCCACTTGGGCGTCCGTGCGCCAATTGGGCGCACCACTGCGGTCTTCCGGGCTGGCGCTCCTGGCCTTGTGCCAGGATATATGGCGCACCGTTCCAATACGGCCCTCTTGCAGCCATTCCCTTATTTGCAAAAAACGGGGCAGGCTCCTCCTGTAATAGGCCACAAACAAGGGTACATTGCGTCTTTCAAAAGCGGTATGGATCTCCAGACTCTCTGCGTAGGTGGGCGCCATGGGCTTTTCCAGGCAACAGGGCTTTCCGGCCTCTGCCACCATTAGCGCGTACCGCAAATGGGAATCCGGAGGGGTGGCAATGTACACCGCATCTATTTCGGGGTGGTTAATGAGCTCATCCGCACGGTCCGTAAAAAAGGGCCATCCGTGCCGCTGGGCGTATGCCTTTGCCCGATCCAGGCTCCGGGCCATGACCCCATAACGCTCAAAACCGGGAACCAGGCCGTAGGCCGGGGCACTCTTTACCTCGGTGACCTTGCCACAACCGATCATTCCCCAACGCAGGGGGTTTTTAACCGTGTACTGCTTCATATCCTATTTGATTGCTCCTTGTAAGTTTAAACAATTGTTCTTGTTGCCCACCCCGCGGCATCCCTTTGCCCCCGGGCCTCCGAAAATTCCACAGGTTCCCCAAGGGGCAAAACCCAGAGGACGCATTAAAAATCACATCGCGGCCATAAAACCGTATAGGCACCCACAGGGGTCGGGGAACCTTATCCCAAAAAAAATCTGTGAAAGGCATTGCTTTTGCAACCGCACTTGCTTTTTTCTTGTTTATAATGACCAGGATGGGATGCACAAAATGGCCATGGTCCAAAACATCCATAACACTCCCCAATGTGTGCCTTGGCATTTATGGATGCTCCAGGGCAAAGGTAACCGTTTGTGCGGCAACAGCTGTACTGGAGTGCCCTGCCCCGGTCCATCCTCAGAAATAAAAGAAGCCAAAGCCAAGTGGGTTACGGCGACGCCCAGAAATCTTGCATCAGTAAACGGGCTGCTGGGGGGGCGCTGGGCTCTAGGCCGTGTTTCACGAGCCAATCCAGGAAAAGCTGCACACCGCGCACCTCCATTTTGCCCCAATTGGCCTCATTGCCATAATAGGGATTGGTAAACTCCTGGCTCTGGAGCACGTCCAGATCGGCATCTCCTTGTGCCACGTACGGGGCTATGGCATCTGCCGCAAAGCGCGGCTCGTCTTGGGCGTGGAGATAGCCCTTTTTGGTGGCCGCCAAAAAGCCTGCGTAGGCCGCCGTATCTTTCTCTACCCTGGATCTGCCGGCCATGATCACGGGCGAGTAGCCATAGGGAATGCCAAAATTTGCCATCTTGAAGGCTTTCAAGGGAATGCCCTTGTTTTGGGCGTGCACGCCCTCCCAGTTCATAAAGATCCAAGTGGCGTCGTATTTGCCGGTAAGCAGGGTTTCCCAAATGCCCAATTTGTCGGGATAGGCCATGTCCAGGTTGCCCTGCCCACCATCGTTCTTTACCATCTGCTCCACGATCTTGTCTTCATACCGCGCCCTGTAGGAGGCGTAGCTTTTACCGTCCAGATCCCTGGGCCTTGCGATGCCCTTGCCCGAGAGACTGACCACCGCACTGAGGTCTTCCTGAAAAATGGCCGCCAGGGCCACGGCATCAAAGGGGCTGCCCTTGGTGTTGTAGCTCAGGATGCTTTCAAAGGGGCACAGGGCCATGTCTGCGGTGCCCTCCTCCACTTTTTTGGCCGGGGTCTTGGCATAACCGTCTTGATCTGGGGCAAGCAGTTGCACCTCCAGCCCCGCCGCTGCATAATATCCTTTTTCCTTGGCCACATAAAACCCGCTGTGGTTGGTATTGGCCGTCCAGTCCAAGGCCATACGTATCTTCTTCATCGCTCAAAAATTTAAGGTTGCCCCCAGCAAGACGTTAATGCCGGCCTGGGGATAAAAACCGGCGCCCTCCACGGTGGTCACGGTCCCGGGATTGCTAAAACCGTCATCGAAGGTGAAAAAATATCCGTTGGACTCAAATTTGGCATCAAAAATATTGTTCACCAGGCCTGAGAACACCACACTGTCCAAAACCCCGTTCACCTTCCATTCATATTGCACGTTAAAATCGGTCTGGGTGTAAGCGCTGAGTTTGGAGCTCTCTGCGTCTATGTTGCCCATGTATTGCTCGCCCACGTACTTGGAGAGCAAAATGAGCTGCAGTTCCGGTTTCGGGGCATAGGTAAACAGGTTTCCGGCAATGATTCCCGGTGAAAACGCTATGTTGGTGTTGCCCAGTTCCTGCAGCACCCCATCCCTTTGAAAGACAAAATCCTGGTTTTTATTGGTACTGATGGCCACATTGGGGGTTAGGCTGAACTTATCGCTGAGCCGTATGTTGGCATCGATCTCAAGGCCCAAGCGGTAACTGTCTCCCACATTGGCCCTTAACGGCCCCCCTACATCGTTCAGTTCTCCCGTGAGCACCAATTGATCTCGGTACTTCATGTAATACAGGTTGGTGTTCACCTGTACGTCCGTGTTCACATAGCGCCAGCCCAATTCAAAATCGTTGAGGCGTTCCGGCTTGGGGCTCCCGTTCTCATAATCGTTTCTATTGGGTTCCCTGTTGGCCACGGCATAGGAAAAATAAAAATTGTTGTTGCGGTTCAGGTCAAAGGTGAGGCCCGCCTTTGGGTTGAAAAAGTTAAAGGTATCGTCCACAATGCCCGTGTCCTCGCCGTTGGCCCGGTAGCCCACGGTCCTGTACTGCAGGTCTCCGTACAGGGACCATTTCCCGTTCAGGGCATAATTGGCCTTGGCGTACAGGTTGAAGTCGGACTTGTCCGAAGTGTCTTCATAGTACCGGTCCCTGATATCGCTATCGCCGGCAAAGCGGGCCCAGATGATCTCCCCAAAATGATCGCCCTGGTACTGGTTCCAGCCCCCGCCTAGGATCACGTCCCATTTTTCCTTTTTGTAGTTGGCAGAGAAGACCGTGCCGTAGAAGTCATTGTCCAGCCATCTCCTGCGGATCAGGTCCGTGGTGTTCACCAGTTCGCCGTTCACGGTCAGGGGCCGTAGGCCGTAGGTGGCAAAGTCGTCATCTTCGCGGAACTGCTCAAAAAAGCCCCTGCCCCTGGTGTAATGAAGGGCCACGTTGGTGCTCCAAAACTCGGACCACTGCTCGTTCCAGAGCAATTGAAAATGGTCTTGTTTGTAGTTGTCCACCTCATTTTCGTAAAATTGGGTGTTCCCGTCGTCATCGGTATAGATGCCCGAGGGGTTAAAGGTGCGATCGGTGGCCAAGGTGGCCGCATCAATACCGTACCAAGCCTGATAGGTAATTTGGTGCCCTCCAAAGAGCAGGGCCTTGACCAAGGTATTGTCATCCTTATAGGCCGCCTGCAGGAAGTAGGAGTCCATGTTGGAACTGGCCCGGTCAATGTACCCATCGGAGTCCAATTTGCTGAGCCTTCCGCTGAGCTCTATATGATCGTTGAGCAGGCCGGTGCTGAATTTGAGATTGTTCCTCAACGTATTGAAACTGCCGTATGAGGAAGATACTTGGGCAAAGGCCTCTTCAGAATAGCCATCCGTGAGGAGGTTAAGACTGGCCCCAAAAGCGCCGGCGCCATTGGTGGAAGTGCCCACGCCGCGCTGCAGCTGCAGGCTCTCGGTAGAGGAGGCAAAATCGGGCATGTTCACCCAAAACGTGCCGTGCGATTCCGAATCATTGTACGGAATGCCATTGATGGTCACGTTTACCCTGGTGGCATCACTGCCCCGTACCCGTATGCCCGTATAGCCCACACCGGCACCTGCATCTGAAGTGGTGACCACAGAGGGCAGGAAATTCATTAAAATGGGAATGTCCTGACCCAGGTTCCTGGGGGCAATGTCTGCCTTGTCCAGATTGGAAAAGGTAACGGGCGAGGCCTTGGTGACCCTTACGGCCGAAACAAAGACCTCATCCAATACCACTTTTTTCCCCTCCAGGGAGTCTGTGGGGACCTGTTGGGCCCTTATGGAAAAAGAAGTGAGCAACAGGGCCAGTACAAGGCCAGACAACATCGAAAAATCCTTGATAGCCGCACCGGAACGCGTGGGCGGCCATTTTTGGGACTTGGACAACGATTTAAAATAAGAAACTGCCTGATGGAAAAGTACGTTCTGTGGGCACCTCAGCGCAAGTGCCGCCTTAAAAATGGAATAGATAGATTTCATCCGTAAAAGATATTTTTTACGAATAAAAGGGGCTATTATTCTTTAATGTGAATTGATTTTTTTTGCCCAACTAAGGACGGTATGGTTCCAATAAAACGCTTTCGCGCATCCCTTGGCGGCATTACCCGCCCAGGTTCTTTGGGTATGATCTCAGCTTCCTCCCCTTCTTTTGCGGCTTTCACCAAAAAAGAAGTGGATTTGGCACCCCTTTGAGACGGGACAAAGGTATGACAGACTTTTTGATCGGCACAACATCCCGTCCATAAAAAATGACCCAAAGATGCATTTTCCCTGAACCCACATAAAGTACGGGACTTTTGTGGTGGGGTGTTAACCCAGATTATGCACTAGTCCCCTGATGAATGGCTTCATAATTTTTCAAAGGATAACTTGGTTGCTTGAGTGTTATATAGTAGACTTTCTCTATGAGGGTGTAAAGCCCAATAAAATCAAGACTTTTGCGATTGAGGTATAGCCATCGCTACGGTGAATGAACAAAAGTCAGTGCAACGATTGATTTTGAAGGGATTTGCAGCCGTAATGGAATTTCTATTGCTTAATCTGGGTTTAATGCATCATCTGGGTGCAACGTTTGTCCAGAACGTTTCCGTATCCCTTTGATCATCAGAAAAAAATGTCCTCTTTGTTGGAAAGTGCTCCCCAACAAGACAAAAAAAAGAGAGCCGCTTTCGCGACCCTCTCAGAACCAACCAAAAAAACCTGTTTTCAATATTGTGACAGTGCATTACCAAACATCACAAGTAAAACAATGTACTCGGGGGAGTACCCAATAGACTTACACTGGTTTCAATGGTTGCGCCTTTATAATCAATGGTCAGTGTTTCATAAAGGACTCTTTAACGATATCTTCCGTATCAGTATCTTTGGTGTTTTCATTCCCTTTTTCATGTTGTGGCCCCTTTGTGGAGACCTTCTTCCATTCCTTTACATTTTCATCGGTTGTATGTTGGGTTTCGGCGTGGAGTGCCTGCGAAGCGTACACACTACAAAGAACAAACACAACGCCCAAAAAAATGGATTTAAGGATGTCTTTCATTTTTGTCCAGTTTTAAATCGATCCCAATGGCCCAGGGCAATGATGCCCAGTGAAACCACAAAAATCACAGTGGCCAAAACAGGGAGCAGGATAACGATCATTAGACTATCATTTTAGGTTCTGTTAAGTAAGACACAACATTCTCCGGTAGGTCACATAAGGACAAAAAAAAAACTGCAAAAAGCAGTTTTTTCTTCAATGGGGCCTCCATTATTTCTTTTTGAACCAATTGCCGTGCATATCTATATATACCGTTCTGCGCGTACCGCTCTGCAGCACCATGATCAACTTAAATTCCCCTCGGTCATTTTTGTAAACGCCCGCCAGTTTGGAGGTGGGATATTGCTTTAACAGCTCTTCCACCACCGGTGGGGTAAGTTCTTTGGAAGACACCTTCTTGAACCCGTCCGTGGTGAACGTTACGGGCGCGTGGCACAAAGCGGCTTGTGGCGTTGCGGCCCCTAGGTGTAGGGCAAAGGAAACAAAGGTCAGGGACAATAGCATGTATTTTTTCATCGGAAACGTCTTTTTTCGATGCTATTTACGACACATTTTGAAAAATGGATTTTTTTGGTGGAAAAAAAGGCCAAGGAACCCCCGGCCCGGCCCGTGGCAGCCCATTACCACTGTAGTTGTGGATGGCACATCATTTATTTCAAGGACTGCCATTGGAAAGGTGGGCCCATTCTTGGACAATGCCCCTTAGAGGACCAATGGCCCCAGGGAAGGGCCGCGGCCTTTTCCGCCGAAACAAGCTGCCCTTGTCTTATACCTGGTGTGAGGGCTTTAAGAGGTCGTTCACCGTTTTTACCGGGTTGAAGGTCACCAAGGGCACCTCTACAAAGATGGTGTTCCAATGGGCCATGGCCCCGTTCCAAAGGCCAGGGAGTTCCAAGGCCTTGAGCGCCCTGCCCTCTTTGGTCTTTTCTGTGATAAAGCCCTGCTTGGGGTCCACAAATTGGGAGAGGTCGTATTTGTTGCCCTTGTGATCGCGCACGCCACAGACCAAGTCCACCGGGTTAAAGTGGGTGGCCTTAGCCACAATGGCGGCCTGATCGTCGCGGTCCATATCTATTTGGGCAGATTCCACGATCTGTAGCGAAATGGCCCCGTCGGCGCCCTGAATCCAGAACGGCCCGCCCCCGGGCTCGCCCTCGTTCCTCACCATGCCGCACACCCTTATGGGCCGGTGCAGCTTTTCCTTTAGCCGGGCCACTTTGGTCTCCGTATCCGCTTCGGTGAAGGCAGTGCCCAGCCGCACGTTCAGGGCCTCCTGCAAAAAGGTGGCCACGCGATCTAATAGGGCCCCATCCCATTCGCCCCGTTCCAATTGGGCGGCGTGGGCAAAGGCGGTTTCCTGAGCCTCCAACAACACGCCCGCCAAGAGTCTCTTGCTCTGGGCCACGGCCTCGGCATCTTGCAGTACCGCCACATTGTCTATGTTCTTGATGAAGATAATGTCCGCATCCTGTTCGTTCAGGTTTTCAATGAGCGCCCCATGCCCTCCGGGACGGAAGAGCATGGACCCGTCCGCGTTTCTAAAGGGTTGGTTCTCCAGATCCACCGCCACGGTATCCGTGGACGGTTTTTGAAAGGAATAGGACACAT
Organism: Maribacter aquimarinus; assembly: GCF_047345505.1. Lineage (NCBI taxonomy): Bacteria > Pseudomonadati > Bacteroidota > Flavobacteriia > Flavobacteriales > Flavobacteriaceae > Maribacter > Maribacter aquimarinus. Next base: position 140,617 of record NZ_JBLFEO010000004.1, on the reverse strand, counting down.
GGAACTCCGTGCTGTTGGCCTTGGACACCCGGTTTCCCACTTTTTTATGTTCTGCCCTGAACATGGCCTCATGCTGTTCCGAGATGGTAAAGTGCAGCTGTGCGTGTCCCTTGGCACTGGCGTAGAGTGCCGCTTCTTTCAAATGCTCTTCAAAAGGAGTGGCGCCGATATCGCCATATTTATGGAAGGGCAAGAGCCCCTTGGGATAAAATCCATAGTTGAGCCCTTCTTCAGAAAGGAGTTCATGCACAAAGGCGTGCACTTTTTGTCCCTGGGAATCAAAGTGATCCGGAAGGCGTTGCATCACGGCATCATAAAAAGGAAATTGCTGCAATCCGTTGGCAAAGACTCCCATAGCCTTGTCCCCGGTACGGTCAAGGTAGGTCTCCAAGGTTTCCGTTGTGGGATCAAAGCCTTCCAAAAAGTTAAAGAGCGCCTTGAACATTCTTGAGGCCGCACCGGATGCCGGGACAAATTTTAAAAGGGACAAGCCCTCTGCGCGCTCCTTAAACAGGTTTATCTTTTGCTGTGCGTCCTCCTTTGAAAATTTTTGGATACCGTCACCGATCACTGCGGCCTTTTCCAGTTGCACAAAGGGAATGCCTTCCTTAAAAGTGTTCAGTTGTGCGGCCACAGTGGCTGCCGCAATGCCCTTTTGCCGTAACTGCTCTTGGTCTTTTTCCGTGAATTTCTTCATTTTCAATAATTTATCTATGTGGTGCACCGCAGTGGCCAACCGTTCTTCCTTATTGCCCCTTAAGATAACAAAATTCCGGTGGTACCGCTCCAAGGTATCCTTGAAATAGGTGAACATTCGCTCGCGTTCCCGGGGCTTGTCCCGGAGGTCATCTGCCTCCCAAGGCACATCTATATAGGTAAGGAAGTAGAGGTCATAATGGTTCTGCAGGGCATATTTTTCCAAGATGGGGTCACAACTTCCCAAATAATAGGCTTCTGAGTACACTTTGGTCTCCAGCAGGTCTGTATCGCACACCAAAAGTTTCTTGGCGGTCTTGGCCAAACGGTTTTCCAGTCGCATTTGCCCTTCGGCAATGGGGAGTAGGTCCTTGGGCTCACAGGTTTTTTGCTCCCGGTTCCATTTGTCCTGCAGATATTCCCGCGCATATTCGGGCACCCAAGCGGTGGCGTAATGCTGGGCCAGTTGTTGGGAAAGGGTGGTCTTTCCGGTGGATTCCGGACCAAAGAGCACTACTTTGACGAGGTTTGCGGGCTGTTGTCCAAACTTTTCTTCCATGCCAGATAGCCTTGTAGGGCCAATATCGTAAAAATTAGGTATTGCAAAGATAGCATGCCCCAGCCCCTAGAGGCGTACAAAGGAACCGTAATGATGTCTGCAATGATCCAAAGGGTCCAGTTCTCCAATTTTTTGAGTGCCATGTACCACATCCCGGTAAAAAAGATACCAGAGGTAAAGATGTCCACATAGTTGCTGGTAAGGATTTCCTTTCCAAAAAAACGGTACACCCCATAGTTTACCAACATGGTGGCCAGGAACAGGGCCACCCCAATGGCCTTTTCCCTGGTCGTGGTACGGGAAATGCGCACCACTTTTTTGTTGTCCTTGGTACGGCTCCAGTTGTACCAGCCGTAGATGCTCATGCCAGACCAATAGAAATTCATTAGCATATCTCCCAAAAGTCCGTCCCGGTAAAAGAGGTACACGGTAATGGCGGTGGCCAACAACCCGGTGGGATACACCCAGATATGTTCCTTTTTCGCGTACCAGACACTGGCTATGCCAAAAACAAAGACTATGGCCTCCAGAAAAATGATGTAGGTTTCCTTTCCCCGGTAGGCATCCAGAAAAAAGTCAAAAATGGGGCTCATAGCCGCTGCGGTCAGATTTAACGAGCTTCATATAGAGCAGTCCTCTATCCATCAGTTCAAAGGCCGTCTTGATCTCTTGGTTCAAGACCTCCATCACGGCATCATAGTCACCAAACACCTGGGTGCTCAGCGCATTTTCCTTTATGGAGACACCCGAAGCGCGCAATTTTTTAATGAAGTTGATGATATGCCGCTCATAATCATCTTGCAGGGGCGAAAAGGTGAGTTCCACGGAAATGTCCATAAAAGTGACGGTTTTGGAAGATTGATGCCGTAAAGGTAAGGCAAAGTGGGCGGGGTAAAAAAAGGGTAGTTCAAAATGAGCGCATTGTCTGGTCTTGGGGGCACTCCCATTTTCGTTAAGCATCAACCATCGTCCATCATTTCTGTTTTATGGGCAAAAAAACGGTGAATGCGCTGTTTCCGCTCTTCACGGCCAAGCACAAGGTTTTGGGCTGCCCGTCTTCCAAATAGACAAAGGGTCGTTCCATACGATCTGGGCTTAAAATAGATCCGTCCTTCATCATAATTGTGTTGTTTAGCACTACCGCATGCTCGGCATTCTTCCAGACCACACCCCTTTTGGAAGTTAGCAGTCCAATGAACTCGTGGGCGTGATATATGGCGTAAAACCGATTTCTTTGTTCATCGAACCAAAGGGACATATCTTCGGTATCCCTTTTATCCATTACGGCTCGGGGCTGCACGGCAAATGGCCCCTCGGGGGCACCCGAAATGGCTATGGCCTGATTCCTTACAAACCCTTCAACCTGCGGTTTGTCGCCTTTAACGATCAGATAAAACCGATTGTCGCTTCCTTGGGCGATCGCAGGATTCACCGCAAGCGTTTCAATGGGGCCAGAGGGTTCCACAATGGGTTTTTCCAGTCGATGCCACGGCCCGTTCAAGCTTTTGGAAATGGCAACCCCGCTTCGCTGATTTTCCCGTAGCAGTTTGCGCAGGGGGCTTTCCTCTAAGGACTTTCCCTGTGTGGCCTCCAAATCTTCTTCGGTAAAATTTAAATGGCCCGGGTTCGTGGAAATATAGTACAAATAGTAAGTGCCATTAAAAAACTTGATTTTTGGGTTGTGGGCGGTAATGGCGTCCCAATGACCGGCTCCCCTTCCCTTTAGCACGGTCTCTTGGTATTCCCACGGCCCGCTTGGATCATCGGAAACAGCACGGGCAATCTCGGAATGGGTGAGCCATGCGGAAAAATCCATTCGCCATCTGGAATAGAACAGGTGGTAGGTGCCATCTGCATCCCTAATGATGGATCCTCCCCAATGAAAGAAATCTGAATCGTAAAAAATATGGTCTTTGGTTATGGGCTCCAAACGGTTGTCAAACCTCAAGTCCTCCGCTTTTTCTTGACCGAGCATGGTAAGAGTTCCAAAAAACATCAACGCAGAAAAGAGATGCTGTTTCATATACTTGTTAAAGTCTCATTGCCTTTTGTTCCACTCTGTTCGGAACCGATGGCAAAATAGAAAAGTTGGTACTGGTGGATATGATATAAAAACTGGAATACCTCTTTGGTTATGACCAAAGGGCTTCCAAGAGCAATGGCTTCCCATCTAGTTCCGTTCATTGTCCCCATAGGCATACACACAGGTAAAACCTTCAAACTCCAAAAAGTGCACCTCATAGGAACGCACTTGGCCCCCTATGGAAATGGTGGCTCGGGTGCCACCGTCATCAAACATAAAATCGGACACATCAATATGCTTTAGGAAACTGAGCTTTCTCTTTCCATAAATTTTGTAGAGGGCTTCCTTGGCCCCCCAGACAATGGTGAGCTTGCGCACCAAGGCCGCCGTATTGGCCATGGTACGGTATTCATGCACGGGGGTAAATTTATGGGCAATGCGCAGGATCTTGTCCCGTTGTTTCTCAATGTCTATGCCCACATCCCTCTGGCTGCCGATCATGATGGCGGTGAACTGGTGCGAATGTGTAATGGAAATGCGCTTCCCGTTCCGTAGGTGGGGCTTCCCGTAGGCATCATACCGCAGATCGCGGTCCACCAGGCCATAGCGCGCCATAAGGTGCCGTATGCTCAAAAAGGCGCGGCGGTGCATTTCTGACTTCATTCCATTGAAACGCTGCTGGCACGGAGGGGAGAGTTCAATGCCCTCCTGGAGCTGGGTTTCGGGCTCCAGCACCTCCCAGATGGCAATTTCGGTATGGGCATCCACAGCAATGGTTTTGTATAGGGGCATGGTTTCTTGGGGTATTGTGTATCTTTGCGTCGCAGAAAAAAGTGCATTGAAAATTGAAAGTTAACCAAAAATAAATGGAAATGAGCACCAATACCCTACCCTATATCCCCTATAAAGTAAAGGACATTGGCCTGGCCGCCTGGGGAAGAAAAGAGATTGACCTTGCCGAAGCCGAGATGCCAGGGCTTATGGCCCTGCGTGAGGAATACAAGGAAGAGCAGCCATTGAAGGGTGCCCGCATTGCCGGATGCCTGCACATGACCATACAGACCGCAGTGCTCATAGAGACCTTGGTGGCCCTGGGGGCAGAGGTTACCTGGAGTTCCTGCAACATCTTCTCCACCCAGGACCAAGCCGCCGCCGCCATGGCAGATGCCGGCATCCCCGTGTACGCCTGGAAGGGCATGAACGAGGAGGAGTTTGATTGGTGCATTGAGCAAACCCTTTTCTTTGGCGAAGAGCGCAAACCGCTGAACATGATCTTGGATGACGGGGGCGACCTGACCAACATGGTACTGGACCGCTATCCGGAACTGGCCAAGGACATCAAGGGCCTCTCCGAGGAAACCACCACCGGGGTGCACCGCTTGTACGAAAGGGTAAAGAAGGGCACCCTGCCCATGCCCGCGATCAATGTGAACGATTCGGTGACCAAATCCAAGTTCGACAATAAGTACGGCTGCAAGGAAAGTGCGGTGGATGCCATACGCAGGGCCACGGACACCATGCTCGCCGGAAAAAAAGTGGTGGTCTGTGGTTATGGCGATGTGGGCAAGGGCACCGCAGCCTCTTTCCGCGGCGCGGGATCTATCGTTACCGTCACGGAAATTGACCCCATCTGCGCCCTACAGGCCTGTATGGACGGTTTTGAGGTGAAGAAACTGGAGAATGTGATCGGCAGGGCAGACATTGTGATCACCACCACCGGGAACAAGGACATTATACGTGCCGAACATTTTGAGGCATTGAAGGACAAGGCCATTGTCTGCAACATTGGCCATTTTGACAATGAGATAGACATGGCCTGGCTGAACAAAAACCACGGCCACACCAAGGACGAAATTAAGCCGCAAGTGGACAAGTACACGGTGAACGGCAAGGACATCATTATCCTGGCGGAAGGCCGTTTGGTGAACCTGGGCTGTGCCACGGGCCACCCGAGCTTTGTCATGAGCAACTCCTTTACCAACCAGACCCTGGCCCAGATAGAGCTGTGGAAAAACGGGGCCAACTATGAGAACAAGGTGTACATGCTGCCCAAGCACCTGGATGAAAAAGTGGCCAAGTTGCATTTGAGCCGTCTGGGGGCGGAGCTTACCGAGCTGAAGCAGGACCAAGCGGAATATATTGGCGTGACCGTACAGGGGCCGTTTAAACCGGATTATTACAGGTACTAGGTTTAGGGGCGCCCCTTGCGGAGCTCCCTGGAGGCCACCCTTCAAAAAAAAAACAGGCCCTTACCTTAGTGTAAAGGGCTTTTTTATGGCTTTTGCCAGCCCTTTTAAAATCGATTTTTATGCGTATTCTTTTAACCGGGGCCACGGGAACGCTGGGTTCCCAAGTCTTGTTCAGCCTGCTGCAGGAGCGGCATACGGAAATAGACCACATCTATTTGCCAGTGCGCCCCAAGAAAGGCACGGCACCTTTGCAACGCATAAAGAACATGCTGCAAAGTCCGTTTGCCCCTGCCCATATCAAAGAACAGTGGGATCAGATGATGGCCAAGATCACCGTGGTAAATGCCCAACAGCTCCTGGACCCCGCTTCCTTTCTAAAGGGCCGGCGGTTGTCTCACTTTATCCATTCGGCAGGTTTGGTGAACCTTTCCACGGCCCAAGAGGCCAAAGATGAAATATTCAAGGAGAATCTGGACTTTACCAAGGATATTTTAAATGCCTACCGAGACCATATGGGCAAGTTCATCTACATCAGTACCGCGTTCTCTGCCGGGGATGTGGGCGGTGTGCTGCAAAACGACTATTTGAAGACTGCCCCCGATACCTACAGAAACCACTACGAAGCCTCTAAATTTGCCGCTGAAAAGTATGTGGCGGCGTGGGGACGGGACACGCAACTGCCCGTGCAGATCCTGAGACCCAGTGTGCTCGGTGGCAACATATTGGGAACGCCCTGTTTTTTTATCTCCAAGTACATGGTCTTTTACCTCTTTGCCAAATTTTTCCATAGAAACGGCAACGCTGGCGCAGTGCGCATAACGGCGGCCCCACAAAGTGGACTCAACATTATTCCCACGGATTATGCCGCCATGGTCATTTGCCGGGTATTTGATCGGGACATTGACCAGTTGAACATTGTGCACCATACCGCCACCAATGTACAGCAGGGCATTGAAAAAATCTTGGAAGCGGTGAACTTTGATAACTTCAGCTTTACCGCAACGCCTTTGAACAGGGCCAATGGCTTTGAAAACAAATTGGAGAGGTTCTATTACAGTACCATAGGGCTGCACCTAACCCCTTACCTCACCGGGAAGCCCTGTCATTGGGACACCACACTGCTGGAGGCCATTCTGCCCATACCGGCCTACGACCTGGAGACCTACTTGCAGGGCACCATACAGTTCGCTAAAGTTTCAGGCTTTAAAAACCAACCTTGGTAAGTGTTGCGTTGGGCGGTATGGGAACGTCTGGGTGCTAAACGTTGTAAGGCCGATTTTTTTTAATCAACGGGTTCCGCTTTCCAGACCGGCGTTCCATTTTCTAACGAACTCATCGGACCAGGCGTCCCAACCTATGGTCATCAGCGTCCAGATGGCCACCCCCACAATGATCAAGTTGAGCACAATGCCCACAATGGCCAAAACCTTGCCTTTTTTCACCTTGCCCCCATGGCTATATTCATGGGGAGCGGCGGCATACAGCCTTTCAGATTTTTTAGCCATAATAAAGGCGATAACGGAAGGGACAAGGCCCACACCCGCAAAGCAAAACAAAAACAGTCCCAAAAGGGACAAGAGGTAAATGGTGGTGCTGTTGGGCAATTGTTTGGTGGTCATGACTGGATTTTCCTGTAAGATACTGAAAAAACCAGTTACAGACCCCAAATTGTGCCGCACTCATTGTTTTGTGTCCTAAGGCAGTCTTGGTTCAAAGGCTACCTCATTGCGATGCCACCATTCCATAAAGATAACGGTCTTGGGCATCCTGCCGTAATTGGGCCAACCCCTCTTGCCTGGACAACAGCGGGTCTATCTCCACAACCTCACCGTTGGGCAGATGAACCAAAAACATTCCTTGCTCAAAAGAGGACAGTTTTATCACGTCCCCGTTATCCTTCACTGCGTTCCAACTTTGGGATTCGGGCCAGTACATCATATCTAAGGATGACCCCTTCTTGGGGCCCTGAACCACTTCCAAATACATGCGGTTCTTGGTGGCTTCCATTCTTATGGTATTCCCCTCGTGCTCCACCAATTGCACTTCACGCTCACCTGGTGCCATGGCAATGGGGTTACTGCCGCCCCAGAATTCAATGACATTGAAAATAATGGCATCCCCCAGAAAAAACAGCCCGTAAACGGGAACAATGTTGAGCCCCCAAAAGATAAGGTTGTTCACAAACTTACTGTCGGATACCTCTTGGTTCCAATCCTTTAGATTGTTGAAAGCATTGAAACTGCCCAAGCAACTGGAGAACAACAAACTACTGGAGAGCGCAATACAAATGACTGATTTCTTCATACTATCTGATTTAAATTTTTGGAAAAATTAGCATCTTTATCCTTGTTGCTTGTTCTTTTTCCAGTACTTTTTTGGCGCAAACGAAATGGATGTGATTCCATTCATTAAATTATAGCTATGGTAGTGTTTATAGACATGGACGAGGTTATTGCAGACACCTATGGGGCGCATATTGAGATATACAACCGGGAACACCGGGCCAGCCTGGACCCCGTTCAGTGCTTGGGCAAGGAAGTATGGCACATGGTGCCGGAAGCGCATCGGGACACCGTGCGAAACCACGCCCGGCGAAGGGGCTTTTTCAAAGACCTCAATCCGCTGCCCCATAGCCAGGAGGTCATCAAAGAACTTGCCGGGGTGCACGAGGTGTATATTGCCTCTGCGGCAATGCAGTTTCCCAATTCCCTGGAGGAGAAAAGTGAGTGGCTGGATCGGCACCTCCCTTTTATCCCTTGGCAGAACCGCATCCTGTGCGGGCACAAGCACATTCTAAAGGGAGATGTGCTCATAGACGATCGTAGCTACAACCTAAAGCATTTCAACGGCAGGGGCATTTTGTTCTCGTCCCCGCACAACGCGCACACCAATGGCTTTGAGCGGGCCAGGGATTGGTTGGAGGTGCGCCAGCTGCTCCTCTAAAAAGATAGGTTTTGCCCTTATTTTTATGGGTAAAAAGGCTTGGCGCACAATTTGGGGTAAGACCAGAAGACGTAGGATGTTGTAGTTGTAGTTCCCTGAATTTTGGAGACCTGCTTTACGGGTGTTTGTCATTGGACCTTGTTTTTGTCTTGCGTCCTACATTATGGTCCCACCGCTGGCCAATGCCATTTTCGTTTCCACAACATTGGTGGTAGAATCAAAAGAAAAACAAGGGCACAAAAAAAGCCCCGTCTCCAAGGAGTCGGGGCTTTTGTTATGATTTTAGGTCATTTAAGCTTCAAAAGGCTCAATGGAAACATAGGATTTTCCGCCGGCTTTTTTCTCGAATTTCACCATTCCGTCCACTCTTGCGTGAAGCGTGTGGTCTTTTCCGGCATATACATTTTCACCGGGATTGTGGCGCGTGCCGCGTTGCCTAACAATGATGTTTCCGGCAATGGCGGGCTGGCCACCAAAAATCTTTACGCCCAGGCGTTTCGATTCTGATTCCCTTCCGTTTTTAGAACTACCTACACCTTTTTTATGTGCCATTTTATTCGGTTTTATGGATGAGGCCCCAACGTTGGGGGCATCACAAAATTACTGTTTTTATTTAAGCCTTTCCGCCGTCCAGCTCGTCTTGCCATTTCTTGAGCTCGTCCCACTTGCCGTCTGCGGCCATTTGGGCTTGCTTGGGCCAAGTATCGGTCACGTGGTTTCCACGAACCTCGGCAATGATTTCGGAGATTTTCTCGGGCGTGGTCTTTGCCAAAGCTTCAAATGTGGCAATGCCGGCATCCGTAAGGGTCTTGGCAATTTTTGGCCCAATGCCCTCAATTTTCTTCAGGTCGTCCGCTTTTGGCTTTGCCGCCGCTTTCTTGGCGGGAGCCGCCACTTTGGGGGCTTCTTCTTTCTTGGGTGCCTCAGCTTTCTTTGCCTTGGCCGGAGCGGCCTTTTTGGCCCCTTTGGCCACAATGCTCTCCACAACAATTTCCGTTAGGGACTGCCTGTGCCCGTTTTTCTTTTTGTAGCCCTTTCTCCTTTTTTTGTGAAAGACAATGACTTTGTCGCCCCTCAGGTGCTTAATGACTTTGGCCTCTACTGCGGCTCCGTCTATGGCCGGGGCGCCAATGGTAACGTTCGTGCCGTCATCCAACAACAGAACATAGTCAAAAGTGACCTTCTGACCTTCTTCTGTCTGCAAACGGTGAACGTACACTTTTTGGTCTTTTGCAACTTTAAACTGCTGCCCTGCCATCTCTACAATTGCGTACATACTGCTCGATTAATAATTAGGTTCTGCCCTGGATTTTTTCCAAAGACGGCTGCAAATATACTTCATAATCTGCAATGCACAAGGGTTTAAAGTCCTTTTTTAACCGGGTTAAGGGACGATTTGAACAATTGCATGAAAGACAACGTGAGCACCAAGGTGGTGGTAAAGCCCATAATGGCCACGATCAGGAACACAATGGCCTTAAAGCTCATGAACTCACCTGCCCACTGGCTGGAAAGTTCCGCTAGGAAAGTTGGGGCCAACTCTGTACTGTACAGGGCAAAAAATATGGTAAAGATGATCGTGGCCACGCCTCCGGTGACCAGACCGGCCATAAATCCGGTTCCGTAGTTGAAGTGGGGGCCCTTCTTCAACTTATAGTATTTTATGGCCTCATAGATGCCAAAACCGGTGATCACCCCGTTGAAGAGGCTAAAGAACACATTGGTGTGCCAGCCTATGAGGGAAAGCACCAAGAAATAAGCTATCAAAGAGCCGCTGGTGGCAATGCCAAAGCGGATGGGAAGTGCGTAATTTTTCATGTTGCATGGGGTTTAAAGGTTACACTATATTTTAAAACTTGCTTCCGGACCGAGCAAATGGTGGGTCTGTTTTACAGGCTATGCCCAGTGCATGGCCCACTGCATCTTGAGCTGAAAAAACAATGGTTCTTTTTTTTGTTGAACGATTTCTCTAAAAGGTACAACAAATAACCATTGCTTCATATTGCGCGCTGTTAAAATCGGCACAACGCGCCCAAAAAAAAGGGCATTCCCTCCATTTTGATGTAAAAAACGCCCCAGAACCGCACTTTTTGGGCAATGTTCTTCCTCTGGTATCATTTTTGGTACCTTGGTTTTTGTGATGTTAAAATGAAAGGTCCGTGTTGCACAGGAACCTCCCGGAAGGTTTTTTTGCTCCCATTATTTCGTGATTCCTTTCTTTTTGCCGACATTTCCGGTCCCAGGACCGGCCGTAGAAAGACCGAATTTTTAAATTAAAGGATTTATGATGTACCCAATGATGCAAAAGCGAATTTATTTGCCCGTATTGCTGTTCGCGTCCGCACTCCTATGTGCGCAGCAGCCCCAAACCACACTGCCGGAGGCTCCGGCCCCCAACAGCGGGATGCCGCCAACGGAAACTGTTTCCCCGGAGGACTTGGACATCTCTGCCGCCCGGGTACTGGAAAACTATCTGGCCGCCATTGGCGGTAAGGACAAGTTGGCCGCCGTAAAGAGCATTGCCATGTTGGCCACTGCCAATGTGCAGGGCAGTGTCTTGGAGCTGTGGCTGAAAAAAACGGCACAAGACCAGTTCATGCAGGACATCACGATGATGGGCAACGTCATGAGCCGGCAGGTACTTAACGGAAACGAGGGCTATGTATTGGTGCAGGGCCAGGAAAGGCAACTTGGCCCAGAAGAGATTGCGCGCATCAAGGAAGAGGCCGTGCCCTTCCCGGAAATGTACTACCTAAAAAAAGAGGGCATAACGCTCTTGGGAGTGGAGTCTTTCGGCGAAAAGAAGGCCTATGCCCTGAAAATCACGGAAAACAAAACCAATTATTACGATGTGGAAACCGGATTGAAGTTACGTGAAGTGAACAAAGCCGAAATCCAGGGGCAGCAAATGACACAGGTACTGGCGTACTACAATTACGACGAAGTGGCGGGCATTTATTTCCCCATGTTGTTCGTGCAGAGCACGGCCGGCCAAAATGTGGAGTTCAATGTGGGCGAAATATTGGTGAACGAAGGCGTGACCGATGCCGACTTTGAGTAATACCATTTCCCAATTGAAAATAAGCCGATAAATGGTTTCTTTTTACGCCCTACTTCAAAATAAAAATAAGCCGTAGCTCGGCCATGCCTGATTTTTCTTTTTCGCAGGCCAAAAAAATAATTCCATTTCTATGGCTGCATTTCAAACGAGAACTGGTATAAGACCGCCCTTGGGCCCGTTGTTTTCCGTACAGGAAACAAAAAACCCTTTCATCTTTATGGAAAGGGTTTTTTGTTTTGGTGCAAAACTGCCGTGCGGTTTACAAGGTGCGCAAGTATTCGGCAATGTTCCTGGTGTCTTCCTCAGAAAGGTTCTGGTTCAGCATGATGGCATTGTTGTACTCCTTGAGCAAGGCCTTGGCAATGGGATCTTCCTTGAGCATGCCGTCAGGGTTTATGATCATGTTCATGACCCACTCCGGGCTTCTACGCTCGTACACCCCTTTCAGTGCCGGGCCGATCATGCGTTTTTCGGGCATATGGCAGGCGGTACAGAGCATGTCGTACTTTGCCTTTCCGGCAGCGGCCATTTCCTGATCAATGTCGTCCGCAAAGCTCACGTCGGTGAATGGGCCCACGCCCTTGTTGTCCATGTCCACGGGAACCTCCCCGGAAGCATTGGTGGCTTTCACCTCTTTCTTGGTGCGGTTCATTTCAAAACCACCCTTTTTTTCCTCTTTCTTTTCACCGCAGCCCATCATTAGGGATCCCACGGCGATCATCATTAACAATTTCTTCATTTTTTGCTTTGGGTTTTAATGGTTTTCAATCAATTTAAATGAAACGGCAAGTTACGGATTTTTATTGGGAGGGCTTGCCAAAAAAGTTCAATTTGGTGCTCCAATGCAACGCATAAAGGCAAGCGCGCCAGCGGGAAGGGATAAAGGCCTGCCGCTTCCCAGCAACCACAATGCCCCGTGCACCCAGCGTGGTCCCCATTGCCAATTACAACAGGGAATTGAAGAATTCCACCGCCCTATGCTCGGAATACGTTTTGCCATTTGGCCCATAAAAGCCCACGTGCCCGCCGTGTTCCGGCATCTCCAAGTGCAAGTGCTCGTGTTCCCGGGCCACGTCCACAGGGTAGCAGGCATCACCAAGAAAAGAGTCGTTCTTGGCGTTGATGACCAGTGCGGGCAATTTCAGGTTTGGCAAAAACTGTAGAGCACTGCAACGGGCGTAGTAGTCCATGGCATCCTTGAAACCGTGGGCCCTACTGGTATATACATCATCAAAATCCTTTAAGGTCGCCACCCGATCAATGTCCGCATCGGAAAGGGTGCCGGGAAACATCTTCTGTTTTTGGCGCAATTTGGCCAGGAGGTTCTTTTTAAAGCGCAGGGCGTACAGGGCATTCTGTGGCGTGAGCAGGGCGGCGAGGGATTCCGCCAATTGGCAGGGCACCGAGACGGCCACGGCACCCCTTAGCTGTTCCGGGACCGTGTTCCCCTCGCCCAAATATTTTAAGATGAGATTGCCTCCCAAACTAAAGCCCTTCAGAAACAGATGTTCATATCCGCGCTTGGCGCACAGTGCCGTGATCACCTCTTTTAGATCTTCCGTGGCCCCGGAATGGTAAGAGCGGTACTTGTTGTTGGGCGTTCCGCTGCACCCCCTGAAATTTACCGCACACACATCATACCCTGCCCCATTGAGGGCTTTGGCGGCCCCCAACATATAGGCCCGCTGCGCATTGCCCTCCAGCCCGTGCAACAGCACCACGGCACGATCGGTGGGGGCGGCCGCATGGCTCCAGTCCAAATCCAAAAAATCCCCGTCTGGGAGATCAATGCGCTCCCTTTGCTGCACCACCCCTGGCACCCGGCGGAGCAAACCGGCGTACATGGTGCTCAGATGTCCATTTCGGTACAAAAGGGGAGGTCTGTAAGTATGGGGCACTAGGGGCATTTGCCAAAGGTAACGGTTATGGCTTTTCTTCTGTCAACAATTCAAAATTGGACCACGCCACAAAAATGCGGTACTGTCATAAAATCCAAGAAGATGGGCTCAAAGTGCCTCCAGGGCGGGCGCAAAGAGGGTGGCATAGGATTTTACAACATCCTGGTTAAATTCCTTTTCCTCGTTGATGCGTCCCAAACAGGGCGCAGCGGTTTTTTGTAGGATGATGGATTCCGTGGTGGGGTGCTCATCGCCACTGAAAAGCAGGGAGACATCATAGCCCTTTTGTTGCAGCCAGAAGACCGTGAGCAAGGTATGGTTGATGCTTCCCAGGTAATGCCTAGAGACCACAACCACCTTGTAATTGGGCAAGATGATGTCCACAATGGTATCCTCCTCGTTCAAGGGCACCAAAATGCCACCGGCACCCTCTATGACCAAGTGGTTGTCCGTCTTTGGTTCCTTGATGTGAAACCGGTCAATGTTCACCTTGTCCAGGGCTGCCGCCGCATGCGGACTCATCGGTGTTTTCAGGGCATAGCTGCTGGGGTGTATTTTGGTGCTGTCGTTGCCAATGAGCCTGGAAACTTTGTCACTGTCCGTGTCATCAAGATCGCCGGACTGTATGGGCTTCCAGTAATCGGCCTGGAGGGCTTCCGTGATAATGGCGGCGGCTATGGTCTTGCCCACCTCGGTGGAGATTCCGGTGACAAAAATACGTTTCATGGGTGTCCTGGTTTCGTGATTATGCCACAATTTAAACACTTATGTTTTCTTTTCTCAAAAAATGGGAAAAGTTTATAAAAAATCCCCTTGCGGCTGTAGTACACCTCAGATTTGGTGGCCTTGCAGTTGGGACAGACAATGGGGTGGCCAAGGTGATCTTGCGCGTAGGCCCGTATCTCATCGTAGATTTCCTGGGCGCGCTCCCTGTCTTTGGCATGCACCAGGAGCTTTACCCCACCTATGGCGTGGCTAATGAGCGGATCGGAGTTCAGGATATTCTCGTCGCGGAGAAACACGGGGATGCCCTCGGCCTCCAGCCTTCCCTTTATGGCCTGTACGTCTGCGACATACTCAAAGGCCGCCAATTGCACAAAGGTTTCTTTTGGGTCCATCACAAGAATTTAGAGAGTAGTTGCAGTACCAGACCGATCTCCTCTTTGCCATTGGTGCTGTGCAGGCAGAACCTGAGCCGTTCGGAGCCCTCGGGCACGGTGGGTGCCCGCATGGCCTTAACATCAAAGCCCTGGTCCCTGAGCATGCCGGACAGCTTGAGCACTTTGGCGTTCCCGGGCACCAAGCAGGCCCGTATGGCGCTGGAGCTCCCCACAAAGTGATGGGTCAATTTTTCGGCGGCCATCTTTTGCTCAAAAAAGTCCATGTTTTCGCGCAGGCAGAACATTTCCTTGGCCCCTTCGGCCTGCAAATGTTGGTAGGCCGCCAAAATGGTGGCCAAGGTATGCGGGGCCAGGGCCGTGGTGTAAATGAAGCTTCGGGCAAAATTGACCAGATACTGCACCAGGGCCTTACTTCCCAGTACGGCGGCACCGTGGGCCCCCAAGGCCTTGCCAAAAGTGACCGTACGGGCAAAGACCTCATCTTCCAGACCAAGGGAGGGCACCAAACCCTCGCCCCTCTGGCCCAAAACGCCCACGGCATGGGCCTCATCCACCACCAAGAGCGCCCCCGTGTCCTTGCAGAAAGCGGCCAAGGCGGCAAGATCGGGCGTATCCCCATCCATGGAGAAGACCGCTTCGGTTACCACATAGACCGTACTGTCCCCATGTAGGGCGTCTTTGAGCCCTGCGTGCTTTTTTTGCAGGTCCAACAGGTCATTGTGTTCAAACTTTACACATTTGGCCCTGCCCATGGCCATCCCATCACGGATACTGGCGTGCACGTGCGCATCATGGAGCACCACATCGTTACGCTGCGGCACCGCGCCAAAGAACCCTATGTTGGCATCGTAACCGGAGTTGAACACCAGGGCAGATTCGGCCCTGTGAAATTGGGCCAACAACAGTTCCAGATCCGCATACAAGGGGTGGTTTCCGGAGACCAGTCTGGAGCCGGTGGCACCGTTATGGGCAATGTTGGCACTGAGCAATAGCTGAAACGTTTTGCTGAACAAGGTTTCATTCCGGGCAAAGCCCAGATAATCGTTGGACGAGAAATCGACCAGCCCGGAAGTGTTCCCCAAGGTCCTTGATCCCAGGGAGGCCTCGCGTGCTTCCATTTTTTTCTGTAATCTTTCGGGTAACGCCTGCATGCTCCCAAAGGTAATCCATTGCCGCTTGCAATGAAACGGTATCCGATGGAAAAAATACCCTTCCCCCTGCTTTGGCATCAATTTGTTTTTTAAACCACCAAAAGCTACCTGTGTTTCCCATTTGGGCCGCTTTTGGTATCTTAGCCAACAAACCCGTACCGTATGCTGCGCTTTCTCATGCCCCTATGGCTCGCCTTGCCCATTTTGGTCCTTGGCCAGACCAACCGTTACCACATCTCCTTTGAAAATGCCGTGCACCACGAGGCCCAAATAACACTGCGGTTCGGCGCCCTGGACCAGGACACCCTGGAGGTAAGGATGCCACGTTCCTCGCCGGGCCGCTATGCCCTGCATGAATTCGCAAAGAACGTGTACCGTTTTAAGGCCACGGATGCCCAGGGCGCACCTTTGCCCATCTTTAGAAAAGACCCTTATTCTTGGTTCATCTATGGCCATAATGGCGAGGTGAACATCGCCTACACCCTTTTTGCCGATCGTGCGGACGGGACCTACTCCCAGATAGATGAAAGCCATGCCCACCTGAACATTCCCGCTACCTTCATGTATGCCCCAAGCTTAAAGGATAGGCCGATCGAGATCACCTTTGCCCTCCGGGAAGATCTGAATTGGAAAGTGGCCACCCAGTTGCCCCTGCTGTCGGGCAGCACCTACACGGCACCCAATTTGGCCTATTTTATGGACAGCCCCACGGAGATCAGTGATTTTGGCCTGAGGGAATTTACCCTGGACGGACAAAAAATACGTCTGGCGCTGCACCACCACGGCACAGAGGCGGAGTTGGACACCTATTTTGAAAAGGTAAAAAAAGTGGTGCTGGCCCAAAAAGAGGTGTACGGGGAACTGCCCAAGTTCGATTATGGCAGCTATACCTTCTTGGCCTGTTACCTGCCCCACGCCTCTGGAGACGGGATGGAACACCGAAACTCCACCATCCTTACCAGTACCCGATCCCTGGCCCAGGGCGGCATGGAGCGCAATATTGGCACGGTGAGCCACGAATTCTTCCACGCGTGGAACGTGGAGCGTCTTCGCCCCAAATCTTTGGAGCCCTTTGATTTCAGCAAGGCCAATATGAGCGGTGCCCTATGGTTCGCCGAGGGCTTTACCAGCTATTACACCAACCTTATCCTGTGCCGCGCGGGCCTGATCGCCCCGGCCGAATATGTCCAAGGCCTTAACCGTACCTTCAACTACGTCTGGAACTCCCCGGGCCGCCAGTTTTTTTCGCCGGTTGAAATGAGCCACCAAGCCCCTTTTGTGGACGCGGCCACCTCAGTGGATCCCGTGAACCGGGGAAACACCTTTATTAGCTACTATTCCTACGGCAGCATGCTGGGGCTTGCCCTGGACCTTGCGCTGAGACGGGAACAGTTGACCTTGGACGGATATATGAAATTGCTATGGGAAGCCTACGGCCGTAACGAGACGCCCTACACCCTGAACCAACTGCAGGAAAAGTTGGAGGCCTACGCCGGCGCGGCCCTTGCGGCCCATTTCTTTGAAAACTATGTTCACCAAAGCGGTATGCCCCCTTATGCGGACTTGTTCCAGAGCGTGGGCCTATTTTTGGCCCAGCCCGAACAGGACGCCTATTTTGGGGCAAATGCACAGATGGACGGGGAAGGGAAAGCCGTGATCAAGGGCTACCCAAAAATGGGTGGCCCCGCCTACAAGGCCGGACTTACCCGTGGAGACCAGCTGCTCACTGTTAACGGCAGCTCGTTCCCTAACACGGGGTCCTTTGCCGATTTTATGGGCACCTTTGCCATGGGTGATGCCTTGGACATCAGGTTTGTACGGCACGGCAAGGAACAAGGGACCAAGGTGGTTTTAACGGCCGATCCGGCTTACGAAATTGGCCTGATGGAGCAAACGGAAACAGCTCCCAGTCGGGAACAATTGAAACGCAGGGCGGCTTGGCTGGGCAGCAGCGCCCCTTAATGGCGAAACCATCGGTTTTCTCAAGATTTTGAGGTCATCTTGTGCTGGGACAACAGATTTACATGGTGGAGGTGTCCCCAGGGTAAGTCCCACGGGCTTGGGCGATCAGGGTTGCGGAGACGTTTGTTTGGCCGGGGGCACCTTCCGCTAAAACCGGGGCCCCAAGCTTTTATGCCCCGCCAGGGCTCAATTGCGGTCCTTGAGCACCAGAACGGGCACATTGCTGTGGTAGCTGAGCTGCTGTACCAAGGGCTTTCTGAAAAGGTTGCTGAAAAAATGGGTCTTCTGGTTAATGAAGGCCACCATGTCACTGTTCCTGCTCTCAATAAAGGCGTTGATGCCCGCCTGCACCTTAATGCCCTTGAGCTCGTGGAAGCTGTGGTCCACGTTGCCCAAAATGGATTCCAGCAGTTCCCGGCCCTCCAGCTGTTTCTGGTTGTACTTGTCAGATTTTTTAATGTGAAGGATGCAAATGTTGGCCCGGTGGAGTTCCGCCACACGGACCAGATAACGGAGTTCCCTACTTTTAAAGGGGCCCAACAAATCGGTTGGGAACACAATTTCCTTGGGCACCTTGATTTCTGCGGTATGCGGTATGGCCATCACGGGGCACTCGGTAATGCCCTCCATGATCATCAGGGCATTGGTGCCAAAAATAACGGTTTCCGAGCCCGTCTTTCCCTTGGTGCCCATGACCACCATCCCAATATCGTATTTGGCCACCGCATCCCGTACGGCCTCCAACAATTTCTTGTAAACAATTTTTGTCTTAAAGACATGGTCCGGATTCTTGGACATGGCCTTTACCCGCTCTAGAAAACCATCAAACTTTGCGCGTGCCTTTTCCTTGGCCACATCATGGGTGCCTTGGCCACGCTCGGGAATGATATAGGCCGAACTCTGCATGGAGAAGGGGTCCACGGTATACATGTGCAATAAATAGAAGGTACACGGAACCTTTTCATATAGGTTAAGCGCGTATTCAATGGCCTTCAGTGAATTGTCTGAGAAGTCCGTGGGCATCAAAATCTTCTTGTTCATCATAACCTGTAGGTCTTTTTGGTAAAATTAGTCCATTCGCAGCAATCATGCCATGATTCAAGTCACACTACATCCCGCAAAAACAAAAGCACCACTTGCGCATGACAAGGCAATGATATGGCAGGATATTGGCAACTCCCTTAAAAGTAGTAAAAAACTGGGAATTAAAGGAAGGTGACGGGATATGCAGTCATTGGGGCATTGGGCGGAAACGAGAAACCATTCCCTAGGCGGTGCTACGCCCCAAAAAACGCAATGCAACCAACATAAAAAAAATAAAGGATGACTCCCTAAGCGTGCCCACCACCGATGGAAAGCCAAAACTATTTGGCAGCGGAGCGCCGGGCATTATTGCCGGGAACATCATGGTCTTTAAGGGGATGTTGGTCAGCATTTCCGGACTGTTCCCCGCCGGACCGCAACAAGGGAACCTCCGCTTGGGTCACATAGCCGGCAACCAGATCATGGTCTTTTTGGCAGGAAGTTGATGTGATCGCGAGAAGTAGAAGGGGGAATGTAAACCATACATTCTTACGATGAGTGCCCATAAACGAAAAAGTGGTATTAAGATTATGGACTTAAAAATACGTCACCGAAAGTTTGCATCGTTGAAATCAACCATTTTTTCGATGAAATGCACTGTTTTGGTGCAGATATTACCGCTATCCCTCAACACATCCATCACTCCCCCAAAAAAAAGGACTGCTCTAAAGTGCATTTTAGACGGCGACAAGATAAAGGTGGCCTCCCGCTTAAAACATAAAAAAGGCATGGGCTATTTTAAGAATACGGGCACAGCCACTGGCCAATGGTTTTTAAAAGATCGATCAGGGTGGGTTACAATTGGGGTGTTATTTGGTTTTTATCAATTTTATTATTGTTTATCAATAATTTTATGAATAAATCTGCCCATTACCTAAGAATCGCAACTTTTTTTTTATTGATTGTACCGACATTTAAAATAATTTTCAACTTAAAGAAGATCGTTTCATCATTATGGTTGAATACCGCCCAAACAAGAACTGAGGAACTATCCAATATGGATGCCTTTGTTCTTCCCATGATTGAAGTTGGGCTTCATTTTTATCTTGTGCTCATTTTGGTCGGTGTTTTACGAACGGCCCAAGAGGCGGAGAAAAACGGTCTCTTTTCTCCTTCAAACATCAAAAGGTTCAAGAAGTTCGGAAAGGCACTTCTCGTATTCGCCTTGTTATCATTCTGTTTTGTTCTGATGTCTGATTGGACAGACCCCAATTATCCAGAAAGCATAGTATATGAAGGTAAAGTACAAAGTATGTCTTATCATCTCGGATATACCGTCGGTAGGGGTTTATCAAAACAAACCACGACCATTATCCTTGGCCTGCTCTTTTTTGTCCTGGCGGAGCTGGCTGAAGACGGCCATCGCCTTAAAAAAGAAAACGACCTAACCATTTAAAACGAAACCTATGACCCTATTTGGCCCAAAATCGCTATCGGAAATTCTCCATTACATCACAAAGACCATCGGGATGGTGCTGCTGTTGCTCTTCGCCTATGTGGGCATCTCTTTTCTCACCCATAACCATAGTGTGGAAGGTGGGCGTTATGCCATTCCCTTTTTTGGCAGTGCCATTGAAGGTGCTTATCATGTAAAAACCATGCTCACCGTTTGCCTTACCCTGCTCTTTCTGGCGGCCACGGCGCTTTCGCTGGCCTCCATTTTCAATGCCTTGAGGGTCTCGCCCATCTTTACGCCACGCTTCGTAAAAAGCCTACAACAGTTTACCGTTCTTATGGGTATCCTTGGCCCTGTCCTCTATCTTGTTGTTACCTTTGGCATTATGCAGCGGGGCCATTTTGCCAACGCGCACAACTTGATCTTGACCTTGCTTTTTGGCGCCATGGGATTCTTTTTGACGCACATCTGTAAAAAAGGGATGCAGGTACAACAAGAAAACGACCTAACCATTTAGTATGGGCATCACTATCCATTTGGACAAGGTCTTGGCAGACCGCAACATGAAGAGCAAGGAACTGGCGCAGGCCATTGGTCTCACCGAGGCCAACCTGTCCATTTTAAAGTCGGGCAAGGCCAAGGCGGTCCGGTTTTCCACCCTCTCTGCCATCTGTAGGGAACTGCGGTGCCAGCCGGGGGATATTTTGGTCTATACCGCTGCCGGGGACGGCCATAAAAAATAGGTTTTGCCCATTCTCTTTTTGAAAAGCAGTTAGGGAAATTGAATTTTTTCTTTGGGCAGTGGCCATGAAAAACAGGGCATAATACCAGTTCTCTTTTGAAATTCTGCCAAAGGAATTGAATTATTTTTTTTGGCCTGCGAAAAAGAAAAATCAGGCCTGGCCCGGCTACGGCTTATTTTTATTTTGAAGTAGGGCGTAAAAAGAAACCATTTCTTGGTTTATTTTCAATGGGGAAATGGTATTACCATTTGGCAGGGCAGGGCCCATACCGTACACTGTTGGCAACATATCCCTATTTTGCAAAGCCTAAAATGGTTTCAGGGAAGGCCTATTGCCAAACGGTACTTGAGCAAGATGCCATGTCCCGAAGCCGTTGGCCAAAACACTGAAATCACTGAATAACGAGCTTGGCGCTTCTCATGGTACCATTCACTTCTGTCTGCAGCACATAGATTCCAGGAACCAGCCCAGCTACTGAAATTCTCAGTACATTGTTACCGGCCACAATATCTTGGTTGTATGCCCTGGCCTGGACTCCGGTGATATCAAACAACTGTAAGGTGGTTACCCCAGCCTGTAGTGAGCTAAGTTCAATGGTAAGCAGTGCGCCCATTGGCAACGGATTGGGATACACCAAAAAATCCTCTTCCAACTCTGCAACCTCTTCAAATGAAAGTCTCAAACTTGTGGCATTTAACCGATCCTGTTCGGTGTAAAGATCATCTTCCAGTAACAGCCAAGCTAGATTTTCCCTAAAATGTTGTATTTCCGCATCGGCCGATTGTTCTTCTTCGAGGAAAATATCGGCGCTTACAGCATCCAGAGACCGTAACCTCACAGTTGCTACATCCGGCCCAATGTAACTTTGAATAGCTGCGAAGAACCTACCATTTTCAGTTCTATCAAAATTTATGGTGGTCGTGGTATGGTTCACGGCATTGACCAACTCTCCGCCCTGCCAACGGTTGGTGGGATCATTGGAAAAGGCTACCCAAGATATCCTTTCAACAGCATGGATATCATCTTGTGCCTCCTCTTCCTCCAAAGCCATGGTGAAACTCGCTTCAGATTTTGATTTGATCCTGGTTGAAACGGGGGTTGGATCCCTTAATGATGAAACTTGGGCAAACACCAAAGGAACCCCGTCATTAAAAGGAACATCAAACAAGATCTCTTCATCGGTGTGATCAACCGAACCAAAGCCTGCCTCTATCAGGGTGCCATCTTCCAATCTATGGGCTCCCTCTTCTACGGCCATCCACGAAATACGTTCAGGAAAATGAGCCCCATCCAAGTAAGACCATTCCTCTATCCTAACATCAAAACCTAAGGTTGTTATGGCCCTTACCCTAGTGGTGACCGGATCGGGTCCATTAAAGGATACCGGCCCCATGACCACAACCGGGTTCTCCATGGGGGTGGGAAAAGTAACCGTTACCCAATCTTCCCTGTCTTGCTGTTCTATTTCAACAGTACCCGATTGTACTATGAGCTGTCTGCCGTCTTCCGTTCCCGGATCGGTATCCGAGCTTACGGCGTTCAAAAAACCTTCGCGCCCAAAGGTCATGTATTCCAACACTTCTCCTGTAAAATAATGAATAATTTCCGCATCGCTGCATACCTCTTCCTGGATCAGAACCTCTACGGCACCGGAGTTCAGTTTCTGGTATCTCAAATTAATGATATCGCCACCGGTCATTCCATTTGTCTGCCCAATAAAAACTGTTTCATTACCGTATTTTTGATCAAACGTAAGGCTATTGAACTCTGTTGCCAAAGAATTTTGTACACGTTTAAATTCATAAGGGAGGCCTACGCCAGATTGGCCCTCTTCCATTGCCAACCAACCTACTTCTTCCTCTAACGCAAGCGTGTTGGACGTAGTCCTTAATCTGGCCGTAAACGAGTTGGTCGATACATTTTGAAATTCCAAGCGCGCGGCTCGCTCGCTGTCCATCGTTTGGATTTGTCCAAAGAGCAGCGGGCTTTCGCTAAATTCGCTGCCCATATTCACATCATTGGCTTCATTGGACAACATGCTCTTCCCGGCCACTATCTTAAGGTCTCCCTGCAAGGTGTGCACACCACGCTCAACCACCAAATAGGAAACTAATTCCTGAAAATGAACGCCATCCTGACAATCCCATTCATCTACTTGTATTTCGCATCCAGTGGGGGTAACATTCCTTACGCGGACCATGGCAGTCTGACTTCCGTTCATGGTTAAACCTCCGGCGATTATGATTGGATCGCTATAGCTGCCATTAAAGTTTACGCGCTGCCAATTGTGGTCCAAAGAAACACTGCCCACTTCCCCTATGACATTGTTGTCTTCTTGAAGACCTACTATCCAAGCTTCCAAGGCCGCAATATACTCTTGGTCCACGAAGCTCCTGCCCAATGGCGGCATGGCATCACTACCCGTAGAGACATCCCTGGCCCAAAGTTCCGACCCCGCAATATTTCCGGGGGCCACCACATTTGCCAGTCTGGATACACTGCTGGTCGGTGCCGTATTCAAAAGGTTTTGCTCCCTTAACGCAACGCTTAAACGAGCATCAAAAACAGCCTCCACCCCATTGTTCATGTGGCAATAAGCGCAATTGGCATCCAAGTAGGAGCGCACTTTAAATTCGTTGGTGGCCAAGGGGTCGTCCAAGGGAACATTATGGTAATAATCGTTGGGATCCCCGATATCTCGGTTAAACAGATTTAGGAAATTCCAAGTGTTCAATTGGTTGTCCGTGACACCAGTGGCCGCATAAAAGTAATTTCGGTTCAACTGCTGGGTATTTACGCCCAAGGCTTGGCCCGCATTGGGATTATGGCAGTTTAAACAATCGTTTTGGCTTGGATAGGTCCAAGTCTGGTTGTATTGCTCACCACCTATACCGGTAACCACAAAATCTTCGGTTGCACCTTCAAAAGCGACCAAATCTGCCTCAAGACCATTTGGCCTCCATTGATAGGTTACCCCGTAAACATTTCCTTGATCACCCACAATGGTAAACCTAGTTTCTATACGGCGTACATTGTCAGGTCTGTTTTTATCAAGTGCCAGCTCAAAATGCTTAATGAAGACCGTGCCCTCTGGAAATTCCCAAGGATTTTCCTCTGAAAATATGATTTGTTCGCGGGCCGCATTGAAATTTCCATCGGAAGGCAATGCGATCCACCTTAATTTTTCGGCATCGTCCGACCATAAAGGTGTATTTACCGTGTAAGGGAGAATTCCTGCGACTGTGGACAAGGTTGTCATGTTGGAAAATGCACCTGTTTGGGACAATAACGCTGGTATTTCGGAGGTTTCACCTTCGGTTTTGTTAAGGGCATAAAGCACCCCGTTTTGTCCTATCAACATAATATCTCCTGATGGTGTTTCAAAATAAGTAAAGGTCCGGGTTGGCCTTGCAGGGAAATCCTCAACCGTAACCTGGCCCGTACCTTCATCGAAATCAATCATCCAAACATTAACTGTTGATGCATCAGCGGCCAATATCTTACCGTACAGCTCAGGCCATTTATCTCCTCTATATACTGGGCCAACAATTATTGAACGTGCCAAACTCCGCTCCGGGGAGAAAACAGGCTCTGTCAGGTTTCCACGATAAGGGTTGGGTTCTGGTGCGGTTGGGCTACGGTTGTCCCAGGCAATCTCTCCGGTGGCCCCGACCCTATAGGGCCAACCAAAATTATCTCCATTGGAGACCCTATTGATCTCCTCACCGTTAGATGGCCCCACATCTGCGAACCAAGGCGTTCCCGTTAAGGGATCTATGGTCAGCTTCCAAGGGTTCCGCACCCCGAGGCTATAATATTCTTCCATTATTGAACCATTGGGGTCTAACCAGGGGTTGTCATTGGGAATCCAATATCCATTACCAGAGGTTTCACTCGGAAACACTTGGGGCAGGCGCTTTACCGGAGGGTGACTTCTTGTTGGATCCCTGTCCACGTCTATCCTTAAAATACCACCCAACAGGTTATTGTCTATTTCTTGGGTAAGGTTCATGATGGTATTGATATCATAACCTTCAGGATAGGGTGCGGAATTTCCGCCACTCCCATCACCCGATGTGATATATAAGAACCCGTCCAAGCCAAAAGCCAACTCACCATAAGAATGATAGGAGCCTGCCGGAACCCTTTGCCTTATCAGTACCTGTTCGGTATTAAGATCGATCGTACCAGACGCAGAAACCGTGAACCGACTTAAAAGCTTGTCCCTTCCATTTGGCAAATAGGTCATATACACATAACGACTGTTCGGTGATCCTGCCAAACCATAGTCCGGATGAAAAGCAAAGCCTTTAAAACCAAACCTATTATTGTTCTGAGACACCATTGAGGTTAAATCCCCGATCAAGGTAGTTCTGCCATCCACATTAAAATCATAGGAATACAATCTGCCCCTCCAGTCCAAGAAGGCCATGTTATTGGATCTTGGAATTCTCCTGGCGGAAATCACGTTCTCCATATCCGTGGCACTTTGTTCCGCCCAAGTCCAACTGGTATTGAGGTTATCTGGAAAGGTGCCATTTAAATAAGCACCCATCGGGGCAATGGAGGTAACGCCGGGGTCACCAAAAAAAGGCTTTAAAAAGGTAAAGGCAAGAAACAAAGGGAGCATTGAAAGCAATAGCGCGTTTCGTATGAAACGCCGCTTTCTTGCGGGTATTTTCTTTTTCATGGTTTGGCTAGTGATGAATAATATGACAATAAAGTGCTTCTTTCGTT
This sequence comes from Maribacter aquimarinus, assembly GCF_047345505.1. Classification (NCBI taxonomy): domain Bacteria; kingdom Pseudomonadati; phylum Bacteroidota; class Flavobacteriia; order Flavobacteriales; family Flavobacteriaceae; genus Maribacter; species Maribacter aquimarinus. The sequence goes on along the minus strand of NZ_JBLFEO010000004.1, from coordinate 115,055 downwards.
CCAACGCACAAAAACATCGTTTTAATGCCCCATTTAGCCGTTTAAGGGTCGTATTAAAAGTAAACTACCTCGGTGCAAGCCCACGAGGCATTCACAAGAAACTGAATTTTAATTTCGAAGCAAGCCTCGGAGTATCAAACCCTTTGGCGGTGCCAATGAAAAGAACAATAGTCTTGGATGAAAACCCAAGCTCTTTGACAGTACCGCCTTGTTTTTCCAAAAAATGCTCTCTCCCCGTATTGGCGGGGCAAAAACCTGAAAATATGGAATAGGGAATGGTCAGGGAGACAATACCATTTTTCAATTGAACCTAAACCAAACTGGGGTGCCTTATTTTTTCTTTGTCGAAGGCAAAAAAAAGGTCAATTTCCTTGGCTGATTTCCAAAAGAGAACCGGTCTTAACCAAAAAACCTCGGCCAGAGGGCCGAGGTAAGTAGTTTCTATTTGTGAAAATTTCTCAATCTGCCAGGACAATGGCCCGGTTGTTCTTCATTTCAAGGGTACCGCTGCCAATGGACAAAAGGGTTCTGCCGGCGGCATCCACGGTGAATTTGTCTTTGTGCTCTTTTGCAATGGAAACGGTTCCTTCCAACTTTACCTGTCCTTTTTGCAAAAGCGATACAATGGGCTCGTGGTCCTTGAGCATCTGAAATTCCCCATTCACGCCGGGCACGGTAACGGATATGACCTCACCTGAGAACAAGGTAGCTTCCGGGGATACAATTTCTAAATACATATTTTTAAGGTATTGCGTACGCGGTAGAAAGTAAAAAGTGCTTACTGCCCATTACTTTGCACCTTGTACTAAAATTTAGGCTTCGGCCAGCATTTTCTCTCCGGCCTCAATGGCCTCTTCAATGGTTCCTTTTAGGTTGAAAGCAGATTCAGGGAGGTGATCTAACTCACCATCCATGATCATGTTAAAGCCTTTAATGGTTTCCTTGATATCTACCAGAACCCCGGGGATTCCCGTGAACTGCTCTGCCACGTGGAAGGGCTGCGACAGGAAGCGCTGCACCCGTCGTGCACGGCCCACGGCCAGTTTATCTTCTTCGGACAGTTCTTCCATCCCCAAGATGGCGATGATGTCCTGCAATTCCTTGTAGCGTTGCAACAGCTCTTTTACCCGCTGGGCACAGTCATAGTGCTCATTGCCCAAAATCTCGGGCGTAAGGATACGGGAGGTGGAGTCCAGGGGATCCACGGCGGGATAAATTCCCAACTCGGCAATTTTACGGGAAAGTACGGTAGTGGCATCCAGGTGGGCAAAGGTGGTGGCCGGTGCCGGATCCGTTAAGTCATCCGCGGGCACGTACACCGCCTGTACCGAGGTAATGGAACCTCTTTTGGTAGAGGTAATGCGTTCTTGCATTGCCCCCATTTCGGTGGCCAGTGTGGGCTGGTATCCCACCGCAGAGGGCATACGGCCCAATAGGGCGGACACTTCCGATCCCGCTTGGGTAAAGCGGAAAATGTTGTCCACAAAGAAGAGTACGTCCTTGCCCTGTCCCTCGCCGGCACCGTCACGGAAATACTCCGCAATGGTGAGTCCGGACAGGGCCACACGGGCACGTGCCCCGGGAGGTTCGTTCATCTGCCCAAAGACAAAGGTGGCCTTGGACTCCTTCATCATTTTTTTGTCCACTTTGGCAAGGTCCCAACCGCCCTCTTCCATGGAGTGCATAAAGTCGTCCCCATATTTAATGATGCCAGACTCCAGCATCTCGCGAAGCAGGTCGTTTCCTTCCCTGGTGCGTTCCCCTACCCCGGCGAACACGGAGAGCCCGCCATGGCCTTTGGCAATGTTGTTGATCAATTCTTGGATCAGTACGGTCTTGCCCACCCCGGCACCGCCAAAGAGGCCAATTTTACCTCCCTTGGCATAGGGCTCAATAAGGTCAATGACCTTGATTCCGGTAAACAGCACTTCGGTAGTGGTGGTCAGGTCTTCGAAAGCGGGTGCCTCACGGTGAATGGGAAGGCCGTCCTTGCCCGCCTTGGGCAGATCGCCCAATCCGTCAATGGCGTCACCGATCACGTTGAACAGGCGTCCGTACACATCGTCCCCTATGGGCATCTGTATGGCCGCTCCGGTGGCCACTACGTCGGTGCCGCGGCTCAATCCATCGGTGGAATCCATGGAAATGGTGCGCACGGTGTTTTCACCCACGTGCGACTGCACCTCCAACACCAATTTGGAACCATCTTCCCGTGCGATCTCCAACGAATCATAGATTTTTGGGATTTCCGAACCTGAATCAAACGCCACATCCACCACGGGACCAATGATTTGCGAAACCTTACCTGTTACTTTTGCCATTGCCTAAGCTATTTTTATTTTATGTTGAATTGGCCGTGGAAAAGGCCGTATTTTCCGGCTGCAAAGATAGGCCTTTCCATTTTAACCGGAAATAGTTTCCCCTGCTTTTTTGACCAACGCAAAAAGCGCCCAAAAAAGGCGCTTTTCCGTGCTTATTTCAAGGGGTTTACGGTAAGGCGGGCGAAAAATTGGTGGGGAAATCGCCCACATCCAAAAGATTGCCGCTGGCTTCAAAATTAGAGCCATAGGTGGCGTCAATGGCCTTCATGAACTCATTGGCGATCAGGGCGTATCCCCTGGCGGTGGGATGTATGCCATCCAGGGAGAAACCACCTCCGGTGACCAAGTTGGCCGTAAGGGTGTAGTCTCCGCTGGTAATGCCTCCCGCCGCCAGTTGGTTCAACAGGGCGTTGGCATCCACAAAGGCAAGTCCGGCGCTACTGGCCACACTGGCAATGATCTGGTTAAAGGCCGCCGTGGCGGTGGCAATTTCTTCCTGCTCCGAGGGAAGCAACACCCATTTGTCTTCCAGGGGCAGGGTAATGCCTTCCACGGCAAACTGCCCGGCCAGTGCCTGGGGCAACCCCTGGGCCACCAGCCCGGCCACCACGTCCATGTTGGGCGTGCCAATGACGGAGGCACTGGTCAGTACAAAAAGATCGTCCTCCGTGGCCTCACGCGCCTGTCCGTAGGTGGTTCCCAAAAGCCCGGCCACCAAGGGCGCCGCTTGTGCCGGCAGGCCAAAGGACTGCACAAAGGCAGGAAAGGTGGGGCTGGCCAGCAGCACCCCGGTGATCTGCGCGGCAAGGTCGGGCAGGGTCTCATCCCTGATAATGACCTCACTCGCCTCCGTAGTGGAGAATTCAATGGCCCGCTCGGGAACCTGCAAAAAGGCAAACACCTGGTTTAGCTGGCCAAAGATGCCGTTCAGCGTGGGGATTTGGGGCCCAAAGGCCTCATCTGTGGGATCCAAAGGGTTGTGCGGTACGGTGGTAAAGTGGGGAATGCTCGTAACATCTGGGATGTTGGCCACCACACCTTGGCGGCCCCCTTCGGTAAGCAGGGCCACCAAAGCACCATAGGTGCCATCAAAGCCCACCCCGGGCGCTCCGCTAACGGGAGTGATGGGGTTGGTGCCATCGCCACCGGTGGTGGCATAGCCCAGTACGTCATTGTTGCCGATCCACAGGGAAAAGAAGGAGGGCTGCTGGGCCAGGGCCAGTTCAATGACGCTGGCATCCGGGGTGCTCCCGGTCATCCTCACAAAGAAGGGATTGGCCAGCCCCAAGGCCACGTTGCCCACATTGCCATAACCGGGCGCCAGCAAATGGAAGCTCTTGGCCCCGGGCACGCCCATGTTGTTGAAAGGGCCCGTGGGGTTGTTCAGTACAATGTCTGTCCCTACGGTAACCTCACCGATAACGGTTTCCAAGCCCACCGGGCCGGCCCCTCCAAAGACCAATCTAGGGTCTTGAATGCGTGTCCCATTCAATGCCAGGCCACCAAAATTGTCACTGGTGAGCGGCTGGGCAAAACTACCGCCGCCCGCCAGGGCAAATTTCTGGGAAAGAAGGTTGGGCAAGGAGAAATTCTGGCTCGCCCTGAAGAGCGATCCATCGGTAAACCCTGCGGTAAGGGAGTTGCCCACGGCCACATAATTGGAGAAATCTGCCGATCCGGCGCTCAGTTCCGGTAAGGGCGCCGCCTCCATAATGGGGTTCAGGTCCACATCTTCGGGATCGTTGCAAGCGGCAAAGAAAAAGGGCACTGCGGCCAGCGCTATATATTTAAATCTTTTCATGGTAATTGAGTGTTTTCCGTTAGTTGTTGATGATCCAGGAGGCGTAGTAAATGGAACCGACAAAGCCCGTTCCAAATGCGGTGAAGTACTCATCGCCCAAGAGGTTGTTGGCCCCGATCTTAAAGACCGATTTTATCTTGGGCACCGCATAGTTGATCTGTGCGTCCACCACATGGAACTCGGGGATGAGCCCGTTGCCAAAAGTGGCTTCCCAATAATAGTCGTCACTGAACCGGTAATTCACGTTGAACCCGAAGTTCTTGAACAGTTCCGTGTGGCCAAAGGAGGCCTTGAACTGATGCTCGGGGGTATTGAACTGCACCTGAAAATCGGGGTTGGCGGCGCGATCAAAATCCAAACGGGTAAAGGTATAGCTACCGCTCAGGTCAAAACCGCCCAACACCTTGGCACTGAGGCCCAGGGAAGCACCGTAGGAGGCAATGTCGGCATCGGAATTGGTGTAGGCCTGGTAGGTGACAAAATCACTATTGGCCAAGGCCGCCAAAGAAAGGGAGTTGTCTCCCACCGTGCCGTACAAGGGGGCAATGACGTTCTCTGGAGACAGGAAGTCCCGATACTGGTTGTAATAGGTGCTAAAGTCAATGACCAGTTTATCTACCTTGCCCCGGTACCCCACCTCTACGGAAGTGACCTGCTCGGGCTGCACCACATCGGGGCTGCCAATTTCAATGTCCGCAACATTGCCACTGGCGGCAAAGCGCTGTACGGAGTTCGCGGAGAAGGAATTTTCATAGGCGGCCCTGCCCGTTTGGGTAAGATTGGCCGGTTGCCCCAACAATTGGCCGCCACGGCTCACCTCGTATTCCCTGGAGTACCGGTCCAAATTGTCCGGTGCCGCGCCCACCAAAATGGCCCTACCGGCATCTAGGCCAATGAAGAGGTCCTGGGTGGTGGGGTTTCGGAAGCCTGTCTGTACGGAGGCCCTGATGTTGTGGTTTCTGTTCAGGGTATAGCCTGCTGAAAATCTGGGTGAGAAAAAGCCATCGAAAAACTGATTTTTATCGTAGCGCAAGGACCCTGTGAGCTTCAGGCTCTGGTCTCCGGCCAACTCAATGTTTTTTTGCATCTGGGTGTACAGACCAAATTCATTGTATTCAATGGGCCCGTCCGTATCCGTGTAAATGGTGCCAAAGGAATTCAACCTAAACTGCCTAAAGGAACCGCCCACCTGCACCTCGGCCCAATCCCACAGGTGTCCAAAATTGTAGTTGGCATCCGCATGGTAGTACTTGGAGGCGTCCCTGAACTGGGAGCCACGGGAAAGGTCCGGATCGCGAATCACCCGGTCAAAGGCCTCCTGAAAACCGGCCGTTCCGGGCAACAGCCTTCCTGTCTCCGCTTGGGCCCGGGCCGCGGCATGTGCCTGCTCTTGGGTGGCACCGGCCAAGGTGGCCTGTACAAAAGTGCCCGTATATTCGCCAAACCAGGTATTGTCATCCTTCCACGAACGGTTGATGTTGATCCCGGTAAAGACCATGTCATAGGAATCCCCGGCCTTATCGCCCACCATATAGCCGCGGACAAAGAAATTATCGTTCCTGATTTCAAATTTATGTTGCTCTTGAAAGAAATTGGCAATGTTATAGCGGTTGGTACCTTGGTAAATGGTGTTTCCCGTGCCCACTTTCCCCACATAGGAAAGTTCCAGGCTATTGCCCTCTATGGGGCGATAGAACAAGCCCCAATCCGTTTTGATGCTCTGTGCGGTATAATCCGTTAGATCCCGTTCGTTGTACCCCGTTCTGCTCACTTGCACCGAGGGCACCAGGGCATTGGCCCCGGCCGGAAGGATGCCCAGGCCTTCCAAGGTAAGGGCCACATCCTTGATGTCCGTTGAAACCTCATCCCCATAAACGTTGATGCCATCGTAATTGAGGGCGTCCCGTGTTCTACCGGGCATGAAACGGTCCACCTCACTGGTGGCGGCCCAATCGGTGCCGTCCAGGTACCCAAAGTTCCACTTTATGGCAAATTTGTCACTGAATTTATGTGCTGCGCGAATGCCTACATCGGTGTATGCATTGTTCCCGGCCGCCTCTTGGGAGGTAAAGCCGCGCTTTACCGAGGCACTGATCCCGGTATAGTCGAACGGGCTCTTGCTGCGCATGAACAGGATGCCGTTAAAGGCGTTGGCCCCGTACAGGGCAGAGGCCGCACCGGGCAGCAGTTCCACGCTGAGCACATCGGGCTCAACGAGTCCGGCCAAGTTCCCAATGGGGAAGTTCAGTGCGGGGGTACTGTTGTCCATCCCATCCACCAACTGCATGAAGCGCGTATTGGCAAAGGTGGCAAAACCACGGGTGTTGACCGATTTAAAAGTTAAACTGTTGGTATTGATGTCCACACCCTTGAGGTTCTCCAGACCCCCGTAGAAATCGGCCGAAGCGGTATTTCTGATCGCTTCGAGGCCCATGCGCTCTACCGTTACGGGCGATTCAAAAATACGCTCCGGGGTACGGGAAGCGGAGATGACCACCTCGTCCAAAAAGGTCTGTGCCTCCCTTAGGATCACATTGATGGTCTGGTTGTTCTGGGTCACGGGCACCACTTCCTCGGTGTATCCCAAACTGGTGATCCGGAGCTCAAAGGGGGGCGTTTCCGAAGTGTTCAGGGCAAAGTTCCCGTCAAAATCGGTCACCGTGCCCACGGTGGTGCCCACCACCACAATGTTGGCGGCGGGAATTGGAACATTGTTTTCGTCCATGACGGTTCCGTTGATGGTGGTTTGGGCGTGCCCAAGGGAGCCCATCAACATCAATGTTAAAAGAAGTACTGTTCTCATTCGTTGTTGCGTTAGTTTAGTTCGGGGTTTCTATGAAGTTAAAAGGTTTTCTCTGGCCCTACAAGCTGTTTTTAAGACCGTATTAACATCGAAGATAATGATTATTTTAAACTGAAAATAAGAAATACCGGGAAATTATGCGTGCATAATATTTTTTTGATGATCCAATGCCCTCAAAAATAAGGATGTGCCAAAGCGAATGCACCATGGCCTTTGCCACAACGGCAGCCGGCCCAGCCCAACCTGGGCATTGGATGCAGAAAGGCCCGGAAGCGTGCGCGTCCGGGCCATGTTCAATGCTTGGTGCAACCTTCTGCAAAAAGGTTCTTGGGACTATTCCACCGTTACGGATTTGGCCAAGTTCCTGGGCTGGTCCACGTTACAGTTGCGCATCACGGCAATGTGGTAGGACAACAGTTGCAACGGAATGGTGGTGAGCAATGGCGTAAAGCTCTCAAAGGTCTCGGGCACCTCAATGACGTGGTCCGCCAATTCCCGTACCTGTTCATCCCCTTCCGTGACAATGGCAATGATCTTGCCCTTTCTGGACTTGATCTCCTGGATGTTGCTCACCACTTTTTCGTAGTGGCCCTTTTTGGTGGCAATGACAAACACGGGCATTTGCTCATCGATCAGGGCAATGGGGCCGTGCTTCATCTCCGCCGCCGGGTAGCCTTCGGCATGGATATAACTTATTTCCTTCAATTTCAATGCGCCCTCCAGGGCAACGGGAAAATTGTAGCCCCTGCCCAAGTAGAGACAGTTGGGCGAATCTTTGTACACATCTGAAATGATCTCGATCAGGGGGTTGCTCTCCAGGGCCTTTTCCACCTTGCTGGGAATGGTCTCCAACTCGGTAAGGTACTCGTGGAACCTGGACTGAGAGAACGCCCCCTTTTCCTTGGCCAATTTCAAGGCCATAAGGGTAAGCACGGTGATCTGGGTGGTAAAGGCCTTGGTGGAGGCCACACCGATCTCGGGACCGGCATGGGTATAGGCACCGGCATGGCTCTCGCGCGCTATGGAGGAGCCCACCACGTTGCAGACCCCAAAGACAAACGCGCCCTTTTCCTTGGCCAGTTTAATGGCGGCCAAGGTGTCTGCGGTTTCACCGGACTGCGAAATGGCAATCATCACATCTTTATCCGTAATGACGGGGTTTCTGTATCTAAACTCCGATGCATACTCCACCTCCACGGGAATGCGTGCCAGGTCCTCAAAGATGTACTCGGCCACCAAACCGGCATGCCAAGAAGTGCCACAGGCCACAATGATGATCCTGTTGGCGTTGATGAACTTTTCCAGATTTTGGTCAATCCCCGCCATACGGATCAAGCCTTGGTCTGCCAACAGCCGACCGCGATAGGTGTCCTGGATGGCCCGTGGCTGCTCGTAGATCTCCTTGAGCATGAAGTGCTCGTAGCCGCCCTTCTCAATTTCTTCCAAATTCATCTGCAGTTCCAAAATGCGGGGATAGGCCACCGCATCATCCTTTATCTTTCTGAGCTTGATCTCCTTGCCCAGGCGCACTATGGCCATTTCCTCATCCTCCAGATAAACGGCATTATTGGTAAACTCTATGAAGGGAGACGCATCCGAGGCTATGAAGAACTCGTTATCGCCAATGCCAATGGCCAAGGGACTGCCCAGTTTGGCCACCACGATCTCGTCTGGTTTTTTAATGTCGAACACCGCAATGGCATAGGCGCCCACCACTTGGTTCAGGGCGATCTGTACGGCTTTGCCCAGTTTTACCCCTTCTGTTTTTTTAACTTCCTCAATAAGGTTCACCAGCACCTCGGTGTCCGTATCGGAATGGAACACATAGCCCCTGGTGCCCAATTCTTGCTTAATGGCCTCGTAGTTCTCTATGATGCCGTTATGGATGATCACCAACTCTCCAGAGTTGGAATAGTGGGGGTGGGAGTTTACATCGTTGGGCTCCCCGTGGGTGGCCCAGCGGGTGTGGCCAATGCCCAAATGGCCGGCCTGGGAAATTTTGGCACTCTTTTTCTTAAGGTCCTCCACCTTGCCCTTGGTCTTGGCCATATTGATCTGGGTACCGTCATAAAGGGCAATGCCAGCACTGTCGTAGCCCCTGTACTCCAGTCGTTGAAGCCCCTTGATGATCACGGGAAAGGCTTCCCGGTGGCCAATGTATCCTACTATTCCACACATATCTTTATTGTTTGGTGATGATTGTTACTTGTTTGCTTGATTGTTTGATGCCGCAAAAATAAGGTGCTCCTGGGTTGTGCCCACCATTATTTAGATGTAAAACGTCTAAATTCTTTAAAGTGGTATGCCAAGGCGCCCATTTTTATCTTAATCCGTTCATAATCAAAGAGGGGGAGCGCACCAGACGTGCTGTATGGGTTGATGTGCCGTGGGGGCAGGGCCCATTGATCGGCCCCAAAGCCCTTCATTGGCCCCAAAGCTGGCTGTCAATGTTCGGTTTAGCGAAATTGCACGCTTGTCTGCTGCGTTATTTCAGCTTTTTTTTGGCACTACTAATCTATTTCCGTGTAAAAAATTTCCAATTGCAGCCTCTTGTCATGATCCGGATCGGAAGGCGGTACATTGGGGCCAAAGAGCACCGTGCCCAATGGCGTATAGGTTGCGGAGACGGGCACATTGGCTTTTTCCTGGGCAAGAATGGCCTCGGCGGTGTTCAAGCCAGCCACATCGGCGAGCAAGGTAAGGCCAAGCACGGCATTGGAAGAATCCCGCACAATGATGTTGTTGATGTGGTCCGTGATGCGCACCGTATATTTTACCCCCCTGCCCGCTGTTTTTTCAATAATGCCGTCATAGCCCAAAAACGACCCAAAAAGTGCCGGTGCTTCGGTGTTGTTCTGTTCTTTGGACGGGTTAATGAGCGGGGCACCGGTATCGGCATTGTAAAGGTGGAGCCTTGGCGGTTCCACGGTCTGGCCATTAAGGGTGTTCTGGTCCACATAAAAGATCAGGTGGGCCTCGTTAACGATCCAATTGTTGTTCTTTATTTCGTTGATAAGGTCCTGCCCGCCGTCCACGGGCTCAAACAAATTGATCTTGGCCACGGTTCCGGCACCGCCCTTGAGGTAGATTCTGGAGGCGTTCTCACCGTTGTCCAGCGCATTGGCAATATCGGCTGGATAGGCCTGGTTGCCAAAGGTGTTCACGGCATTTCCGGTAACCGCCCTGGTCTGGGGGTTGCGCACCAAAAAGCGCAACTGGTAGTCTCGGGGGATCTCATCCACGGTGTCATCCGTCAAATCGTCCGCAGTGCCGTTGTTGTTGTACCTGTTGTAGGTGTAACTTACGGTGATGTTGGCCGCGTTAAGATCAAAGAGCATTAGAAAATCATTGCCGGACCCGGCATCAAGGGAGAGGTGCAGCCCACGCAAAAAGTTGTTGAAATTGGCCTGGCTCAACAGCTCCGAACTGCCTTCCTTGTCCAATAAGTTGTCTTGGAAGAACTCGGTGTCCAGGGGAATACGGATGCCGGGCGCCAGTTTTTGGAAGGATTGGGATTCATCCACATTCTGCGTGCTTTCATCATCTTCCTGGGGCAGCAGGATCTCCATATCACTGAAGGTATGGGGGCCATCGAACAGAACATCGGTGGTAAAAGCGGGCGAAAACTCCATGGAGGAATAAAAGGCCTGTGCCTCCTGGAAGTTGGCGCTCGGGTCAAAATCGCGCAAAAAGAACGTGGATCGCTCCACCTTTAGGTTAAAGGAGATTTCTTCCCCACTAAAATCCTCATAGACCCGGTTGTTGTAATAGACACTGTCCAGCTCCACCCGTTTGGCAAAGGTGTTGGGGAAAATGGGGGTGTCGTCCGTGTCATTGATGCCGTCTCCATTGGCATCCACGCTGTTGGCATCCAAGGGATCGGTATTTCCGGCCGTTTCGTTCCTGTTGGGCACCCCATCATTGTCACTGTCGTTCTCAGGGTCTTCCGGGGCATCGTCAAAAATATCGTCCACCCCATCCTGGTCGGTGTCCCTATTGCCCTCCTTGGTCAGGTAGGGTATGTACAGGAACACTTCGGTGACGGTTTCGTTCTCGTCTATGGTGGTGACCAGATCGTCCGCAACATTTTCATCTTCCCTTGCCTGGGACAACAGGCCAAAGGTGGGCCTGGGGCTGCCCAGGGTAAGCTGCGAGGTAACGAAGGCCTCCGTCTTTCCGTAAACGGGATCGTTAAAGGTGCCCAACTGGTACACCGGGAGTTTGTTGGTGCGCACGGCCTCCACGTTTTTATTGTAGGCAAACACATCAAAGACCTCCTTGCCCGTGACAAAGGGCTCTGAGCCCACAACGCTGCCACCAATGGTGCCCAGGTCCTCCTCACAGGAAGCCATTGGGGAAATCGCCAAAAACAGGGCCGCTGCCCGGGCCACGCCAGAGTTGAGATGAAGATTCATTCGGATTATTTTAAAACGTCCGTGTTATAAAAATTCGCATAGGCCTCCTCAAATTCCTGAATGGAGACATAGGGCAACACTGGTTTTTCTTGATTGGCAATATGGGAAGTAAGTGCTTCAGGTATCTCTTCCGAAGCTAAAATAATGGCATCTGAATGATCTATGGCCACCTTTAACAAATTATTGTAAGTGGGATCGCCCAGCTCCGCGATCTCGGATTCGGGAATGCCGTCAAAAGTGATTCTTTTGAGCATGTCCTTGTCCAGGGAGCCTTCAAAGGGCTTCCCGTAAACGGACAGTACCAGTTTGCTATCTGCAAAAAGGGGCTCGTCCGAATAATATTTTTTTAGGTACAGGGGAAGCAGGCTGGCCATCCAGCCGTGCACGTGTATAATGTCCGGTGACCAGTTCAGTTTTTTCACCGTCTCCATGACCCCCTTGGCAAAAAAAATGGCCCGTTGGTCATTGTCAGGGAAGAGCTTGCCTTCCTTGTCCGCAAAGGTGGCCTTGCGCTTAAAGTACTCGTCATTGTCTATAAAGTACACCTGGATGCGCTCCCTTGGTATGGAGGCCACTTTGATGATCAAGGGCATGTCCATGTCATCAATGACCAGGTTCATCCCGCTCAGGCGTATGACCTCGTGCAATTGGTGCCTACGTTCATTGATGTTGCCGTAGCGTGGCATAAAGATCCTGATCTGCCCTCCGTTGCTGTTTACCATCCTGGGAGTCTCATAAGACATTAGGGAGACCTCGTTCTCGGGTAGGTAAGGCACTAATTCTGAAGATACGAACAATATCTTTTTACCATTCATAAAGGGCTGATTTTTGTTTTTTGCTTGAACGTAGGCGCAAAATTACAAAAAATAAAGAGATTAGCGCTAATTATAGTAAGTTTGCCGGCTAATGCCAACACCGGATGCAGCGGGTACAAACCAAACGGGAACTTCAGAAAACACTGGTAAAACTTCGTGCCCAGGGGAGCCTTGGACTGGTGCCCACGATGGGGGCACTGCACAAGGGACACGCCTCGCTCATTGAGCGCTCGGCACGGGAGAACGCCCATACGGTGGTGAGCATTTTTGTGAACCCCACCCAGTTTAACAACCAGGCCGACCTACAGCACTACCCCCGCACCGCGGAGGCGGATCTTGACCTCATAAGGGCCATTGCCCCAAATGCCCTTGTTTTTTCACCTTCTGTGGCAGAAATGTACACCCAGGACCCCAGCCCCAAGACCTATGATTTCCACGGCCTGGACAAAGTGATGGAAGGCGCCTTCCGGGACGACCATTTCAATGGGGTGGGCACCGTGGTGGAAATGCTCTTGCGGCTAGTGGCCCCGCAAAAGGCCTATTTTGGGGAGAAAGACTTTCAACAATTGCGCATCGTACAAAAACTCACAAAGACCCTGAACCTCCCCGTGGACATTGTGGGCTGCCCCATTGTCAGGGAGGCCAATGGCTTGGCCATGAGCTCCAGAAACGAAAGATTGAGCCCGGAGGCACGGCAACGGGCGGGGATCATTCACCAAACCTTGACCACTGCCAAGGAAAAATTTGGCACGGAAAGTGTTCTAGAGGTAAAGGAATGGGCCAAGGGGGTGTTTGATGCGCTCCCACGGTTTACCCTGGAATATCTGGAAATTGCCGATGTGGACACCTTGACGCCAGCAAACAAAAAACAAAAGGGTACCGCCTACAGGGCCTTTATGGCCGTTTACCTGGAAGATGTAAGGCTCATTGACAATATGGCCATGAATTAACTAATTTTGCCGCATGCAGATCGAAGTCGTAAAATCCAAGATACACCGGGTAAAAGTGACCGGTGCCGACCTGAACTATATTGGCAGTATTACCATTGACGAGGATTTGATGGATGCCGCCAACATCATAAAGGGCGAAAAAGTGCAGATCGTGAACAACAACAACGGGGAACGCCTGGAAACCTACGCCATCCCGGGACCCCGGGGCAGTGGGGAAATTACCTTGAACGGCGCCGCGGCCCGTAAAGTGGCCGTGGGAGATGTTCTGATCCTGATCACCTACGCCAGAATGGACCTGGAGGCCGCCAAGTCCTTTAACCCCTGGTTGATCTTCCCCAACGAAGCCAACAATTTACTTCAATAACCCAAAACCCCGGGCGGCATGGAGCATGCAACCCAGAACCATTGTGACGCCCGCCCTGAAAAAAACCCTTAAAACCGTGGTTCCGATCTTGATCGGGGTCTTCTTGGTGGTCTATTGGTACCAAAGCACGGCACCGGAAGACCGGGAACAGATCGTGTACCATATAAAACAGGCCGATCCTTTGTGGGTTACCCTCTCCTTGGTATTGGGCCTTCTGGGCCACATTTCCCGGGCCGTTCGATGGAGCTACCTCTTGGAACCCTTGGGCCACAGGCCCAAATTAACAAACAATGTGCTCCTCATCTTCATGGCTTACCTGGCCAACCTGGGCGTGCCCAGAACGGGCGAAATTTTGAGGGCCACCGCCCTGACCACCTATGAGGGCGTTCCCTTTGAAAAAGGTTTTGGCACCATTGTCACCGAAAGGGTCATTGACGTGCTCATGCTGTTGCTCATCATTGTCATCACGCTTTTTTTGCAGACCGAGGTCATCATAGCCCTACTGCAAGAAAAGGGATGGGACATGAACGGCATTTTTGTGCTGCTGGGATCGGGCATGGCCGCGCTCTTGATTTTTGTGCTGCTCATTAAAAAATCGGCACATCCGGTGGCCCTCAAAATAAAATCTTTTGTGAACGGGCTGCTGGACGGGGTGTTCAGCATCTTTAAAATGAAACGAAAATGGTCCTTTGTCTTCCATACCCTGTTCATCTGGGCCTGTTACATTGGCATGCTCTGGGTCATTAAATACACCGTTCCCGAGACCGTTCCCTTGGACTTGGGCCAACTGATGGTGGCCTTTGTGGCGGGCGCCTTTGCCATGGCCACCACCAATGGCGGCATAGGCGTGTACCCCATTGTGGTGAGCGGCGCACTGGGCATCTATGGGATCAGCGCGGTCTCTGGAGATGCCTTTGGCTGGATCATGTGGATCGCCCAAACGGCCATGGTTGTGGTGTTTGGCGCAATATCTTTTCTGCTATTGCCGTTATTGAACCGAACAAAATAGCGGGCAACCGCCATTACCATTTAATTTATGAAGCGTTTAGCCCTATCTATCTTTTTGCTCGTGGTCTCCTTTTCCCAGGCCCAAGTGACACAGGAAATCTTTGAATCCTTTAAACTGCAGGAGCGCAGGGATGTCCATTATTACTTTCCCCCCCAAATGGATGCCGATAAACGCTATCCGCTCATTGTGGTGCTGGATGCCGATTACCTGTTTGATCAAACAGTGGCCATCTCCAAGTTTTACAGTCGGTTTCACGGCATGCCGGAAAGCATTGTGGTGGGCGTTTCCCAAAGCAAGGACGACATTAGGTTGGAAGACTGTGCCTTTGACCCGGAGAGTGGCCTGCCCAGCGAAAAGGGCAGCAAGTTCTTTGAGTTTCTGGGGATGGAAATGATCCCGTACCTGGACCTGAACTACAGCACCGCCCCCTTTAAAATGATCGTTGGGTATGACATAACGGCCAATTTTATGAACTATTGGCTGTTTAAGGACCGTTCCCTTTTTAACGCCTACGTGGCCATTTCGCCCAGCTTGGCCCCCGAAATGGAGAACCGCGTGCCCACCAGGCTACAGGCATTTGACAAACAAATCTTTTACCACCTCATTGTTGAGGCGGACAAGAACAAGGACAGGGCGGCCATCTTGGCCTTGAACGACAACTTGAAGCAAGTGGAAAAGGAAACCCTGCACTATGCTTTTACCGAATATGGGGGAGCAGATGACATATCCATTGCCACCTACGGTCTTGGAAAGGCGTTCGACAATATTTTTGGCATGTTCAAACCCATCAGTCCGGAGGAATACAAGACCCAGATATTGACCTCGGAAGAACCTGTTTTTGACTATCTGGAGAACAAGTACAAGGGCATAGAGGAACTCTTCGGATTCAGCAAACCAGTGGCCCTGAACGACATTATGGCCATCTATGCCGCTTCCCTGAAAAAGGAGGATTTTGAGTCTTTGAAACCCCTGAGCGATGTTTGTAAAGCGGAATATCCCGAAACCATGCTGGGCTTTTATTTTGAGGCCGAATACTACGAGCAGATGGGAGAACCCAAAAAAGCGCTGAAAACCTTTGAGAAGGCCTTTTTGATGGAGGAAATAGACTTCCTTACCAAGGATATGGCATTGGAAAAGATGGATGCCATCAAGGCCGATTTTGGTTTTTAAGACCGTTATGGCCACCTAAACGATCATGGTGCAAGGCCCCCTTGTAGGCTTGTCCTGACCATATGGGTTTGCCGGGCCAAGCGCGCCCCCTGAAATGGAGCCCTGCCCAAGGGGCAGCCATGTCTTGCCGCACAAGAATGGCTTAACCAACTTCTTCATACCTTTACCACTGTTCAAAACAGTAGGTATGGCCAAGACCAAAACAGCTTTTTTCTGCCAGAACTGCGGCACCCAGTATGCAAAATGGGTGGGCCAGTGTTCGGCTTGCAAGGAATGGAACACCTTGGTGGAAGAGGTGCTCCAAAAAGAGGAAAAACCAGTTTGGAAGGCACCCTCCAATACGGCCAAGCGCGCAGCCAAGCCCTTGTTGGTCAATGAGATCAGCACGGAGCAAGAACCCCGCCTTAACACCCATGACCAAGAGTTCAACCGTGTTCTGGGCGGTGGCCTGGTACCCGGCGCCCTGGTGCTGTTGGGCGGGGAACCCGGCGTGGGCAAGAGCACCCTCTTGTTGCAAATTGCCCTTAAACTGCCCTATAAGACCCTCTATGTCTCCGGGGAAGAGTCCCAAAAACAGATCAAGATGCGGGCCGATCGCATTGCCCCCGACAGCAGCACCTGTTTTGTGCTCACCGAGACCAAGACCCAAAACATCTTTAAACAGGTGGCCGCCATTGTCCCGGACATCTTGGTGATCGACTCCATCCAGACCCTGCACACGGATTATATTGAATCTGCCGCGGGCAGCATCTCCCAGGTAAGGGAGTGCACGGCAGAACTGATCAAATTTGCCAAGGAGACCGGCACCCCGGTGATCCTCATAGGGCACATTACCAAAGACGGCTCCATTGCGGGACCCAAGATATTGGAACACATGGTGGATACCGTGTTGCAATTTGAGGGCGACCGGAATTATGTGTACCGCATTCTGCGATCTCTAAAAAACCGATTTGGCTCCACGGCAGAACTGGGCATTTACGAGATGCACGGCAGCGGCCTTAGGGAGGTGAACAATCCCTCGGAAATATTGGTTTCCGGCAACAAGGACGGACTCAGCGGCACGGCCGTGGCGGCCACGATCGAGGGCATGCGCCCCCTGTTGGTGGAAATACAGGCCTTGGTGAGCACGGCGGTCTATGGCACGCCCCAACGCTCTGCCACGGGCTACAATGCCAAAAGACTGAACATGTTGTTGGCCGTACTGGAAAAAAGGGCGGGTTTTAAACTGGGGGCCAAAGATGTCTTCCTGAACATTACCGGGGGCATCTCCGTGGACGATCCCGCCATAGACCTGGCCGTGATCGCGGCCATCCTCTCCAGCAACGAGGACATTGCCCTGGAGCAAGGCATCTGCTTTGCGGCAGAGGTAGGCCTAGCAGGCGAGATCAGGCCCGTACAGCGGGTAGATCAGCGTATCTTGGAAGCGGAAAAACTGGGTTATGGGGAAATCATCGTTTCAAAAAACAACAAGATAGGGCTAAAGGATAGCGGTATCCGCATTGTCCGCATTGCCAAGATAGAGGACCTTGTCTCCCACTTGTTTGGTTAAACGGACAGCGCTACTTTTTGCTCCTGATCACGCGGGCCACAAAGAGGATAATGAGAATCACGGCAGCGATCAAGAGAATCTGGCCAAGACCAACTCTTAGGGAGAACAGTGCAATCATTTAAGGTGCGGGATTGGGAATATCATTGTGAATATGCTCTATTTCGTTCAATACTGCTTGGGACAGCTGCACATCAATGCTCCCAATATTTTCCTTGAGCTGCCGCATGCTGGTGGCCCCGATGATATTACTGGTAACAAAGGGTCTGGAGTTTACAAAGGCCAATGCCATCTGGGGCAGGGAAAGATCGTGCGCACGGGCCAGCTCATAATAGCGCTGGCAGGCCTCCATGGCCCTCTTGCCACTGTACCGCGCATACTGCGGAAAAAGGGCCAAACGGGAACCCTCTGGCATCCTTCCGCCCAAATACTTGCCGCTGAGCACCCCAAAGGCCAAAGGGGAATAGGCCAAGAGCCCCACTTGTTCCCGCATGGAGATCTCGCTCATGCCCACCTCAAAAAGCCTGTTGAGCAGGTTATAGGAATTCTGTACCGTTAACATCCTGGGCAGTGAAGCGTGCACCTTGCTTTCTTCCAAAAACCGCATGGTGCCCCAGGGGTTCTCGTTGCTGAGCCCCACATGGCGTATTTTTCCCTGTCTCACCAGGTCGCGCAAGGTCTCCAGGACCTGGTGTATGTTGTCTTCCCAATGATCGGTAACGGAGGCATCATAGCCCCGTTGCCCAAAGTAATTGGTGTTCCGTTCCGGCCAGTGCAACTGGTAAAGATCTATGTAATCTGTTTGCAGTCTTTGCAAGCTGCCCTCCACGGCACTGACAATGGATTCCCGCGAAAATCCCGTGGTGCGGATGAACTTGGTGAATGGGGCCTTGCCCACTATTTTACTGGCCAGTACCACCTTGTCCCGGTTCCGGTTTTTTTTGAACCAATTGCCCATGATGCTTTCCGTGACCGCGTGCAGGTCCGGATGTGCGGGAATGGGGTAGAGTTCGGCCGTGTCAAAAAAATTGATGCCCTGTTCCAGGGCATGATCCATTTGTTCATGACCTTCCGCTTCGGTGTTCTGTTTGCCCCAGGTCATGGTGCCCAAACAAATTTTGCTCACTTCAATATCCGTGTGCGGGAGTTTTTCGTAAACCATATTATAACTCAATAATGAGGCAAAATTACGAAAAGCACTGCGGCTTCAGCCATCAATCTCCAGCAAAATGGGACAGTGATCGCTGTGCTTGGCCTCGGACAAAATAACGGATCGCACAATTCTGTCCCTCAGGGTCTCGTTCACCATCCCGTAGTCCAGGCGCCACCCTTTGTTGTTGTTGCGGGCGTTGGCCCGGTAGCTCCACCAGGTGTAATGGTCCGGGTCTTGGTTAAATTCCCGAAAACTGTCCACAAAACCACTGCCCAAAAAGCGGTCCATCCATTGGCGCTCTACCGGCAAAAACCCCGAAACGTTCTTGTTGCGCACCGGGTCGTGGATGTCCCTGGCCTGGTGGCAAATGTTGTAATCGCCCAAAACAATTAGGTTGGGATGGGTCTTACGAAGTTCATCGGCGTATTTCTGGAAATCGGCCATATACTGCAGTTTCAGGTCCAGCCGGGCCAAATTGGTTCCGGAAGGCAAGTACATGCTCATTACCGAAACATCTCCAAAATCTGCCCTGATGTTCCTCCCCTCGGCATCCATATAGTCCATTCCCGTGCCGTACACCACGGTATCTGGCTTTTTCTTGCAAAGGAGGGCCACTCCACTGTATCCCTTTTTCTGGGCACTGTACCAATAATTGTGCCCATACCCGGCCTCTTGGAAAAGGGAAAGGTCCAACTGCCCCTCCATGGCCTTTATTTCCTGCAGGCAGACCACATCCGGGCCCACCGCCCGCAGCCAGCTTAAAAAGCCTTTTTTTATGGCGGCACGGATGCCGTTCACATTATAGGACACTATCTTCATTCCATTGTTTTAGGGCCTAAATATAGGTATTTTTGCACCCTAAAAAAGCCCAATGAAGCCCATTTCCTCCCTTATCCTGCTCCTCTTGCTCACCTATATGGCCCAGGGCCAAAACAGACCCGAAACAGTAAGTGATTCCGTGACCAACCTGGATGAAATAGTGCTCACCGAAAGGGGCATTCTAAAAAATGCCAAGGGCATTACCGTGTCCCAACGACTGCAAACGGAGCAACTGGAGCGTTTTGGGCCCGTGGACATAGCCAGTTCGGTAAACCAGATCTCCGGGGTGTACATGCTCTCCGGAGCGTTGAACACCAACCGCATCACCATCAGGGGGGTGGGGGCCAGAACACCGTTCAGCACCAACAAACTGCGCATGTACTTCAACAACATTCCCATAACCAATGGCACGGGAACTTCCGAGCTGGAGGCCTATGACCTACAAAACCTAGGCGCCATTGAGGTCATAAAGGGACCCAAGGGCACATCCTTTGGCAGCAATCTGGGCGGGGCCATCATTTTGAACAGCAAAGCACCGGAAGTGGGCTCCACGCAACTTACCAACGAGGTATCCGTAGGCTCCTACCATCTTTTCAAGGACAACCTGTCCTTTAGGCACTACGGCAAGGATTTCAACCTGAGCGTGAGTTACAATCATCTACAGACCGATGGTTATAGGCAAAACAACCGCTTTGTTCGCGATGGCCTCTTGCTCACCGCCGCCATGAGGTTGGGAAAAAGGGGGAAATTGGACGTTCTTTTCAACCACATTGATTACAATGCCCAAATACCCAGCAGCCTCAACGCCACCGACTTCCAAACAGACCCCACCCAGGCCGATGGCAATTGGCTGGCGGCCCAAGGATTTGAGGACAACAGATATACCCTGGCCGGACTTACCTACTCCCATAGGTTTTCTACGGGGCTCAGCAACAAAACAAGCGTGTTCTACACCTATTTGGACCATTATGAACCGCGGCCCTTCAATATTTTGGATGAATACACCAACGGTTTTGGCTTCCGCACCCTGTTTGAAGGGGAACGGAACAAATGGACCTACACCCTGGGCAGCGAACTGTACAAGGACGAGTACCATTGGGGCGTTTTTGAGAATCTTTTCAGGAACAACAATGGCAACGGTAGCCTAAAGGGAAATCGCTTGGGCCAGAACCGCGAGTTTCGGGACCAGTTTAACCTTTTTGGCACGCTGGGGTACGCCCTTGCGCCAAAGCTCAATGCCCAGTTGGGGCTCAATTACAACAAGACCCAATGGGATTTCAGGGACCTTTTCAATACCGGGGCGGCCAATGTCTCCGCGGCACGCGATTTCAATGGTCTGCTCCTGCCCAGCCTAAGCCTACGGTACCAATTAAAACAGGGCTCCCTCCATGCCCAAGTGGGCCGCGGCTTCTCCAACCCCAGCCTGGAGGAGACCCTGACGCCAGATGGGACCCTTAACCCGGATATTTTACAGGAAACCGGTTTATCCTATGAACTGGGCGGACAGTTCTCTTGGTTCAACAATACCCTACAGCTCCATGCCACCCTGTTCCGCATGCACATTGAGAACCTGTTGGTGGCAGAGCGCATTGGGCAGGACGAGTTCATTGGAAGGAATGCGGGCGAGACCCGGCACCAAGGCCTGGAACTGGACCTGGCCTACCAGCTGCGCCTTAACGATGAGCTCATGCTCTCCCCTTTTTTTAGCTATACCCTTAACGACCATAGTTTTATTGACTTTAAGGACAAGGACGATGATTTTTCGGGAAACCCGCTTACGGGCGTGCCCAAGAACCGCATCAATTCCGGGGCAACCCTACGGTACAAAAAGTGGGCGCAGCTCTTGATCACCCATCAATTTGTGGATGAGATTCCCCTTACCGATGCCAATACCCTGAACAGCGAGGCCTTCCATCTTTTGAACCTACAGCTGCGCTCGCAGCACACATTGGGAAAACACCTCTCACTTGGCCTCAATGTAGGACTGAACAATATCTTCGACACCCTTTACGCACAGTCGGTATTGATCAATGCAGTGGGCTTTGGCGGGAGTGCGCCACGCTATTTCTATCCTGGCAATGGCCGAAATTACTATGCTGGGATACGTATGGCCTATTCACTATAATTCCATAATTTTGGATACCCTGTATTTCCTTATTAAAAATGATATGAAACGTTTATTTTTCAGCTTTACCATAGCCCTGTTCTTCCTGGGCTGTGGTGAACCTACCAAAAAAACAGCGGAACAAGAAAAAGAGCCGCTGGGCAAAAACAATGTGGCCTATCAATGGGGCGAAATGGCCCTGGAGGCCACCGCCCTGGACACGGAACGTTTTTTTCCCAGGCCCACCATTACCTCCCGATATTTGGGGCTCATCTTCACGGCGGTCTTTGATGCGTGGTCGCGGTATGACGACAAGGCCATTCCCGTATTTCTAAAAGAGGTGCCCAGACAGCCCGAAACCGAGCGTACCCTGAGGCAAAAGGAAATTGCCATTAGCTATGCCGCACTGAGGACCATGGAAGAATATTATTACTCGGACAAGGCGCTCTTTCAACGTTTTATGGAGGACAGTCTGGGCTTGGATCCCATGGACACCTCCACCGATCCCAACACTGCCGTGGGCATCGGTAACCTGGCCGCGCAGGCGGTGATCGCCGCTCGAAAAAATGATGGCGCCAACCAATACGGTGAAGAAGCGGGATCGAACGGGGAACCCTATGCCAACTACGTGGGGTACCGGCCAGTGAACACGGCCGATGAGAATGTGGACATTAACCGCTGGCAGCCCAAATACTTTTCAGATGGAGAGGGAGGTTCCTTTGCCCCCGAGTGCCTAACGCCCTTTTGGGACAAGGTAAGGCCCATGGCCCTGACCTCTCCCGATCAGTTCCGCCCGGGACCACCGCCCTTGGTGGGATCGGAACAATTGGCGCAGGAAGTGGCCGAAGTGGTTGAAATGCAAGGCAAGTTGACCGATGAGGAAAAGGCATTGGTGGAATTTATGCGAGACGGGCCAAAGTCAGTGCAACAAGCGGGACACTGGCTAAAATTTGCCCAGGACGTTTCCCGCCGGGACCGGCACACCTTGGACCAGGATGTAAAAATGTACTTCTACAACCAAGTGGTGGCCATGGATGCCTTCATAGCCTCTTGGGACTCCAAGATGTACTATGATTATGCAAGGCCCTATGCCCTGGTGCACGAGTACTACGGCGGCAAGACCATTACCGGATGGGGCGGGCCCGGTAAGGGAATGGTACAAATGGACGGATCACAGTGGCGGCCCTACTCCCCAGACATCTTTTTATGCCCGCCGTTCCCGAGCTACACCTCTGGCCACAGTACCGTGAGCGCTGGCTGTGCAGAGGCATTGAAGCTTTGGACGGGAAGCGACCACTTTGGGGAACAAGTGACCCTGGTGGCCGGAGCGCTCACCGAACCCGACCATTTGGGTGCCCAGGTCACACTGACGTTCCCCACCTTCACGGAAACCGCGGAAATGGCCGGTATATCCCGTGTTCTGGGCGGTTACCATATCCAGGCAGACAATGTGGCCGGCCTGCAATTGGGCAGGGACGTGGCGCATGAGGTCTGGAAATTTTACAAAAAGCATGTTGGGGAAGAACTGACAGCAACTTCAAACATAAACTAAAACGTGGGCACCTCTATGGCTTCCATCAACCAAAGAACGGGAAAGATCCCCTTTAGATCAACCACCATGGCCATGGGGCTGCTTTTGTACTGCTGCCTTTGCCTAAACAGTTGCCAACCCGTTGCAAGCTCGGCCACCGTGGGCTCCCCGAACGGGAAGAACCACATCGTTTTCCATATTGATGCAGAGGGCACACCGATGTACACCGTGGTACGCGACCAAGACACCGTGATTGCGCCCTCTACCATGGGCTTCGATTTTAAAGACCAACCCAGTTGGGGCAAGGCCCTTGACATGGTGAAGGTGGTGCAAAACAGCCTGGACGAAACCTGGGAAATGCCCTGGGGAGAACAGCGCAGCGTGCGCAATCATTATAATGGCATGGTCGTGACCCTGGAGGAAACCATGGCCCCACAGCGCAAAGTGGAGGTCCACTTCAAGGCCTATGACGATGGGGTGGCCTTTAGGTATGTTTTCTTGGAACAGCAGGGCCGGGACAGTATTACCATTATGGACGAGCATACCCAGTTTCAGCTGACGGGAGACCACACCGCGTGGTGGATCCCGGGAGACTGGGACCTGTACGAGCACCTCTACAATACCACCCGGGTATCTGAAATAGATGCCCTGTCCAAACAAAACCATCCCGATCTTGCGGCCACATATATCCCTGAAAATGCAGTGAACACTCCGGTGACCTTCCGCGGGGACAATGGACTTCATTTGGTGCTCCACGAAGCGGACCTCACAGATTATGCGGGAATGACCCTGAAGGTGGACAATGAAAACCTATCGCTTAGCAGCGAACTGGTGGGTTCGGACCGGTTGGGCCACAAGGTAAAAAAAGCCCTGCCCGCCAAAACACCTTGGCGTACCCTCCAAATGGCAGACCGGGCAGGGGACCTCATAGAATCGCGATTGATCGAAAACCTGAACGAACCCAACAAACTGGGCGATGTTTCTTGGTTCACGCCCATGAAGTACGTGGGCATTTGGTGGGAAATGCACTTGGGCCTTAGCACCTGGGACATGGAGGGCACCCAGGACATGAACACCTTTGCCACCTTGGGCAAGGAGCAGACCAGCACGGCACACGGGGCCACCACCGAAAACACCAAAAGGTACATAGATTTTGCGGCCGAAAATGGATTTGGCGGGGTCTTGGTGGAAGGATGGAACACCGGTTGGGATTACTGGATCGGGTTTGAGGACCGCGAAGGCGTATTCGACTTCGTTACCCCCTATGCCGATTATGACATAGAGGAGGTAAACCGCTACGCCAAGGAAAAAGGCGTGGAAATGATCATGCACCACGAGACCAGTTCTGCGCCCCGCACCTACGAGCAACAGCTGGAAGCCGCCTATGCCCTAATGCAGAAATATGGCATGCACTCCGTAAAAACGGGGTATGTGGGCAAGATCATCCCCAAGGGGGAGTACCACCACGGACAGTGGATGGTGAACCACTACCGCAAGGTCTTGGAGACCGCCGCCAAATACGAAGTGGCCATCAACGCCCACGAGCCCATCAAGGGCACGGGGCTGCGGCGCACCTATCCCAATGCCATTGCCCGGGAAGGCCTTCGTGGCCAAGAATTCAACGCCTGGGCCACGGACGGCGGCAACCCCCCGGAACATTTGCCCATTGTGGCCTTTACCCGAATGATCTCCGGGCCCATAGATTTTACCCCCGGCGTGTTCGATATGTCCTTGCCCACCAAGCCCAACAACCAGATCAACACCACCCTAGCCCAACAATTGGCCCTGTATGTGGTCATTTACAGTCCCGTACAAATGGCCGCCGATCTGCCGGATCACTATGAGGGCCATCCGGCACTGCAGTTCATAAGGGATGTGGGGGTGGACTGGGAACAAAGCCTGGTGCTGAACGGGGAAGTGGGAGATTTTGTAACCATTGCCCGGGAAGAACGGGAAACCGGAAATTGGTTTGTGGGCGGCATCACGGACCAAGAGGAGCGCAGCGTCTCCATTGTCCTGGACTTTTTGGAAGAAGGAAAAACCTATGAGGGCCGCATCTACCAAGACGCGGAAGATGCACACTACAAAACCAATCCCGAGGCATTGGTCATTGCCAAGGCAAGTTACAAAAAAGGGGATGTCATCTCCGTGGACATGGCCGCCGGTGGTGGCTTTGCCCTGAGCTTGCTGGCGCCCTAGGGGCCCCTTCCGTTGTTTTGTAATGGAATATGGCCGGCCGGGCGCAATGCCGTACGCCAGCGCTTCCCCGCGCAGGAAATGGTCCAAGGCCCCTTAACCACGTTTCGTTTTTTTACCGGATAAGGTGTTCCCTACGGACGTTGCGATAAGACATGGGTGTCTGTCCCTTGATTTTTTTGAACGTTCTGTTGAAATGGGCAATGGAATCAAAACCCACGGAAAACCCTATTTGTTTCATGTGGTCCTGTGTCTGTAGCAAATGTTGGCAGGCTTTTTCCACCCTCACCGCATTGAGATAGGTAACAAAACTACTTCCGGTGGCCTGCTTGAACCATCTGCAGAAAGCAGAAGGGGACATGTGCACCTCCCGTGCCATTTCGCCCACCGTAATGCGTTCTTGGTAACGTTCGGAAATTAGCTTTGTGATCTTAATGATATTGGCCTGTTTGTACGGTTGGGAATGGGACTGCGAAAAGGTAATGGTGGAGAGCTTCCTTCTGTTATCGGTAGCATTGAGTTCTTCCAGAATCTCCAAAAACAGAATAAGATTGCGCAATGAGGGCTTGTGCGAGAGGGAGGTTATCTTATGCATCAAGGACGCCTTGGGCGCATGGAAGTACAGCCCAAAGAGCGCCTCGGCAAAAAGGGAGCGCAGCATCCGGTACTCGGGCAGGGCCGAAAACAACTCTTGGGAAAACTGTATAACATGGGCCTTGGGGAGGTCTTTGTTCTCAGCGCTCACGGCCACGTAGTCATGCGGCAGGTTCTTGCCGATGAGCACCAGATCACCGGGAACAAAGGTGTGGATGTGATCCCCAATGTAGCGGATGCCCCTTCCCCTTTCAATGTAAGTAAGTTCCATTTGAGGGTGAAAATGCCTGAACGAATCAAATTGCCTTTCTTCCCTTACAAAAAAATGAAAGGAAGCCGTTGGGTTCTGGTGCCGTATTGTTTCTAAAAATGCCTTCAAAATAATTACAAATTAACTTTTTTAATTGACTGAAAGCCCTCTTTTTGTCAATATACGTTTATATCTTGATTAAATCCATCAATCTTGCTCAAAAGACATGTTCTAATTTGGACTCCTAAAATCCGTACGATGAACAGCACCAAGCTCCAAAAGCCATATACCCTGACCGAAGATCAGATTGATTTCTATGAAAAGAACAAATTCATTAAACTGAAACAGGTATTGGACGGCGAGACGATTGCCCATTTTAATCAGCTTATCTCCGAGAAGGTAGAGGAGCTGAACAAAGAAAGTGTGCCCTTGCATGAACGCGACACCTACGGGAAGGCCTTTGTGCAATTGGGAAATCTCTGGCAAGAGGACGAGGGCATCAAAGAACTGGTGTTCCATGAAAGACTGGCCAAAATTGCGGCCGATCTGATGCAAGTGGACGGGGTGCGTCTTTATCATGACCAAGCCCTGTTCAAAGAAGCGGGCGGCGGCATTACCCCATGGCATGCCGATCAATACTACTGGCCCCTGGGCAATGACAACACCATTACCGCTTGGATCCCCCTACAGGCCACTCCCTTGGAGATGGGCCCGTTGGAATTCAGTGCCGGCAGCCACAGGATCACGGAAGGCAGGGATCTGTCCATTGGGGATGAGAGTGAAACCGTTTTGGGGAAAAAATTAAGAGTATCGGACTTTCCCCACATCATAGCGCCTTTTGACCTGGGGGAAGTAAGTTTCCATTCCGGTTGGATTTTTCACAGGGCGGGCGCCAACAGTACCAACGAAACCCGCAAGGTCATGACCATTATCTATATGGACAAGGAAATGGTGCTGCAGAAGCCCTTGAACGAAAATCAGCAGATGGACTGGGAAAAATGGTGCACAGGGGCAACCGTGGGAGAGGTGATAGACACCCCACTGAACCCGGTGCTTTATCCACAAAGCTGAAGATGGGTATTTGTGCCATTGATGGTGTTGTCCATTTGCACCCGTGCGGTCCCAGAAGCAAGTGACAAGGCCATATACGCTTTGATCAGCCCTTAGCATCAAAATGGCTCCAGATAAGAGCAATAAAAAAAGCATCCCGATACAAAACCGGGATGCTTTTCTCATGATGATACTTTCTGCGGCTACTTTAGATCAAAGCGATCTAGGTTCATGACCTTGTTCCAGGCGGCCACAAAGTCGTGAACAAATTTGTCCTTGGCATCATCACAGGCATAGACTTCGGCCAGTGCCCTGAGCTCACTGTTGGAGCCAAAGATAAGATCTGCCCGCGTCCCCGTCCAACGTGCCTCTCCCGTTCTGCGGTCGCTCCCTTCAAACACTTCCTCATCTTCGGATACGGGTTTCCAGGTAATGCCCATATCCAATAAGTTCACAAAGAAATCGTTGGTAAGGGACGCTTCCCTATCGGTGAAAACACCGTGTTTTCCATTGTCATAGTTGCCGCCCAGCACGCGCATACCGCCCACCAGCACCGTCATCTCAGGTGCGGTCAGGGACAGCAGTTGTGCTTTGTCCACCAACAGTTCCTCGGATTTTACCTTCACGTTGGATTTCTTGTAGTTCCTGAAACCATCTGCCTGCGGCTCCAGAACGTCAAAGGACTCGGCTTCGGTCTGTTCCGCGCTGGCATCCATACGGCCAGGGGCAAAGGGCACGGTAAGGTCGTATCCGGCATTTTTGGCCCCCTGTTCCACCGCGGCGCATCCGCCAAGAACAATGAGATCGGCCAGGGATACCTTTTTATGGCCCTCTTGCACATCATTGAACTCTTTTTGTATGCGTCCCAAAGTGTCCAGGACCTTGGCCAATTGTTTGGGGTTGTTGGCCTCCCAGTGCCGCTGTGGTTCCAAACGTACACGGGCACCGTTGGCCCCGCCCCGTTTGTCCGAATCCCGGTAAGTGGACGCAGATGCCCAAGCGGTGGAGACCAGTTCCGAGACGGTAAGGCCGCTTGCCAAGATATTGGCTTTTAGTTGTGCCACATCGGCGTCATTGACCAGCTCGTGGTCCACGGCCGGAATGGGGTCTTGCCACAAGAGCGCTTCCTTGGGCACTTCTGGCCCCAAATAGCGGGAAACGGGGCCCATGTCCCTATGGGTGAGCTTGAACCAAGCTTTTTGGTAGGCCTCCTTGAATTCCTCGGGGTTCTCGTAAAAATGTCTGGAAATTTTCTCGTAGGCCGGGTCCATTCTCAGGGAAAGGTCCGTGACCAACATAAAGGGATCGTGCTTTTTGTTGGGATCGTGCGCATCGGGGACCGTACCGGCACCGGCACCGTCCTTGGGCTTGTACTGCCATGCCCCGGCCGGACTTTTGGTAAGCTCCCAGTCGTACTCAAAAAGGTTTTTGAAATAGCTGTGGCTCCACTGGGTGGGCGTATCGGTCCAGGCGCCCTCCAAACCGCTGGTAATGGTGTCTGCGCCCTTTCCACTGCCAAAGTTGTTCTTCCAGCCCAGGCCCTGCATCTCAATGGGGGCGCCTGCGGGCTCTGCCTCCAAATTCTCGGCATCGCTTGCCGCGCCGTGGGTCTTGCCAAAGGTGTGCCCCCCGGCGATCAAGGCCACGGTCTCGTAATCGTTCATGGCCATACGGCCAAAGGTTTCCCTGATGTACTGGGCAGCTTCCACCGGATCGGGGTTGCTGTTGTGTCCTTCGGGATTCACATAGATCAGTCCCATATGGGCCGCTCCCATCTGCTGCTCCAATTTCCCGTCCTCATCATATCGTTCCCTGTTGCCCAACCACTCGGTCTCGGAGCCCCAATAGATATCCTCTTCCGGCTGCCAAATATCTTCCCGGCCACCGGCAAACCCGTACATGGGCAGTCCCATGGATTCATGCGCCACGTTGCCCGCCAGGATCAAAAGATCGGCCCAGGACAGGCTTTTGCCGTACTTTCGCTTAATGGGCCACAAGAGCAGACGGGCCTTGTCCAAGTTGGCGTTGTCCGGCCAGCTGTTCAAAGGGGCAAAGCGCTGTGAGCCCGTTGATCCGCCGCCGCGGCCATCTGAAATTCGGTAGGTTCCGGCGGCATGCCACGCCATCCTTATAAAAAGGGGGCCGTAGTGACCATAATCTGCGGGCCACCAATCCTGACTATCGGTCATGAGCTCGGTCAAATCCTTTTTAACCGCCTCCAGATCCAGGGCCTCAAAGGCCTTTTTGTAATCAAAATCCTTGTCCATGGGGTCGGCCAACTCGGAATGTTGCCTAAGGATACTTACGTTAAGGGCATTGGGCCACCAATCCCGGTTGGTGGTACCGCCTCCGGCGGCTTGGTTCATTTCCCCGTTCAGAAAGGGGCATTTGGCAGAGCTGTCATTGGCCTGCCATGCGTGGGCATCCGTGCCATTGGTGTTCTTGTTGGGATCCATGGTGTACTTATTTTTAGGTTAATATTGCTGTTCTTTCACCATAAAATTAAGGTTAATAATCAATACATCGTAAGCCTTCTTATTCAATTGTATTATCTGTTCATCAGTATTATCTATTTCATTCTTAACAACAATCGCCAACAGCTATTGTTGTACCTTGCGGTATGGAGTGTTGCGCACATCTTCTGTAGTTTATGGGCAACCCTCCTTCCCTTTTTCGGGATGGAAAGGAAACCTATAAGCGGAGCGCTTCGCTGCCAAAATATGGTTTTGCACACATCAGCAGCCCCACCATCAGATGCCCTTTGCCCGTGGGAGCTTAAGGATCGCGGGGCCGTTTCCAGGCTTGATGGCCTTTTTGTTCATTTAGGGGTTAAGTTGATGTTCCCCACGGCGATAGTGTTCTATCTTTGCAATTCCGGTAGGCAACAGTCTGGCACAGGGTATTCCCTGACCCCAGAGGAAGATGGTTCCACCAAGGTGCTAAACGGGCACAAACGATTGGGAACGAAGCCTTATGGGCAACAAAACCGAATTAAAAAAAGATGATTATGGGATTTTATGATCTTGAGGCCGAAACATTGCAAGGAAAAAAAGTATCCATGTCCGATTATAAGGGCAAAACCGTGGTGGTGGTGAACACGGCCAGCCAATGCGGGCTTACCCCACAATATGAAGGTTTGGAAGCGCTCTATGCCAAATACAAGGAAGACGGTTTGGTGGTGTTGGGCTTTCCGTGCAATCAATTTGGGGGGCAGGAACCGGGAAGCGCGGCGGAAATCTCCAGTTTTTGCGAGGCCAACTACGGGGTTAGCTTTCCCATGTTCGCCAAGGTGGATGTCAATGGCAGCGGGGCCCACCCCATTTTTAAATTTTTAAAATCGCGCTTGGGCGGATTACTGGGCAGCGGTATAAAATGGAACTTCACCAAGTTTGTCATTGACAAGGAGGGTAAGCCCGTAAAACGGTTTGCCCCAACCACCAAGCCCAAGGCCATGGAGGCCACTTTGAAGAAACTGCTCTGACAACCAAAGTACAGACGAGATCAAAAAAAACCTACCGGCCAAAACATTGGTGATGGGCCCCGCTTCTTTGGAACCACGCCCAACACACAACAACCCTATCGGTGGTTGGGTGCCGCGGGGAACAAGCTTGTTGATCCATTGGAAACCCGGTGGCGCCAGCGAAAGTAACGGTTAGGCCCAAAACGTACCTTGTGCGCAAGAAAACGCTTAGATCCGTTTTAGCCATTGGCGCATGTCGGTTTCCTTGCCTATGATGGCGTTGACATCGGCAATTTTAATGCGCTCTTGCTCCATGGAATCCCTATGCCTAAGGGTAACCGTGCCATCCTCCAGGGACTGGTGGTCCACGGTAATGCAGAAAGGCGTGCCATTGGCATCTTGGCGGCGGTACCTACGGCCCACGGCGTCCTTTTCATCATAGCTCACGTTATAGTCCCATTTCAGGTCTTCCAAGATACGGCCCGCCAGTTCGGGTAGGCCATCTTTCTTCACCAGGGGGAGTATGGCCGCTTTTACGGGGGCCAGCACGGCGGGAAGCTTCAGCACCGTTCTTGTGGTACCGTTCTCCAGGGTCTCTTCCCGCAAGGCATTGGAGAAAACGGCCAAAAACATGCGGTCAAGGCCAATGGAGGTCTCCAGGACGTAGGGCACGTAATTCTTGTTTTCCACCGGATCAAAATACTGGAGCTTCTTGTTGGAAAATTCCTCATGGCTGGCCAGATCAAAATCGGTTCTGGAATGGATGCCCTCCAATTCCTTGAAGCCAAAGGGAAAGCGGAACTCTATGTCCGTGGCCGCATCTGCATAGTGGGCCAGTTTTTCATGGTCGTGAAAGCGGTAATTGTCCGCGCCCAAGCCCAGGGAAAGGTGCCATTTCATGCGTTTTTCCTTCCACACCTCGTACCATTCCTTTTGGGTACCGGGCTGTACAAAGAACTGCATCTCCATCTGCTCAAACTCCCGCATCCTAAAAATGAACTGCCGTGCCACGATCTCGTTCCTGAAGGCCTTCCCGGTTTGGGCAATGCCAAAGGGGATCTTCATTCTGCCGGTCTTCTGCACATTTAGGAAATTCACAAAAATGCCCTGGGCGGTCTCCGGTCTCAGGTAAAGATCGGTGGTGTTCTCCGTACTGGCGCCCAATTTGGTGCCGAACATGAGGTTAAATTGCTTTACGTCCGTCCAATTCTTGGAACCGGACATGGGGCAGGCTATGTCCAGCTCTTCAATGAGCGCTTTGACATCTTCCAGGTCCTCTGCCTCCAGGGACTTGCCCAATCGTTTTAAAATGGCATCGCCACGTTCCTTGTATTCGGCGACCTTGGGGTTGGTGGCCAGAAACTGCTCCTTGTCAAAGGCGTCCCCAAAGCGTTTTTTGGCCTTGGCCACCTCCTTTTCTATTTTGGCGTCCAATTTTCCCACATAATCTTCCACCAGCACGTCTGCCCTGTACCTTTTTTTGGAATCCTTGTTGTCTATGAGCGGATCGTTAAAGGCATCCACGTGACCGGAGGCCTTCCAAGTGGTGGGGTGCATGAAGATGGCCGCATCAATGCCCACAATATTGTCATTGAGCTGCACCATGGCCTTCCACCAATAATCCCGGATGTTCTTCTTGAGCTCTGCCCCGTTCTGGCCGTAATCATATACCGCGCTGAGGCCGTCATATATTTCGCTTGATTGGAACACATAGCCGTATTCCTTTGCGTGGGAAATTACCTTTTTAAAATCGTCATCTTGCTTTGCCATGCGGCAAAAATAGAATAATACCCAAAATAAAAAGGATTTATTTCAGCTGAAATTGGGCAGAGGCCAAAAGACGTTCGTCCTCAAAGACGTTCAGGGTGTACTCTCCCCCCTCGAGGGATTCTTCCGGAATGCTTATGAAGTCACATACCGGCATCTCCGTACCGGTAAAAAAGACTTCCACGCGCTTGCTGTACACGTTGCCGTTCACCGTAATGGTATTGGCATTGTCCTCTATGACCTGTTTGTTCGGGTCAAGGAACTGCAGGTAGAGCACTTTTTCCTTGTTGGCCTCCTCTGGGTTGGCCAATACGGTAACACAGCCCCTGAGCCTTTCTATGGTAGAGGCCTTGTTGGTCTCTATGGGCCTGCCCCCCCTTAACCTGTAAGTGGCCGCTTCCGGCTTTTCCAGCTTCAGGTAGCTCTTGGTGCGCAGTTGTTGGTTAAGCTCCAAGATCTTTCGGCGCTGCAGGGCCTCTGCCTCGGCCAAGGAGGTGCTGCTTGCCCTCAGGGCCTCCACTTCGCGTTGGCTTTTCTCGTACTTGTCCGTAAGGAGCATGTTGTTGTAACGCAAGAAATTGTTCTTCAGCTTTAGGCTGTCGTTCTTGGCCTCCAACCTTCGGAGCTCGGTCTTGAATTCCCTGAGGCGGCCCACGGTAAAATTCAGCTTGCCCACGGAGTCCAACAACTGTTGCACTTCGTATTTGGCGTCTTGCAGCTCAATATCGTTCACCTCGTTCAGGGCAGACAAGCGATCCACATCGGCCTTCATCAGGGTCAGGTCCTTGACCAATATGGCCTTTTCCTGTTCCAAAAAGTTGATTTGGCTCTCAGATTGGGCATAGCTGTAATAGAAGGCAATGAGGATGCCAAGGATAACGGCCACCAATGCCGCCAATATAATGTTGTAATTTAATTTCTTATCTTGACTCTCCATCTAAAACAAAGGCCTTAGTAGGTTAAATTTGGGTACTGGAAAACGATGCTCACCAAGCTTTCAAATATACTAAACGATATAAACACCGTCCTATTGCCATTGGCATGTTTTGGATGTAATGCGCGTTTAATCAGAGGAGAGCAAATGCTGTGCACCGTTTGTCGACATCAGATGCCGCTCACCGAATATACCTTTAACGACGAAAACCCGGTAGACCGTATTTTTTACGGCCGTATTAACATAAAAAAAGCATCTTCCTTCCTTTTTTTCACAGATTTTGGCATTACCAAGAGCCTTATACACCATCTAAAGTACAAGGGCCAAGAACAAGTGGGGGCCTTTTTGGGGCACTGGTACGGACAGACCATAAAGGACAATGGTTATTTGCACCATGTGGATATGGTGATCCCCGTGCCCCTGCACAGGAAAAAGTTGGCCAAAAGGGGCTACAACCAGTGCAGTCTCTTTGCCAGTACCTTGGCCCAACACCTCAATTGCCACTGCAGGGAAGACCTGTTGATCAAAACGGCCAACACCAGGACACAGACCAAAAGGGGACGCTTGGCGCGTTGGCTGGACAACCGATCGCTCTACGAACTTACCGATACCCAGGCCCTTCGGGGCAAAACCATTTTATTGGTGGACGATGTGATTACCACCGGGGCCACCATTGAAATCTGCGCCAACACCTTCAAGGACATAGAGGGCCTAACGCTCTATGTGGCCAGTATGGCCGTAGTGCCCTAAAGACCGGTTTCTTCTAAAAATATGTCGTTACTTTGTGTTTTGAATCTATGCAGGTACTCAGAAAAATATTGGCCTTTGCCTTTGTGGCCCTCATTGTAATGGCCTCTTACCAATGCGCCAGAAGAGGGGCGCCCACTGGGGGGCCCAAGGATGAGACCGCACCGGTATTGCTCAGGGCAGACCCACCGAACATGAGCATCAATTTCAACACCAAAAAAATACGCTTGTACTTTGACGAACTCATACAGTTGAAAGATGTACAGGAGCAGCTCATCATTTCCCCCCCGTTGAAATACCTTCCGGAAATAACCCCCCAAGGGGGCGCCAACAAGTTCATAGAAATCATCCTGAAGGACACCCTGCTGGAAAACACCACCTACACCTTTAATTTTGGTCAGAGCATCGTGGACAACAATGAGGGCAATGCCAATGCCTTCCTCAACTATGTGTTTTCCACCGGCGATTATTTGGATTCCCTGGTGCTCAGGGGCGTGGTAAAGGATGCCTTTAACAAGGAGCCCGATGACTTTATCAGTGTCATGCTCTACAAGATAGACAGTACCTACAACGACTCCACGGTGTACAAAAGACCGCCCACCTACCTGACCAACACCCTGGACAGTGCCATTGTGTTTGAACTGAAGAATTTAAAAGAGGGAAACTATGCCATCTTTGGACTCAAGGACGCTTCCAAGGACAATATTTTTGATCAAAAAACGGACAAAATTGGTTTTTTACAGGACACCATAACCCTCCCAACAGACTCCATATACCTATTGAACCTCTTCAAGGAAGTCCCCGACTATTCGGTCATTGTTCCCAGTATGGTGGCACGGAACAAGATTAGTTTTGGATATTATGGCGATGGCAGCGGCATGCACATAAAACCCTTGACCCCGTTGCCGGACAGCGTGCGCACCACCGTACTGAAAGAGAACGACAAGGACACCCTGAACTTCTGGTTCACGCCCTTTGAAATGGATTCCATTGTCTTTGAAGTGACCCACGAGGCCTTGATGGTCAAGGACACCTTTAACGTCATTGCCCGCAAGGTGGAGGCAGATTCACTCACCCTGTCCATAAACCAACGGGGGGAACTGGATTTTGGCACCCCCGTTACGCTTAGCGCGAACACACCGATCAAGATGTTGGACACCACCAAGGTAAGCATGCAAAAGCAAGATTCAATTCCCATATCGTTTAAGGTGCTGCTGGACAGCGCAAAGAACACCATAAGCCTAAATTTTGAAAAAGAGCCGGAAACCGCTTATGGCTTGGCCCTCTTGCCAGGGGCCGTAACCGACTTCTTTGGCACTGCCAATGACACCTTGAACTACGCTTTCAACACAAAAAGCCTGGCAGATTACGGCAATCTGAGCATTAATCTCGCCGGGGCCTCATTAACCTATCCGGTGTTGGTGCAGCTCACCAATGACAAAGGTGAAACCCAGCGGGAGCAATACGCCACCGAACCAACCACCTTTGAGTTCAATGCCATTAAGCCGGCCAATTACTTAGTACGTGTCATTTTTGATGAGAACGAAAACGGAAAATGGGACACGGGAAGCTTATTGGAGAAAAGACAGCCCGAACGCATTGCCTACTACCCAACACCCTTGGAGATCCGGGCCAATTGGGAGGTCATTGAGACCTTTACCATATTGGATTGAACACGGGCCAAAGGCGAAAAACGGTTCCAAAACCTGTTATACTTAACGGTTTGGCAGATGCCCATCGTGCCAAAGAAAGGTTATCCCCCTAGTGTAAAACTGTCCCTATCTTCCAAGAAACCCAGTTTTTTCCTGTGTTCCTGCACCTTTTTCAAGGATAAAGACGTGTACAGGATTTCCTCCTTCCGGGAAAAGACCAACTCCTTCCCCAGCACATCATAGGCCGCGGAGTGGCCCGGATAGGCATGTCCGTTGCCATCTTCCCCCGTCCGGTTCACACCAATGGCATAGGCCATGTTCTCAATGGCCCGGGCCTTTAAAAGGGCATCCCAGGCATTGATCCTCGGTTTTGGCCAATTGGCCACGTAAACTAGAACGTCATAGTGCTCCGTGTTCCTGCTCCAAACGGGGAACCTGAGGTCATAGCAAATGAGCGGACAAATGACGAAACCTTTATAGGTTATGGTGATGCGCTCCGTGCCGCGTTCATACTTTTTGTGCTCCCCCGCCAAGGTAAATGTATGTCGCTTGTCATACTGGTACTGTTTGCCATTGGGCTCCACAAAAAAGAGCCTGTTGAAGTAGGTATGCCCCTCTTGGTAGATGATGCTCCCCAAAAGGGCCACATGCTTTTCATTGGCCCAGTGGCGCATCCAGGCTAAGGTGGCCGCCCCTTCACTGCCGGGAACGTTTTCAGGGAACATGGTGAATCCGGTGGTGAACATTTCGGGCAAGACCACCAGATCCACACCGCTAGCCAATTCTTTGAGTTTCCGGGCCAGCATTCTTCTATTCTCCCCAGGGGCTTCCCAGTGCAGGGGGGTCTGCACCAAAGCTACTTGTAAACGGTGTTCCATGAATCTTGTTTTATGGTTTAGGCCTTGAGCAAACTGGCGATCTTGGTAAAACCTTGGGCCAAGGCATGATCAAGTGCGGTTTGCCCCCTGGCGTCCTTCACTGAACGATCGGCGCCGTGGGAGAGCAGCGTCGCAACCATCTCCTCGTGGCCAAACGTGGCCGCGTAGATCAAGGCAGTGCCGCCCATGGCATTTTTAAGGTTGGGGTCTGCACCGTGCTCCAGGAGCAAGGTGGCCAAATGGGCAAAACCCTTGAAACAGACACCCATCAAGGCGGTGTTTCCGGAAGCGTCACGCTCATTTACCGCGGCCCCTTTGTGAAGCAACAGCCCAACTATTTTCTCTTGGCCATAATACGTGGCCAACAACAAGGGAGTGGAGCCCCTTTGGTCCTTGGCCTGCAATAAAGCGTGATCGCCTTCCAGGTGGGTTTGTACCAAATCGGCCATGCCTTGCCTTATGGCATCAAAAAAGGTTGTCATATCGTTGTTTTAAATTAAAAGAAAGCCATCCAAGAGTTGCTGGTGCCATGGTATTCACGGCCGCTTCACGCACCGCAAAGCTCTCTTGACCTTTGCTTGGGCTAAGATACACCGCCCTGCCCACAAATAAAAAGCTTCATGGTGCCAACCCCGCGCGAAGATCTAAAAAAGACCGGTAGCCCCCCAAAAACAACAAGGTGTAAAAACAACCACAAACCATGTGCACTGGTAAGTGGGGGCCACGCCCTAGTTGACCCTGCACGCAAGTTTGGAAAGTGGTATTCCAATGCACCCGGGGCGGTAAGACCTCTTCCCGCAAAACAACGGGGCCACCCTCGGTTCCGCCTCAGGCCAGGGCCACAAACCGCTAGATGAAAACACATCATCAAGGAGATAACATCAAAAAGGATGGGATTGCATTTCGCCCAAAGTGGGGCAAGGTCAAGGATGCTCTACCCGCGGGCGTTGTTCCCTTTTAATCGTCCTATTTGTGGTGCGCATGCAGCAAAAACAGCGAGAACAGGCCAAGAACAAATAGGGACACCCAAAAAACCAACGATTCTGAAGCAAAATGAGGCATAAAAGTTCAAAATCGCGTGGAATTCCGCACGTATGCTGCCCCACCGTCCCTTCTTTTGTATGGTTTCCATTATTTTTTAACATAAAAATTCCTACTAAAATGGAAAACTGTACCTTTGCTATATCAACGAAATGTGATTGAAAGCCACCAACTTATATCGTTTTGTGCAAGATTGGCCACAGCCGCTTACCCTGATCAATTCAAACGGGCATGTCCTTGAACACTCCAAAAATTGGCCTTTGCCCGCGTCATTTAAAACCAAAAAAAAAGGGGTGCTTACCCTCCATGATCTTTATCCGCAGGCTCCCAAAGCCTTAATGAACGACATTACAGCGGCCTTACGGGGCGAAGAAAAAGAAGCCAAAGAGGTTAAATGCCCCGGTCCGGACGGCACCCTAAAGTGGTGGAAATGGTGGGTGCGTCCTTGGCAAAAAGGCCTTGAAAATGAGGTGGGCGCCATGCTTTGCCTGGAAGACGTAACCGCACTGAAACGGGACAAAGAGTTGCTCCTGGCAGCGGAACGGGTGTCCCGCACAGGGGGCTGGGAATTGGACCTTGCCAAAAATGAGGTGTATTGGAGCCCCATGACCAAAAAAATACACGAAGTGCCCGAGCGCTACAGACCCAATCTGGAGGAGGGCATTAATTTTTACAAGGAAGGGCAACACCGGGAAAAAATAAGGGAACTGGTGGGGGCGGCCATAGCAAAAGGGACGCCTTGGGACCAGGAGCTGATCATCATTACCGCCAAGGGAAGGGAGGTTTGGGTACGGGCCAAGGGAGAGGCAGAAATGCACCAAGACAAATGTGTTCGGATCTTTGGAACTTTTCAGGACATCAATGCCAAAAAGAAAGATGAGCTGGAGCGCCAACACATCGCCCAACGCATACAAACCGCGACCAAAGCTGCCAACATAGGTATTTGGGAACTTGATGTAAAAACCCAAAAACTGGTTTGGGTCCGCAATATGCCAGCGCTATCCGGAGGAAAAAACAAAATCCCTGGGCTCAATGATGTTTGGGGGAAACACGTTTTTGCGGAAGACAGAAAAGTGAACGAACAGAGGTTTAAAAAAGCACTGAAAGACAAAAGCGACTTTAGTTCGGAATTCAGGGTGGCCTTGCCCGACAAAAAAATCAGAACCTTGAAAACAAAGGGCAAAACCCTTTATGATGACCTTGGCTACGCCACCAAAATGATAGGGGCCACTTGGGACATTACAGACATCCGCACCACACGCCAAAAACTGCAACAGAGCCAAGAAACCTTTTTCGAGAGCTTTAAAAACGCTGTGATAGGAATGGCGATCGTGGGCCCGGACAAAAAATGGTTGAAAGTGAATGCCAGCCTTTGCCATATCTTGGGATATTCAGAAGAGGAGCTCTTAACCATGCACATAGATGAAACCACCTACCAGGATGATCTGCAACTTACCCAAAAGACCATAGACGGCGCCATTGCGGGCGCTTTGGAAAACTACCAAATAGAAAAGAGATATGTTCATAAAAATGGGGGTACGGTACACGCCATTGTAACGGTAACGGTGGTGAGGAACGCACAGGGAAACCTATCCCATTTCATTGTCCAGATTTTAGACCTTACGCCCAGAATCTTGGCAGAAAACCAACTGAACGACCTACTGGAAGTCTCCAAACACCAGAACGAGAGCTTATTGAACTTTGCCCACATTGTTTCCCATAACCTAAGGTCCCATACCAGCAATCTTTCCATGCTCCATAAGTTTCTGGTGGAAGAGGAAGATGAACAGGAAAAAATACAACTGTTGCAACTGTTGCAGAACGCCACGGAGAGCCTTACGGAAACCGTGCACCACCTTAATGAAGTGGTAAAGGTGAAGACCAAGGTGGCAGATGAAATGGAAAACGTTCCGCTGCTGGCCACCTTAAAAAGGATACAGGACAGTATTGGCAGCATCATCATTGAGAACCGTGTGGAGACCCTCTTGGAGGTGTCCCCGGAGATCAGTGTAAGGGCAGTGCCGGCCTACCTGGAAAGCATTTTGCTCAACCTTTTTACCAACGCCATTAAATACCAGGCACCACAACGAAGGCCCAAAGTATGGGTAAGCGCCCGGACGGTGCGGGACTTGGTCCATATTTCCTTTGAGGACAACGGCCTGGGCATTGATTTGGAGCGTCATGGAAAACACCTGTTTAAAATGTACAAGACCTTTCACAAGAACAAGGACGCCAAGGGAATTGGCTTGTTCATAACCAAAAACCAGGTAGAGGCCATGCAGGGTTCCATAAACGTGGAGAGCGCACCCAATGTGGGAAGCACCTTTACCATAACCTTGAAAAAAGCACTTTAACCCATATGGCCAAAATAGAGAACTGCTGCGTCATAGATGACGATCCCATTTTTATCTATGGGATAAAGAGAATGATGCGAGACATCGACTTCTGCAAGGACGTCACGGTTTACAACAATGGCCAAGACGCCCTTGACGGGCTCCGGGAAATGAGGGAAGGCCATGACAAACTGCCACAGGTCATTTTCTTGGACCTGAACATGCCCATTATGAACGGATGGGATTTTTTGGATGAATTCATTAAGATACGACCTCCAAACTCTTCAAAAACATTGGTTTATGTGATAAGCTCATCCGTGGACCCAAAGGACATAAGCAAAGTAAACGATTATGCCTTGGTCAGCAACTACATCCTAAAGCCCATAACCCCGGCCGATCTTGAAAAAGTATTGAAAGATTGAACTCCCGGGCCCATTTTATGGACTATTCCAAACACTGCGCCCCCTATTTTTGTGCTTTACTTTTTGGATAGGGTTTTATGGGTTTCCATTTGATGCTCAACCCATTCCATTTCAAGACAAAGGAGCCTTTCAATGGCATTTAATAGCGGTCAGTGGATAAACACGTATTAATCAAACAAGGTAATTATCCCACTATTCCATCAATAAGGGTTTTTACTGTTGTCAGTTCGAGCACCCGCCGGCCGCACGGGCAGGCAGCTGAGAGCCATTCGCCAGCCATAGGAGGCTTCGACTGCCTGCCTCGACTACAATTCAGGCAGGGGCTCAACCTCACATTCTGGTTATCAACTCAATTTAAAAAAGCAACTATGTACGGACCCCAAGAATTTATCTATGGCGTTGCAACCAAAAATGGAAAGATCTCGCACCACGGTCATTGTTAAACAGAGAAAAATCCCATATCCATAAAATGATTTCGATATGACCCAGAATTAACACAGATCAGTTGTTAAAGTGTCAAAAAATTATTAACTTTTTTAGATATTGTTGAGCCTATGAGTATGTACGAAAGTTGTTGTGTGATCGATGATGATGCCTTTTTCTTTTTCAACACCAAAAGACTGATGCAAAAAAGTGGTTTTTGCGATAATATATTGCACTATTCCAATGGCCAAGAGGCCATAGATGCCCTGGTGGGCCTTATCATTGAGGACATTGCGCTTCCGCAGGTGATTTTGTTGGACCTGAACATGCCAAAGAAGAACGGATGGGAGTTTTTAAAGGAGTACAAGGCCCTTCCCCAAAGCAAGCGCAAACATACCCAGCTCTATATCATAAGCTCCTTTAGCAGTCCCAGTGGTATGGCGAAGGCACAAGAATACGAAGGCATTGTAGATGACTACATTACAAAGCCGCTTACCGAGGAGAAATTAATGCAAATTGCCAAAAAGGCCGTGCAGTGAGCGGCCATCATCGGGAGCCGGGAGAGAAATCGTCCGGGGCATTTTGGGGCGCATTGATGGTCCCGTTGCCACCACTGTCATTGTAAATGGTCCATTCCAGGGCATTGAACACCGTATTTCCCTGCACCACCCCACTGTTCCGCAAGGCCCTGCCGTCCTCAAATTCATGTGCGGTTCCCGTACCGTCCACACCCACCACCCCAAAACGATCCACCACGGTGCCAAAGGGATCCACCAAGGCAAGATTATCGTCCCCATTACTGTCTGCGGGAGAGTTCTTACCGGCCACCAGATCGGGCTCAAAACCGTAAACCGCGGCGAACACCCCGGCATCGGCGGCAATGACGAGCGTGCTCTGCGGCCCTATGGAAAGGCCGGAAAGGTCCAGTTGCGAACTTACCTCCACAGCCGCGTTGGTATAGCGTTCAATGCGCCATCCCTTTAGCGATATTGATGCTTCTGAAGCATTGAAGAGCTCTATGAACCTGGCATTTGGGTTATTATTGGGGTCTGCCAATTCAGAAAAGAACAAATTCTGGGAGGTAAACTCGTCCACAAACTCCGGACAGCGTTCCCCGTTGAAATCCACATCGGCCAGGCTCCTTATCTGTAGAAAGAAATCATTGTTTTCCCGCAACAGTATCCCCGTTATGCTACCCTTGCCCTCCGGGAGCTGTTCTTCCCTAAAATCCGAGAAACCGCTGTTGCGCAGTGCCAACGCCCTATCTTCACAGTCCAGTAAGGTCCTCAGGGTCTCTTCTTCCGGTACGGCGTAGGCCATCCCTAGTTCGGATTCAGAAAATTCAAGGTCGTTGAACCGTACCAGGGTGTGGGCGTGCGGGCCCAGATCGTCCGTGAGGGAAAGCAGCCTTGGCCTCAATTCCCTGCGTTGCCCGCAAGCCACAAAAACATGGTCAAAAATAACCTGGCTTGGCAAGCGCCCCACGGATACATTGCCAAAGGAAGAAAAGGATCCCCCCACTTTGTACACCCCTTTTGATCGTCCCAAATAGAGCCCCTTGAGCTTAATGAAGATTCTTTCTCCCGGCGAAAAGAACAAATGGGCATCCCGCAGGTCGGTCAAGAATTGAAAGGCGTCCGTGGGGTTTTCGGGCGCATCCTGAAAATGGATCACGCCAAAGAAGTTCCCGCTGGCATCGGAGGAGGAGACGTAGCCCTCCATTATCAGATCTTCCTGGATCTGCACCGTTTCCCCTGGATACTGTTCCCGTAGCTCCGAATAGGTAATATTGGCCTGCAAGCCGTTGGAACACGCCCCCGGCGGCGGCTCAAAACCGCGATCTTTTACACAATGGCCAAAAAGCAGCAGAAGGGCTGCCCCGAGGCACCCTGCAAAACATCTTCTCCATAGGTTCGTCCTTGCCGCCATCTTAAAAACTATAGGCCAAATTCAGAAAAAAGGTACGCCCAAAGCCGTACCAATATTTTGGGGCAAATGAGGGCGATCCCCCCAAGGTGTCCTGCCGCAACTGCCCGTAATTGCCGTTTCTGCTCTGTTCGTAGCCCCCGGTCCTGAACACCGTGTCAAAAAGATTGTTCACACTGGCGAACAGCCCAATGT
The DNA here is from genome assembly GCF_047345505.1 of Maribacter aquimarinus. NCBI lineage: Bacteria > Pseudomonadati > Bacteroidota > Flavobacteriia > Flavobacteriales > Flavobacteriaceae > Maribacter > Maribacter aquimarinus. The sequence continues at coordinate 72,386 of NZ_JBLFEO010000004.1, read as the reverse complement.
ACTTCCCGTTCTTCAACCAGGACTTCCCGCCCACCAAATTGAGCAGGTAAAACGTGTCCAGCGGACGCTGGGCCAACAAACGGGCCACATTTTCGGGCGTGGCATCGGGGAAGGGCTGTCCGGTCTCGGGGTCCAGCAGAAAACTGGCCGTGCGGGTAATGGCAGATATATTGGCATAATTGTCTGCCAGATAGTTGGTGGTCATCCCCACCCACCAATATTTGGGGTCCCTGTATTCCAGACCAAGGGCAACCGCGGTCTGGGGCCCCTGTGCCAAGCGCAGCCCCCGTACATTGGCCGCTCCCAATTCCTTGGTTCCGCTCACGTCTATCAGTTCCTCATCTGCGGCGGCCGTATCGAAATTTATGGTCACCTTGGGATCGCTGGCAAAGGTATGCCGGCCCAAAGCGGCCACGGCAGAGAGTTTTACCGCGGCAGAAAGCTGGTATTCCAGGCCCAGTTCCAGCCCCTGGTGCCGGCGATCCAGATCGGTGAGCACTTCCTGCACAAAATCAGAGCCCACCCCGCTGTCCACAAAAAAGAAATTCACGTCCGTGGTGTTTTGGAACAGGGTATGGTAGGCACTGAGCCTGCCCGTGAGCTTGGGCATTCGGATGTAATAGTTCACATCAAGGGACCGCAGGGCCTCTGGCCGCAGTTGGGGCACCTGTGCGTTGCTTTCCCTGGGGTTTATAAATACGTTCTGCAACAGCGGTGGCCGCTCCATGAACGCGGCATGGGCGGCCACCCAATGCCTGCCCGTGATCTTTCTTGAGAGCCCCCCTTTTGCCCCGACCGTATGGAACGTGATCTTGGGGCTCTTGCCCAGGGAATTGTCCGGAAAACGCTCGTTCTTGAACAAGCCCTGGCGCAGATGGGAGGTGCCTTGGTACTGGGCCGCCACAAAGGCCGTCCAAGCCCTTTGCTCCCACTGCAGTTGCGCAAATGCGGTGGACTGCCCCGAACGAAACTCATAGTTGTAGTTAAAGGTATCGCCCTCTCCCCGATTCAAAGGGCCTTCCACATCGTTCCGGGTATCTGAAAAGGGATCGATGTCCGTATGGAATTCGGCCCCCAACAAATCGTTCACCCGGGCAAAATTCCTGGAACGGAGCTGCCGGTGCGTGGCCCCAAAATGCAATTGAAGGGCCTTGCCCATTTTGTAGCCGCCGTGAATGCGCGCGGTAAGCTGGTTGTCTTTTACCACATCATCATAGAGCACATAGGCCGCCCTTCCGTTGGCAGAAGCGCTGCCATTGGCCGTGTAGGCTTGCTGCCAGTTCCATTGGGGTGCCCGTAAAAACCGTTGCCGGGCGCCATCCGCGCTCACAAAATTGGCGCCAATGCCACTGTTTACATGGAAACTGGGGAGATAGCGGTAAAAGGTGGGGTCCGGATTGGGGGCGTTGTAATAGCCCACCCTGCTCCGGCTGCGGACACCCGTTTGGTAGGCCAGGCCCACATTGAGGTTGCCTTTCTTGCTTTCGTGAAAATAGTTAAGGAGTACCAGGGGCTCCGAGATAAGGCGTTCCCTGGAATTCCTGATGTTGCCGTTCTGTTCTCCCCAATACGGATTGTACCGCCTGCCCACCAGGGCGTGCACTTCTTCCGTAACGGCAGAGGAGCGTCCCCTTCGGTTGGTGGCGGCCATGGCGGTGAGCATGATACTGTTGGTATCATCTAGCTGATATTCCAGGGCCCCGTAAAAGGAATGGGCATCGTACAAGGTGCCCTCCATATAGCCCTGGCGCGCCCATCTCCGCGATGCCGAGGCCATATAGGCCAGCCCGTTGCCGTCCACTCCGGAATTATAGGTGGCCATTAGCCTGCCCGTATAGGTCCTGTTGCTGGCCGAGGAAGACAAGCGAACCCCCGGCCGCAGCCCCGATGGCCTCAAATCCATATTGGTGGTGCCCAAGACCCCTCCGAAGATAAAGGGGGAAGCCTCCAGACCGTGGTGGAACTCTTGGTTCCGGATCACATCGTTGAGACCGCCCCAGTTGTTCCATTGGGGCCTTCCGTCAAAAAATTTGTTCATGGGGATACCGTTCAGGAGCACCGTGCCGTTTTGGGAATCATAGCCCCGCACCCTGAAAAAGGCCTGTCCAAAATCAAAGGCGGCACGGGTAAGGAAAACATCCCGGGTAGCCTGCAACAGGCCCAAGGCGTTGTCCGTACTGCCATCTTCCAACAGCTCGGCATCAGTCAGGGTAATGAGATTGTCCTGCTTTTCCAGGGTCAGGTCGGCCACGAGGTACAGCGGTCCCAGCGATATCTCGGCCGTGTTCAACAGCAGGAGGATACGCTGGGTCTCGTACCCCACATAGCCAATTTGCAGGATATGATCGCCCTGGAGCGGCACCGTCAGGGAAAACCTTCCGTTGAGGTCGGTCTCCGTGGCGTAGGGCCTGCCCTCCACGGCCACCTTGGCCCCAACGATCACCTTTTTAGTGGCCATGTCCAGCACCGTTCCGTAAAGAACGCTTTGGGCCTGTAAAGCCCCGAGCCATGGAGCATACAAAAGCAATACAAGCAACATCTTCTTGTACATGGCTAGTGGATGGCGTATTGGATTGATGGGCCATAAGATATCCAAAAATGGGAAAGGTGAGGACTTTTTCCGATTATTGCCGTATATTTTCGGATATAAAACCCTGTAAATGCGACAGCTGCTTGTTTTTTTAATGTTGATGGGCCAGATTCCGCTCTGGGGCCAAGGGCCCAAAGATTACCAGTTGCGCACCGTGGCCTTTTACAACCTGGAAAACCTGTTCGATACCCGGAACGACAGCCTTACTTATGACGATGACCGCACCCCGGAAGGAAAGGATCGTTGGACCACTTCCCGCTATGAACACAAGCTTTCCCAGCTGGCCAAGGTCATTTCACAGATAGGCAGCCCCACCAGTCCGGGCCCGCCGGACGTACTGGGCGTGTGCGAGGCAGAAAACAAAGCGGTGCTGAACGACCTCATTCACCATCCCAGGTTAAAAAAGTATGGCTACGGACTGGTACATTTTGATTCCCCGGACGAAAGGGGCATTGATGTGGCCCTGCTGTACCGGAAATCGGCCTTTATTCCCACGGCTTTTAACAGTAGGCGGTTGCTGTTGTTCAATGCGGAAGGTTTCCGGGACCATACCCGGGACCAATTGGTGGTAGAGGGCCTGTTGGACAATGAACCCCTGTATTTTATTGTGAACCACTGGCCCTCCAGAAGCGGCGGGGAGGCGCGGAGCCGACCCTACCGATTGGCCGCCGCCCAACTGAACAAACGCATCATTGATTCCCTGCGAAGGGCAAATCCCGGGGCGCGCATCATCGGGATGGGCGATTTCAATGATGACCCCATTGATCCCAGCTTTAAAAAAGTGCTCAAGGTGAAGGGAAAAAAGCACCGATTGGACTCCCTGGACCTCTTTGGCCCCATGGAAAAGCTGTTCAAAAAAGGGGAGGGCTCATTGGCCTACCGCGACCGTTGGAACCTTTTTGACCAAGTGTACCTCACCGCCAATTTGGTTCACGGCAACCGAAAGCGCTATACGTTTTGGAAGGCGGGCATTTTTGCCCCCGCGTACCTGACCGATCCCAAGGGAAGGTTCAAGGGCTATCCCTTGCGCACCTATGCCGGGGGCAGTTATGTGGGCGGGTACAGCGATCACTTCCCGGTGTATGTGCACCTGATCAGGGAAGCGGGATCCCAACAAAAGGAAACGAGTGGGTCCTTCCGCTGAAAAATCAGGGATAGCCCGGTTGCCCAACCAGCTGTAGCGGCCTTTCCCTGGATTGGGTGGGAGATGGCATCAATCCAAGGGCTCCAGCTCCAAGTTGCGCCACTTCACCTTAATGCCGCCACCGTCGTGTATCTGCAACAACACGGAACCCTCCCCCGCGCCTATGATGGCGTCATCAAAGGAAACCATTTCAGTGCCGTTTAACCAAGAGGTAAGTCGGTCCCCATCCATCTTGATCTTCATGGTGTTCCATTCGCCCATTTTTAGGGCGCTGTCCTTTTCCGGATCGGGCTTTATGAGCCAGTTGCGGCCGTAAGATTCGTACACCCCGCCGGTATGCGCCCCGGGCGGGGCAATCTCCACCTGCCAGCCGCTCACCGTGGTACCGTTAACCGTGGAGCGGACGAACACCCCACTATTGCCATTGGCCTCTTGCTTAAACTCCAGGGTAAGGATAAAGTTTTTGTACTGCTGGTCGGTGCCAAGGTATCCGTACCCCTTGTCCGGTCCGCTTTCACAGACCAAGAGCCCGTCTTCCACATACCATTTCTCGGTTCCGTAAATGGTCCAACCTTCCAGGTTCTCTCCATTGAAGAGCGATATTTTCTGTGCGGATGCGCCCACCGAAAAGAGTAGGACGCACATTAGGGCCAATTTGTTCATCTGTTGTGTTTTATGGATTTTTTTTTTTTGAAAACCAGGATATGCAAGACCAGACCTTGCTCTTGCCATGGGAGAAAACTGGCCCATTACCTGGGCTTTGGCCCCTGGGCAAAACGGTACGCCAGGGTCGGGGCTGGGCAGTCCGTTTAATTGAGCCAAACGGCCCACGGGATCCTACTGAGGATGAACAGCAGGCCAATACCGTAGAATATGGCAATGCTCTTGAACTTTTTGTGGCCTTCCATAAACTTTTTGTGCCGGGACCAACCAATGGTAATGAGCACAATGGCAATGATGTTGATGAAAGGGTGCTCTACCGCCAACAATCTGGCCGCAGCGGTAAGGTCTCCCATACCAAATTGCTGTATGGCATTGAGGCCACTGGGGGAAACAAACCAAAGGACCAGCCCAAGCAACAGCTGTATGTGTACAAAAATAAGGGCGTAAAGGCTAAGCCGCAGGTCTTTGTGCATGTTAAAGACCCTTTTGGAGAGCAGGCCAAAAATGGCGTTGGCCACGGCCAAGATCAAAATGGCAAGGGCCACGTAGGCCAGGTAGGAGTGCAGGGTTTGAAGGGTTTGGTACATCGTTTAGGTTTTAGTGCTTAAAAATAGGGAATTTTGGGCATAAAAAAAGGCCCTTGCACGGGTGCAGGGCCTTTTCTCTTATACCTTTTCCATTCCCATCAATTGAACATATAACGGATACCCACCTGTAACCTCCAGGTGGCCCCTATACTGGATGAGGGCCTAAAAGTTTCCCTGGGCAGGTCCGAGGTGCCCCTTACGGTGTTCAAACTATAAATGGGCTCATTGGCACCGTTACGGCCCCGGTAACGCAATAGGTTTTCCTCAAAAACAAACTGAGGCACGCCCCAATCTGAATTGAGCATGTTGCCCACATTCAAAAAGTCCATGGACAATTGAATGGTATTCTTGTTGTCCTTGGTCATTTCAATGTCCTGGGTAATGCGCAGGTCGTAACGGTTTAACCAAGGATTTTTACCCCCATTTCGCTCCATGACCCTGCCCCTGTTTTCGCTCAGGTACTCGTCCTGCTCAATGTAACGGTTAAAGGCATTGATCTGCTCCTGCTCGGTAATGAGGCGGCCACCAGCATTGTATTCCTGGAAATTGAGTTCTGCGGCGTCATTGGGTATGTACATTAAGCGATCGGAATTGTCGCCGAAGTTTCCGGAATAGGTATAAGAGTACCTTCCGTTCTCCCCGCCGTCCCAAAGCAAGCCAATGGTGGTGCCATCCTTCTGATAATTCAAGATACCCACAAAGCGGTTGGGTTGGTCAAAACCGGCAAAACCAAGTCTTGGATCGTTACGGTTCTCATTGACGGTTGCCGTCCACAAAGATCCTGCCTGGGAGCCACCCGCAGCATCCAAATCCCTGGCGCGCGATCGGGTGTAGGCCAAGGAGGCAAAAAAGCCGTTGTTAAATTGCTTGGACACGGTGGCACTCAAGGAAACATAATCTGGAGTCCTGCCTGCATTGGTCAACAAAAATACGTTTCTAAAGTCAGGGTCATTGCTGTAGCCCCCGTCCCAATAGGGTCTGGCGTCCGGACCGGCCAAGGTGCCGTCTGGCTCCCTGAGCACGGGATTGTAAACAATGGGAACAGAAACATCCCTATTGTAAATAAAGTCCACTGTGGCATCTATGCCCCAAGGCAACCTATGGTCTACCCCAATATTGGTTCGCCAGGTCTGTGGCAGTTTAAAATTGGGGTCGGTTAGGTTGAGTTCGTTGGATAGTGTTTGGCTCGGATTTTCCGGATTCCCAAAAGTAACATCTGGATTAAAGACATAGCCAGGACCAAACTCATCGGCCACTTCGGCTCCTTCAAAGCCCAAACCGCCACGCACTACACCAGAACCATTTACCTGGTTGCTCATCCATACAAAGGGAATACGGCCAGAGAAAACACCGGTGCCGCCCCTAACCTGGGTAATGCCCTTGCCGTTCACATCCCAGTTGACCCCAATTCTTGGAGACCAAAGCGGGCGCACCTTGGGAAATTGGCTCACATCTGGGGTAAAGCTGTCCCCATCGGCATCAACAAAGGTCTTGTTCAAGTCGTCCAACAGGGTATTCCTGGGAATGTCCGTGGTGTAGAAAGGCAAATCGACCCTGAGTCCCGCCGTAAGTTTTAAGTCATCGTTCACTTGGAACTCGTCCTGGAAATAGACCCCGAACTGGCCAAAGTTGGTCTCATCGACCGGCGGCGTGGTAGAGCCGTCCAAGGCAAAACTCTTGGCGAAGGCATCGGGGAAGGCCCCCGGGGTTCTGTTGATCACCGTTTCCACAAAACTGTCGCGGCTGGTAAATCTGTAAAAGCCATTGAAGACCGGGTTAAAGGCATTTCTAAAGGTCATGAGTTCCAAATTGGCTCCAATGGTAAAGGTGTGGTCGCCAGAATAAATGGAGAAATTGTTGGTCACGTTAAAGACATCGTTCTCCAATAAATTTCCTACCGTGAACAGCTCGTTCCCCAGGGCGGTGTAGTACAAAAGGTTTCCAGACTCATCCGGCTCCAACACCTCAATGAAGGGAAAGGCCTGTCCGCCGGGAACTCCCCTTTTGGGGTCCTGGATAGAGGTATAGCCAATGTTCAATTGGTTGCTCATATTGTCCGCCACCTTGGCGTTCCATTCCCCCACCAACGACTGCACCAAACGATCGTTGGTATAGTTGGCATTGGCAAAGGTCATGGCCTCAATCTCGGTTCTACGCGTATTTCTGTAGCGCGTGGGCAAAAAACGATTGGAGTTTCCGTTGATGCGAACATCGGCGGAAGCGTTGTAACGGTTGTACCTCAAGGAAAACTTATTGTTCTGGTTGAGGTTATAGTCCAAGCGGGCGTTAAAACGGGTCTGTTCCGAGGCAAAGGGGTAATTTTCATAGGGCCCGGTCTCGTAGCCATAGATATCGCGCATGCTCTGACGTATAAAATCCAGGTCAGAAGCGGGAACCCGGGATATGGTGAGTCCATCGGGCACCAAACCACCACGTTGTGCCTGGCGCTGAAAACCGGGAACCGCTTCCTGCTCTTCCTCATAACTTACAAAGAAAAAGAGCTTGTCCTTGATGATGGGGCCGCCCAGGCTCACCCCTTTGATATCATTTTGGGAATCTCCCCTGTTGAGCTCCAGATCACGAAGACGGTCGCCCACCATCTGCTCATTTCTGTAGTAATAATAAACGGACCCCCTGAACTCATTGGTTCCCGATTTGGTTACCGCATTCACGGAAGCACCGGTAAAACCTGACAATCTTACGTCCATGGGCGCCAGGTTCACCTGTACCTCTTCAATGGCATCCAAGGAAATGGGATTGGAGCCGGCAAATTGTCCCGAACCCAGACCAAAGTTGTTGTTGTAGATGTTGCCGTCTATGGTGTAGTTGTTGAACCTGCTGCTGGTACCGGCAAAGGAGGTGCCGTTGCTCTGCGGCGTTAACCGGGTAAAATCATTGATGCTACGGTTAATGGTGGGCAGGGCGTCTATCTTTTCCCGGGAGAGGTTCACGGAGGCCCCGGTGCGGTCCGGATCAATGAGGTTGCCCCTTTGGGAAGTGACCACCACTTCCTCCAGCTCAAGGCCCTCGCTCAGGACAACCTTAAGGTTATAGCTTTGTCCCAAGCCCAGGGTAATGCCCTCATACGTCCTATCTTGAAAGCCTATGTAGGTCACTTTCACGGTATAGGGGCCCCCTACCCGGATATTGGGAAGGTAAAACCGGCCGTCTTCGTTTGAAATGGCCCCATACACGGTCCCTGAAGGAGTGTGTGTGGCCACAACGTTGGCGCCAAAGAGCGATTCTCCTGAATCGTCCAAAACGCTTCCTTGCATACTCGAGGTAGTAACCCCCTGCGAAAATGCACTTGCGGCCATAAAAAACATCGCAAATGCCAAGAACATCTTTTTCATTTTCTCTTGTGTTTGTTAGTTTGTACTCCGTTGCAAAAGTGAGTTTATTCCCCGTGACCACGGTTAAGTGAACGTTAAATAAATCCATGCAAAAATAGAACAAAAAGAGGGGTATGGGGCAGATTTGGCCGAGTTTGTTGGCTTAAATTTAAGAATTGAAAAATACGTGCCCTAACTCTTAAATTTCTGAAGAAGTTGCAATGTGGAGGCGTCATGTGCGCCAACCTCCGGAGATTGGATGTCCTTTAAGATGGTCCCGGCCAATTCCTTGCCCAGTTCCACGCCCCATTGATCGTAGCTAAAGATGTTCCAGATCACGCCCTGCACAAAGATCTTGTGCTCATAAAGGGCAATGAGGGCGCCCAGGGACCTGGGTGTAAGTTGCTCTATGAGCAGGGTATTGGTGGGCTTGTTGCCCGTGAACACCTTAAACGGCGCCAGGCGCTCCCGTTCCTTTCCGGACAATCCTTTGGTCTCCAGTTCTGCCCGTACCTGGGCCAGGTCCTTCCCGTTCATCAAGGCCTCTGTCTGGGCAAAGAAATTGGCCATTAATTTTTGGTGGTGGTCCGCACTGCCGTGCAAGGATTTCTTGAAACCGATGAAATCAGTGGGAATGAGCTTGGTGCCCTGGTGCATCAACTGAAAAAAGGCGTGCTGGGCGTTGGTGCCCGGGGCGCCCCAGATAATGGTGCCCGTTTCATAGTGTACCGCCTTGCCGCCACGGTCCACGCGCTTGCCGTTGCTCTCCATGATGCCCTGCTGGAGGTAGGCAGAGAGTTTGTCCAGGTATTGGGTGTAGGGAATGAGCGCCTCGGTCTCCGCCCCGTGGAAATTGTTGTACCAAACGCTCAACAGGGCCAGTACCACGGGAATGTTTTCCCTGAAGGGGGCCTCCTTAAAGTGGGTGTCCATGGCATTGGCCCCTTTTAGCAGGGCGTTGTAGTGATCGTAGCCAACGGCCAGGGCAATGGACAGGCCCACCGCGCTCCAAAGGGAAAAACGGCCTCCCACCCAATCCCACATGGGGAACACGTTGTCTTGCGAAATGCCAAACTCGGCGATCTTTTCGGTGTTGGTGCTCACTGCCGCAAAATGTTTGGCAATGTCCGCCTGTTCGGCATGCCGCAAGAACCATTTTTTAATGGTGGTGGCATTGCTAAGGGTCTCTTGGGTGGTAAAGGTCTTGGAAACAATGACGAAAAAGGTGGTCTCCGGATCGATCTCCCGGAGCAGTTCATGCACGTGGTCGCCGTCCACATTGCTCACAAAGTGCACCTTTAAATGGTTTTTGTAATACTGTAGGGCCTCGGTGACCATGGCGGGACCAAGGTCCGATCCCCCTATGCCAATGTTCACCACGTGGGTAAAGGGCTTTCCGGTGTAGCCTTTGCGCTCCCCGCCGATGATGGCCTCGGAAAAATGCTTGATCTTTTGTTTCACGGCAAAGACCTCTGGCACCACATTGGCGCCGTTTACCAGCACTTGGTCGCCACTTTGGGCCCTGAGTGCGGTGTGCAGCACGGCGCGCTGCTCGGTCTCGTTTATGGCATCCCCGGAAAAATAGGCCTCCATGGCTTCTTTGAGCTGTACCTCACGGGCCAGGTCCAAGAGGAGTTGCAGGGTGTGGTCCGTGATGCGGTTCTTTGAAAAATCGACAAAGAAGTCCTGCCAGGAAATGGACAGTTTTTTGGCACGATCGGCACCGGCCTCAAAGAGCGATTTCATGTGCTCGTTCCGTGTGGCCTTGAAATGGTCTTGCAATTTGGCCCAGGCGGCCGTGGAGGTGGGGTCTATTTTGGGTAAGCTCATGTTATGGGTTCTGTGTGATCAATTTGTTGTTCCCGGCATCTTCGTTGTTCCAGACTTGATACTCCAAACAGTCCAATTGTTCCTTTATGGGGGCAATGTGGTTTAGGTAAGCCGTCTTCAAGGTGTCCGGTATGGGGTCTGCGGTGGGCAGTTTTTCGCGCAGCGGATCTACCTGCACCCCATTCTTCCAAAAACGGTAGCACACGTGCGGTCCTCCGGTGTTGCCGGTCATGCCCACCCAACCGATCACGTCGCCCTGGCGCACAAATTGGCCTTTTTTAACGTTCCGGTCCTTCATGTGCAGGTACTGGGTGCTGTACATGCCGTTGTGCTTTATCTTAACGTACTTGCCGTTTCCGCCCTTTCGTCTGGACTCGGTCACGGTGCCATCTGCGGTGGCAATGATGGGCGTGCCTATGGGCGCGGCATAATCCGTGCCCCTGTGCGGCCGCAACTTGTACCCATAGTAGGCAATGCGCCTTTTTAGGTTGTAACGCGATGATACCCGGTAGCCAAATTTTATGGGGGCCTTTAGAAAGGTGCTGCGCAGGTTGTTGGATTCATCATCGTAATAATCGGCCATTTGTTTCAGGGAATCCGTGGCATAGGGAAAGGCGTAGATGGGCACGCCCTTGTGCTCAAAATAGGCGGCCTCAATGGGTTCGGAACCGGCATAGATGGAATCGTTGATGTAGCGTTCCTTGTAGAGCAGCTTAAACTTGTCCCCCTTTTCCAATTTAAAGAAATCTACCGTCCAGGCATAGATCTCGGAGAGGTTAATGGTCACTGCATAGTCCACGCCCAAGGTGTCCAGTGCCCCGGAAAGGTGGTTTTGGATCACCCCGGCCACTTCCCGTTGCCTGTAGGTCACATTTTTCTTGTCCGTGTAGGCCGTTACGGAATCCCTAAGATCAACCACGGTGTAATTGATGCGGTCGTTCTCGTAGATAAAGACCTCTGCCCGCTCCAGGCTGTCCTTGGATTTTAGGATCACATAGGGCTTGCCCACCTTAATGAGCTTTACGTTAAAGGTGTCTTTGTAGTCTTCCGCTATCCTTACAATTTTGGGGTAGTCCACATGGTGCTTCAACATGAGCTCCCCAAAACTGTCGCCGTTCCTTATGGTGTCCTTGAGCACCTTGAAGGCTTCCAGGTCAAAACCGTATTGGGTGTCCACGGGCGCGTCCTCGGCGAGCGCATCCACAGGGGCAACATCTGCTTTCTGCACCTCTTGCGCTTCCTTGCAGCAGGTAAAAATGATCGCTATCAGTAAAATGCCCCAGTATTTCCGCATCGTCAGGTAGTCCTTTTTTCGGGGTTGAACATATGGTTTACCCATTGTTTTCCCCATTCCTCCAATTCTATCTCGCTGTAAAGCTCAGGAAAAAAAACGACCTTCTGAAAACTGGGCGGCAAAAATTCCTTCCAATTGGTGCCCCCCGTGGCGCTAAGGTTGCCAGATTCCTTGCCCAGATACCGGTGTGCGGACCCCATGTGCACCAAGGGCCAGTTAACGTTGGCGTTCACATCCATTTCCTTGAGGGCCTTGACCAGGGCCGGATCTTTTTTTTGCGCCGCGCCCAGGTTCAGGTATTTATGGTAGATGGTACTTTTCCTTACCTGCTTGGCAATGCGCACCAAGCGCGGGGTGTACCGGTACTCGAACTGTTTTAGGGTCAAGGTCTTTTCTCCAGTGCGCACATCCGTGGCGCCTTTTTTCCAATAGATATGGGCGTAGAGGGCCTCTATCCCGTCTTTTTCCGAAAAGGAGCCGCGTTCACTGTGGTGCACCAAGTTCTCCAAGGGCGTGGCGTAGAGCTCTATCATCCGGTACTGGGCAGACTGGAAACCACTGGCGGGCAACAGGGCCATGCGGTACTGCAGAAACTGTTCCCTTTCCATTCCCTTGATCATGATGCCAAAGGAAGAAATGAGGGCGCTGTAATAGCTGTTGATGCGGCGCAGCTTTTCAATGAAAAAGTCCAGGGCCTGGGTCTTGTCGTCCACCAGTTGTTTTTGCTCGTGCAGGATCAGCTTAAAATAAAGCTCCGTGATCTGGTGGTACATGATAAAGATTTCCTCATCCGGAAAATGGGTGCGGGGCACTTGAAGGCTCAGGAGGGTGTCCAGGTGAATGTAGTCCCAATAGGTGAGGTAGCGTTGGTGGAGCAATCCGTCCAGATAGGAACCCAGGTCCTGTCCGGAATCCTTGTACTTCTCGGCAAGTTTGGCGATCTGTAATCTTACCTGCTCATTGTCCTCCATTGTGCGCTAATCCATTATAATTTTAAATTGGTGCTTGAGTCCGTTGTAGGCGTCCAGATCGGCCTTTATGGAGCCCACCACGATATCGGCCTTGATCCGTATGGGGATCCTATTGTCGTCATTGGAGACCCAAAGGGCCAAGCCCTCCTCTTCCTTAAAGACCCTGCCCGATTGTACCATGGGCCGGAATTTTAGGCATTCCACTTTGCCAAACTTGGTCCTCAAGACCTCTTTTCCCAAATACTTCAGCTTAAACTTAAAAATGCCATCATCGTCATACAGCATGTTAAGGTCAATGACCTCGTTCACCTCCAGCTCCTTGGGGTCATAATTGTTCCTGAGGTAATAAAAGCCCGAAATGAGGTCCTGTACCCCTTCTGGAAATGCAAAATTATATTTTTTATCGTGTTTTTTATCGTTTAGCACCGCTTTATTCTTCTCGTGGTCAAAATTGATTTCCACGTCTTTGGTGTAGCCGCCTTCGTTAATGTTCCTAATGAAGCGGTAGGGCTTCCCGTCTTCCTTGTCAAAATAACTTTCATAGGTGTCGTCCACCTTAAAAAAAAGACTGGCCATGCCCGTGGTCTCGCCATGGCCCACCACATGATAGACGCTCTTGTCGTTGATCGTGGCGTTCTTAACGTGCAGGGTGGCATAGCTGGCATTGAGAAACAGGTAGTGCATCCTGAACTTTAACCACTCTCCCGCCTTAAAGGCCTTGTGGCTGTGCTGTGCCCCCACGGATGTAAAGCACAGGGTGAGCACAGTGGCAAAGAGTATGTTCTTTAGTTTTCTTCCGGGCATAAGGTGTACACTTTGTTACTGGGAGATGATGGCCCCCCACAGATAGTAAAACAAAATTTGTTCCAAAGTATTGCATAAAAAAAGCCCAGTCGTAGAACTGGGCTTTTCCTAAATAACCAACCAAACTTTAAATTATGAAAAACCAATACTTAAAGTTGCAAGGGAACCACCCCTTGCACTACAAATTTAAACAAGAAAAAGACCCTGAAATACCTTTTAACGTACTTTAACGATTACCTTAACAGTTATTTACGTTTGGGCCGGCCATTTAGCCTTCTCTTAAGAATTTTGTGCTCTTTTTTTGGACCAAAAAGGCATCAGAACCAAAAGCCCACACTGATAAAGATGTTGTTGTTATTGGCCTCCGGGGACCAGGAATACATAAGTTGTACCGGGCCAATGAAGGACTCCCACCCGTAGCCCACGGCATACCCACTGAAATTGGGCGCCGTGAACCATTCCCCCGTACGGAAAATGTCGTCTTCCACGTTGGCGTAGTTGGCCGCAAAGAGCAGGTGGTTGTCCTTGGCAAACTCATAGTCCAACCGGGCATGGGCCTTTACAAAGCTGTTCCCGGGCAAACTCAAGAAATCATAGCCATAAAAGGGGATGAAATTGTTGATGAGCGCGGCCCCAAAGCCCCCCAACACAAAATCGAAGGAGGTGACACTGGAAGTGCCCAACTTAAAACCGCCCTCGGTCTCCACGTTCAGGGAGAGCCGCTTGGCCAGGGGAAAAGCGGTTCCCAAACGGGCCTTGGATACCGAGAAGTCCTTGAAATTCTCGTTAAAATCAGATGAGAACAGGTAATAATGGAAATCTCCCTCAAAGAGCAGTCCTTTAGAGGGGAAAAATTTGTCGTCATAAGTGTCCAGCACCAACTGGCCAAAGGCACTGTAATAATGACTGCGTTCAAAGATGGTGCGGCCATTGGTGCCGTCTATGGTGAGGTCCCCGGGATTGGTCTCCAAATCTCCCAAGGTACGGGTGCTGTACTTTAAAAACTTGTGCTCCACGCCCAGGGTAAAGGCAAATTCCTCTTGAAGCAAGGTCTGCACGTACATTTGGTTGGTAAGGTCCACCACATCCAAATTTATGGTGTTCACGTTCAACAGGGCGGGCACGTCAAAGTTGCCGGTAATGATATCGTAATTCAGTTCTTCCGTAAAATCATTGTAGCGGGAATTGATGCCAAAACTCCAATAGCTCCCCTTGTCAATAAAGTACTGAAAGTTATAGCGCAGGTTGTCGCCCAACACCAGATCCAGGGAAATGAGGTCGTTTTTTGCGGCCAGGCCCTTGGTGGTGTAGTTGATCAGGGCCGCGCTCTTGTAGAGGTCGTCATAGTGCACCCCAAGGCGCAGCAGCGATTTGGTGGGAGACTCTGCCAGGCGCATGACCAGGTCGTTGCCCATACCGTTGGAAGTGAGTTTATAGCGATTGGTCCTAAAATTGTTGGTGGCCGCCAAATTGGCCATTCCCTGGTTCAATTTGGTGAAGGTCACGGGCTGGCCCAGTCCAAATCTCAGCTTGCCCTTTACAAAACCGCGATCGGTATCTTCCCCTTCCAGGATGAGCCTGTTTATGATGATGCTGTCCTGCATTTTGGGGGCGGTAATGGATGGCTTGGAAACCCCTTTGTCCGTAGCCAGCCGTTTAAGCTCGGAGAGCTGTTCCCTGGCCGCTGTTTCCCCGTTCTGTATGATCTGGTCTATCTGGCCAAAATCCAGCACGGAATAGGCCGCTATGTCCGGTTTTATGTAAATGTCCGTCTGCGCGGCTTTCTCCACCATTTGGGCCACGGTGCGGTAATTGTTGATCTGCAGCAGGATTTCGGTGGCAGAGTCCAGGGCATCCCGATCGGCCAGGCCGTGCTGAACGTCCACTCCAATGATGATGTCGGCGCCCATTTCGCGCACCCTTTCCACGGGATAGTTGTTCACCACACCGCCATCAATGAGCACACGGCCGTTCATATAAACGGGTTCAAAAAGCGAGGGCAAGGTGCCCGATGCCATAATGGCCTCCGGCAGGTAGCCCTGGTCCAACAGCACCTCTTCCCCCGTTTCCACATCGGTGGCCATACAAATGAAAGGAATGGGCAACTTGGAGAAGTCCCGGATGTCCTTTACGGGATAGAGGATGCGCACCAGCTCATTGTACACATTTTGGCCGCCGGAAAAGGCAGATGGCGCACTGACCTTGAATTTGTTGAAGGGCAGGGTAAGGGCGTAGCGTTCCGAACTCCTCTTTTCGTAGAACGTCTTGGCGCTTCTGGGCTGTATGTCTTCAATGATGTTCACAAAATCCAGGGCCCGGAACAAAGAATCCAGTTCCGAGGCCGAATAACCGGCCGCGTAGAGGGCCCCCACAATGGCCCCCATACTGCTTCCGCCAATATAGTCCACCTGCACACCGGCCTCCTCGATCACCTTTAAGGCCCCAATATGGGCAAGTCCCTTGGCGCCCCCGCCGCTGAGCACCACACCCACCTTTTTGCCCCCGGTGCCCTGAACTTCCTGTCCAAGGGCCGGTGCGGCCCAAAAAAGCACCATCCAGGCCCATGGCAGGATGCTGTGGAAAAAATAAGGTGCGTTCTTATGCATGAAGGGCTTTGTAAATGGTTTTTGCCTTGGACTCGCCAACAACTTCCGTTAAGTGGTTCACGGAAGCTTCGCGGATCCGTTTGACCGATTTAAAATGTTTCAACAAACGGGTGGCCGTTTTTTCGCCCACCCCATCGATACCTTCCAGGGCAGAGCTAACGGCCGCCTTGCTCCTTTTGTTCCGGTGCAGGGTGATCCCGAACCTGTGGGCCTCGTTTCGGAGCTGTTGAATGATCTTTAAGCTTTCAGAGCGTTTGTCCAGATAGAGGGGCACGGGGTCTTCGGGAAAGTATATTTCCTCCAGGCGCTTGGCGATGCCCACAATGGCCACGGTGCCCCTGAGTCCAAGCACCTCCAAGCTTTTCAGGGCAGAGGAAAGCTGTCCCTTGCCGCCGTCGATGACCACGAGCTGGGGCAGGGGCCCATCTTCATTTAGCAACCGTTTGTAGCGCCGGAACACCACCTCTTCCATGGAGGCGAAATCGTCGGGGCCGGTAACGGTCTTTATGTTGTAGTGGCGGTACTCCTTCTTTGAAGGCTTCCCGTCCTTGAAGACCACACAGGCCGCCACCGGATTGGTGCCCTGTATGTTGCTATTGTCAAAACATTCTATGTGCCTGGGCTCCGCGGAGAGCCGTAGATCCTTTTTCATCTGGGCCATGATCCGGTTGGTGTGCCGATCGGGATCAATGATGCGCAACTGGTTGAAGCGTTCCTGTCTATAAAATTTGGCGTTGCGCTGCGAAAGCTCCAGAATGCGCCGCTTGTCGCCCGATTTGGGCACGGTGATCTTCAGGCCCTCGCCCACCTCCAGGGCAAAGGGCAGGTACAGTTCCCGGGAGCTGGCATGGAACCGCTTGCGCATATCAATGATGGCCAGTTGCAACAGGTCCGCATCCTCCTCGTCCAGTTTCTTTTTAATTTCCATGGTGTGGGAGCGTATGATGGAGCCGTGGGCAATTTGGAGGAAGTTTACGTAGGCATAGGCATTGTCCGAAATGATGGAAAACACATCCACATCACTGATCTTGGGGTTCACGATGGTGGTCTTTACCTGGTAATTCTCCAAAATGTCGATCTTGTCCTTCACGGCCTGGGCCTCCTCAAACCTCATCTCTGCGGCAAGCAGCTTCATCTGTCCCTTGAAATAGTTCAGGGACGATCTAAAGTTCCCCTTTACAATTTGCCGTATGTCTTCAATTTGTTTTTCATAGTCTTCCAAAGATTGGAGGCCTTCACAGGGGCCCTTGCAGTTTCCCAAATGGTATTCCAAGCAAACTTTGTACTTGCCGGCCTGTACCTTGGCCTCCGACAGGTCATAGTTACAGGTGCGCAAGGGGTACACGCTCTTTATGAGGTCCAACAGGGTGCGCACGGTCTTCATACTGGTGTACGGGCCAAAATATTCAGAGCCGTCCCTGATCACACGGCGTGTGGGGAACAATCTGGGGAAACGCTCTTTTTTCAGGCAGATCCAAGGGTAGGACTTATCGTCCTTTAACAGTACATTGTACCTGGGCTTGTGCTCCTTTATAAGGTTGTTCTCCAACAGAAGGGCGTCAGATTCGGTGGAGACCACAATGTGCTTAATGGTCCTTATTTTTTTTACCATGACCCTTGTTTTGCCGTTGGCGTGAGTCTTGGTAAAATAAGAGCTTACCCTTTTTTTTAGGTTCTTGGCCTTCCCCACATACAAAATCCTATGGTCCAGGTCATAGAACTGGTACACCCCGGGGGCATCGGGAAGGGCGCGCAACTGTATGTCCAAGGGTATCTGCTCCATAGAAAAAGAGGGTGATGCTCAAAGGCATAAAATTAATCATTAAGTGGTAAGACGGCTGTGCATTGGGGGCATCATTTTTTGGTTTTAACAAAGTCCATTGGATATGGCCCTTCACCGGGACCGCATTTGCAAAAGGGCTCCGCCGTTAAAAAAAATCACCGTGCCGCCCCATCTCCGCACAAAAAAAGAGCCTTGGCCCGCCGGGCACCCTAACGTCTTGGTTTCTAATATTTTGGAGGTCGGCAAATTGTTTATCCATTAATTTTAACGTTAATTTATTAAATAATTAGTGCATTTTAACGGGAAAAACAGCCCTTTAAAAGAGTTCTTATTGGATTTTTTTATTACATTTATGCCATAACGATAAATTCCCCCGGAAATGGAAAGCTATATCATAACCCTTGGAACCTATTTGATCTTAATGTTATTCTTCAAGGTTTTCTTTGCCGTTTCGGTAAAAGAGTAATTGTCCCGAAGGCCATTTTTTCCTTATCTTTCCGTTATGTTAAAGAAAGACTTAAGGACAAAATATATGGCCCTTAGGCAGGAGCATTCCAAAGCCTATATCGTTTCCCAAAGTTTGGCCATGTCCAACAAAGCGCTGGGCCTGGACATCTGGCAAGGCCACTACTACCACATCTTCTTATCCATTCCCTCCAAGAACGAGCCCGATACGGCTTACCTGCTGTCCATTTTACAGGGCAAGGACAAAGACGTGGTGGTCCCCAAGATGGAGGGCAATGAACTTGAGCACTACCTTTTAACGGACAACACCTTGCTAAAGGCGAACCCGTGGGGCGTTCCGGAACCACAAAATGGGCTCCGGGTAACGGCGCAGCAGTTAGACGTTGTGTTTGTGCCCCTGCTTGCCTTTGACCAAAAGGGCCACCGAGTGGGCTACGGGAAAGGGTTTTATGACCGGTTTTTAAAGGCTTGCCGAAAAGATGTCATCAAGGTGGGGCTATCACTATACCCTCCAGAAAAAGCCATCACGGACAGCAACGCTGAAGATGTTAGGTTGGATTTTTGTGTTACGCCAGAAAAGATCTACACCTTTCCGCCTTCCGGTGCCTCGGCATCTTGAGCTGTCGTTTCCGCTGCATCGGCAACGGTAGGGTCACTGGCTCCCGTGGTGGGCAGTTCCTCGCTCGCGGTGGCTACCTCCCCCTCCTTGGGAAAAGCCTTCTTGTTAAAGACCAACAAAATGCCCACCCCGGTGCTTATGGCCGTATCCGCAATATTGAAGACCGGCTCAAAAAAGCGTAGGTTTTCCCCGCCCAACCACGGCACCCAACTGGGCCAGGTGGTGTCGATCAAGGGGAAATAGAGCATGTCCACCACCTTTCCGTAGAACAGATCCGCGTAGGGATTTTCCGTAAAAAGGGTGGCCACCTCGTTATAGCTCTCGTTAAAGATGCGCCCATAAAAAACAGAATCGATGATGTTTCCCATGGCACCGGCAAAAATGAGGGAAACCGCCAAGGTCAAGGTGGTAGAGGTGTTCTTTTTGATCACATCGTACAGCCAGTAGCCAATGCCCACAATGGCAAACAGTCTAAAAATGGTGAGAATGAGCTTCCCCGTGCGGTCCGCAATGGGGAAAACATCACTGAGCTTGGCACCCCATGCCGCCCCCTCGTTCTCTATGAACAAGATCTTGAACCAACTGAAAACCTCCACGCTCTCCCCGAGCATAAAATGGGTCTTGATGTAGATTTTGCTCCACTGATCGATCACCAGGATCAATGCAATGAGCAGTAGCGATTTCCTTAGGCTCATCTCTTAGGGATAAGCCGCAAAAATAACTATATTATTCGGTTTTATAAAGTTCGATGTTGCCCGTGACCGAGTAGAGGTCCAAGGTGCTCTTTCCAAGGGGAATGGGGTTGGCGGCCAGGCTTCCAAATTTGGTCCGGGCCCTGATGTTGGCCGCCCGTCCATACACGGCAATGGGGCCGCTCTGGGTGCGCACCCCTGCCCTGCCGTACACGTCCCTTAATTCGCACGGCCCATCGGCCAGGGCCACGTTGAGCTCTTGGTAGCTGCCCTTTGCCACCACATGGGCAGATGTGCCCATAACGTTCACTTTTTTGTGGGCCGGAAGGTTCACATCCAGGGATATGGACACCACCTTGTGGGCGCCAAGCTTATCTTCCGGGGGCACAAATTCCAGATGAAAGCCCGCAACAATGAACAAGGTACTTCCTTCCACATAACTGTCCACGTACAGGTCCGGGCCGTATTCACCATCCATTTGTGCCTGCAGTTCCACCGTGTCATTCCTTTCGGAATCCGTGTGCAAATGGAGCTCAAAACAGTGGGTCACATCAATTTGGATAAGGGAAATGTCTTGGTCCACCAGCGTGGTGCGCACCGTTTTCTGGGCGTGAGCATAGGGCAGGCCCAGTAAAATTATTGCCAGACAGCACCACTTGAGGGATGTGGGCACTAAGCTCCCCAGACCCTTGTTGGGCCAAAATTTGGGGACATCTTTAGGCGATACGCAAAGCATAGGTACGTTTAGATGAGATACCGCGGGGCACATTCCCGTTAAAAGTTTAACCCACATCATGCCTTAAAAATTCCATTGCGGCCACAAATCCCAACAAAACCGATCGCTGGGCCGTCTTCCGCTGGACCACCGTGGCGAAGGCTACCCGAGTTGCGAACCTCCAATACCTCATTTGGGCCCAAAAAAGCGCGATTGGGCCCATCGTGGCCCATGGGCTCCCTCCCTTTAAAGTAGGATGAACAAAAAAACGCCTTTCGGCGTTTTTGTTCCTTAAGATTGCATGTTCTTCGCCTCAATGCTCAATGTGGCGTGCGGTACCAGCTTTAGCCGTTCCTTGTTAATGAGCTTCCCGGTTACGCGGCAGATCCCGTAGGTCTTGTTCTCTATGCGCAGCAGGGCATTTTTAAGGTCACGGATAAACTTTTCTTGGCGTATGGCCAGTTGGGTATTGGCCTCCTTGCTCATGGTCTCGGAGCCTTCCTCGAAGGCCTTAAAGGTGGGCGAGGTATCGTCCGTGCCATTGTTGCCGTCGTTCATATAGGCACTCTTTAGCAATTGCAGGTGCTTGTTCGCCTTTTCAATTTTTTCTTCGATCAAGGCCCTGAACTCCGCCAGGTCCTTGTCCGGATATCTTACTTTTAAATCTTGTCCCATCTCCTAATGTTTTTCTATCAATATTTTTGTGTTCACTTCATCAAAGGCTATTTCGGTGCCTTTGTCCAACCGCTCCCAAAAATTGAGGTTGGCCGTCAATGTCTCTGTTTTTATATATTCCAAGTTACTGTTGATCGCCTCTTCCACCAAACCGTCTTTCTGTACACTGATGTCAATTTTGTCCGTGACCTCCAGTCCGGAATCCTTTCTCAGGTTTTGGATCCTGTTCACCAGCTCACGGGCAATGCCCTCCTTCCTTAAGTTGCCGTTCATGGTAATGTCCAGGGCAACGGTGAGCTTCCCGGAGGTGGCCACCAACCAGCCCTCTATATCCTGGCTGCTTATTTCTACATCCTGTAACTGTAAATTAATACTTTTATTTTTCAGTGCAACGGATATTTCGTTCTCCTGTTCCAATTTTTGGATGTCTTCTTGTGAAAACTGCGCCACGGCCTGCGCAATTTCCTTCATTTCCTTACCGTATTTGGGGCCCAGCACCTTAAAATTGGGCTTTATGCGCTTTACCAATATGCCCGAAGCATCGTCCAAAAGGGTAATTTCCTTGACGTTCACTTCGGATTTTATCAGTTCCGAGACGGCCAGAATGTCTTCCCTGTCCGCGGTGCCCATTACGGGGATCATTATTTTCTGCAAGGGCTGCCTTACCTTTATCTTTTCTTTTTGGCGTATGGAGAGCACCAAGGAACTTATGCGCTGGGCCTTGTTCATACGTGTTTCCAGTTCTTTGTCCACCGTTTGTGGGTCGGGCTCTGGAAAATGGGCCAGGTGCACGCTTTCAAAGGTTTCCCTTTGGGTGGTGGCATTAAGGTCCCGGTACAGGCGGTCCATATAGAACGGGGCCAGGGGAGCGGCCAGTTTGGCAACGGTCTTCAGGCAGGTGTAAAGGGTCTGGTAGGCACTGATCTTGTCCTGTCCGTACTCGCCCTTCCAAAAACGTCTTCTGCACAAGCGCACGTACCAATTGCTAAGGTTTTCCTGTACAAAGTCAGATATGGCCCTGGTGGCCCTGGTGGGCTCGTACTCGTCGTACGCGGCATCCACCGTTGCAATGAGCGTGTTCAGTTCGGAGAGGATCCAACGATCGATCTCCGGACGTTCGCTAAGGGGCACCTCCTCCTCACGGTAGCCAAAATCGTCTACATTGGCATAGAGCGCAAAAAAGGAATAGGTGTTGTAGAGCGTTCCAAAAAACTTGCGTTTCACCTCCACAATGCCATCGGGATCAAACTTAAGGTTGTCCCAGGGGTTGGCATTGCCGATCATGTACCAACGGGTGGCGTCCGCCCCGTGTTGGTCCATGGTCTGGAACGGATCCACGGCATTGCCCAGGCGCTTGGACATTTTTTTGCCCTCCTTGTCCAGTACCAGGCCGTTGGAGACCACGTTCTTATAGGCCACGGAATCAAAGACGATGGTGGCTATGGCGTGCAGGGTGTAGAACCAGCCGCGGGTCTGATCTACCCCTTCTGCAATAAAATCTGCCGGAAAGGCCTTTCCGCCATCGATCATTTCCCTGTTTTCAAAGGGATAGTGCCATTGGGCGTAGGGCATGGAACCGCTGTCGAACCAGACATCGATAAGGTCCGCTTCGCGCCTCATGGGCTTTCCGGAAGGGGAAACCAGAACGATCTGGTCCACAATGTTCTTGTGGAGGTCTATTCTTTCGTAGTTTTGATCGGACATGTCGCCCACCACAAAATCGGCAAAAACGTCTTTCTGGAGCACTCCCGCCTCCACGGCCTTCCCCATCTCTTCCTTGAGCTGGGCCACGGACCCCACCATCATTTCCTCGGTACCGTCCTCGGTTCTCCAGATGGGCAATGGAATGCCCCAGTAGCGGGACCGGGAAAGGTTCCAATCGTTGGCATTGGCCAGCCAGTTGCCAAACCTGCCCTCTCCGGTGGCCTTGGGCTTCCAGTTGATGGTGTCGTTCAATTGGGACATGCGCTCCTTGACACCGGTCACCTTTATGAACCAGGAATCCAGCGGATAATAGAGAATGGGCTTGTCCGTGCGCCAACAGTTGGGATAGCTGTGCACGTACTTTTCCACCTTAAAGGCTTTGTTCTCTTCCTTGAGCTTAATGGCTATCTCCACATCTATGGAGCGTTCCGGGGCCTCGCCTTCCCCGTAGTACTCGTTTTTAACATATTTACCGGCCCATTCCCTCATTTCTGGCCTAAAACGTCCCTGGAGATCCACCAGGGGCACCGGAGTGCCGTGTTCGTCCAAGACCAACATGGGCGGGATCTCTGGCCGTGCCTGTTTGGCCACCAAGGCATCGTCCGCCCCAAAAGTGGGCGCCGTGTGCACAATTCCCGTGCCGTCCTCGGTGGTCACAAAATCCCCGGCAATGACCCTAAAGGCATTTTCAGCGTGGGCATAGGGCTGCGCATAATCAATGAGCTGCTCGTACACCACGCCCACCAAATCTTGGCCCGTACATTGCCCCACGACAACATAAGGGATCTTTTTGGCCCCGCCCTGATAGGCGTCCAGCGCGGCCATATCCTCCGCTTCAAAAAATTTCCCGCTAAATTGCTTGGCCACCAAATCTTTGGCCAGTACCACGTAAATGGGCTTGAAGGTGTATTGGTTAAAGGTCTTTACCAACACATAGCTGATCTTGGGGCCCACGGTCAGGGCCGTATTGGAAGGAAGGGTCCAAGGGGTGGTGGTCCACGCCAAAAAGAAAAATTCGTCCTGGGAACCATAGCGGTTCCGATCCAGTCCAAAAGCGGTGGCCAGGTCGTTCTGGGCATTGCCCTTGGCGGTGAGCGCACTTTTGAACTGGGCCGTTACGGTGGTGTCGGTGACATCTTGGTAGGTACCGGGCTGGTTGAGCTCGTGCGAACTGAGTCCCGTGCCCGCCTTGGGCGAGTAGGGCTGTATGGTGTAGCCCTTGTAAATGAGCCCCTTGTCATAGATCTGTTTCAAAAGCCACCAGACAGATTCCATGTACTTGGGGGTGTAGGTAACGTAGGGGTTCTCCATATCCACCCAATAGCCCACCTGTTCGGTCATGGCGTTCCACACATCGGTGTAGCGCATCACCGCTTTCTTACAGGCCTCATTGTAGGCCTCCACGGATATTTTGGTGCCAATGTCCTCTTTGGTGATGCCCAGCTCCTTTTCCACGCCCAGCTCAATGGGCAGCCCATGGGTGTCCCAGCCCGCCTTGCGCTTCACTTGATGGCCCTTCATGGTCTTGTACCGCGGAAAAATATCTTTTATGGTACGCGCCATGACGTGGTGTATGCCCGGCATTCCGTTGGCCGAGGGGGGGCCTTCATAGAAGACATAGCGTTCCTTGCCCTCCCGGGAGGTTACGCTCTTTTCAAAGACGTTCCCGGACTTCCAAGACTCCAATACCTCTTTGGCCACCTGGGGCAGGTCCAATCCCTTGTATGTTGCGAATTTCATGCGAAATGCTTGTGGTTCTGGCTTTAAAAGGCTGCAAAACTACTAAATTTAGCCATTATATGGGATGCTTTTGGGGAGGAAGTAACACTCCTTCCCCATTTCCCACAACCCATGGCCGGCTGGGCGCCACTAGGGTAAGGTAGCGTGCCCCGTGGCCAGGGGCGTCCCCGTTAAATTCTTCTTCCTGTCATCTGGTGGAGTCGGTTGTCCCCTCCCTCATTTTACGGGCCTTTTTTATACCAAGGACCATATGGTTTTTTTAACCTAACTTTAGACAACAAATACCGGACGTGCGCTTTTCCTTTTTTAAATTTGACAACAGTTGGGGCTCCCATGTAAAACTGTTTTTGGTTGAAAGGGAAGTGCACCCCTAAACAAACCCGTAATGAAACATCTGTATCCCATATTTCTTGTTTTATTGGCACTTTTGACGGTTCCCTGCCAAACCACGGCCCAGGATTTGGGCAACAAGGTGTCCGAGGCCAACCTGAACAACCCGGATGATGTGCTGTTGATGGCGCCCCCAAGGAACATCAACCAGAAAGCCGAGGGCAGTCCCTACATTGACGACACCTTTTCGCCCGCCCAGGTGAACAACCTGGAAAAAACCAGCCTTATGCGCTACAATGCCGCCCAAGACCTGATGGAGGTGATGCAGGACGATGGCTCTGCCATGGTACTTTCCAAAGCCATCCGGTATCGCGTGGCCTTAAAGGACGGTTCCGGAAAGGTATATGAAAACCATGTCTTTTTAGAGGATGGCGAAAAAAAGAACGGCTATTTCATACCCTTGGGCAGCGTGGGCAAAGACAAGGTGCTCTACAAAAAAGAGTTCATAAAATTTGTGAAGGGACAGCTGGCCAAGAGCAGTTTGGAGCAAGACATCCCTCCCCGTTTTGAACGGACAAAAGACCGATTTTACGTGAACGAAGGTGCCAACGGTGACCTGGTGGAACTGCCCACTTCCAAGAATGTCTTTATCAAAGCCTTTCCGGAGAAAAACCTAAAAAGTTTTTTTAAAAAGCACCGCCCCGACCTAAAATCTCCCGAGGGGC
Source organism: Maribacter aquimarinus (assembly GCF_047345505.1). Taxonomy (NCBI): domain Bacteria; kingdom Pseudomonadati; phylum Bacteroidota; class Flavobacteriia; order Flavobacteriales; family Flavobacteriaceae; genus Maribacter; species Maribacter aquimarinus. The sequence goes on along the minus strand of NZ_JBLFEO010000004.1, from coordinate 47,117 downwards.
TAAAAAAAGTACTGGAACATTATTACGGACAGTGACCTCACAGGGCCTTTCCAAGAGCAACCCCATTGGGGGCCATTCGCCAAAAGGAACCGTGGCCCCAACAGGCCCCGTAAGGTGCAAAAGTGCTCCATTGGGGCAATCCTAAGGGAGATTCCAAACTAAAATTCAAGACTCCCAGAGCTTACTTTTAGGGTCAAAATGCCCATTTACAGGAAATTAAGATCTTGAAATCCACTTTTTTCAACATTTGTTAACATAAAACATCCAAAGGGCTTTAATGTGCGTATATGTCTGCGTAATATTGCACAAACACTAAAATCAATTAACACCATGAAAAAAGTAATCTTAAGTACCGTAGTAATGTTGGCCATGAGCATGTCCTTTGTTTCCTGTAGGGAGACCGCAGACAAGGCAAAAGAGGCCGGTGATGCAGCGGCCAATGCCATTGAGCAGGCCGGTGAGGCCACCGAAGGCGCCCTTGACAGCGCTGGTGAGGCCGTGAACAAAGCAAAAGAAGGCGCTGGTGAGGCCCTTGAATCTGCCAAGGAAGCTGGCGAAGGTGCCGTGGATGCCGCCAAAGAAGCTGGTGAAGGCGCCATGGATGCGGCCAAAGAGGCCGGTGAAGGTGCCATGGAGGCCGGTAAGGACGCCATGGACAAGGCCAAAGAAACTGGCAAAGACGCCATTGACGCTGCCAAAAAGGCCGGCAATGATGTAAAGGATGCCGCTGGTGATGCAGCCAACAAAGTATCTGACAAGGCCAAGGAAGTAAAGAACGCCGTAAAAAACTAAGTTCTTTTCCAATATTATGGAAAGCCCGGCAGTGCCGGGCTTTTTTTGTTATGGCCCCATTCGGGCACAGGCCAACCCCGTGGAAAGCTCCTTAAGCCCATAGCATGTATCGAACTTCAGTGAGGGGGTGCACCCCTCGCAAAAAATGAAGATTTTTGCGATCACTCTTTCAGGGATGTGCAACCGTGATGGAATTTTCGAGGCATCCCTCTGGGTTAAAAAGCGTAGTTAAGGCCCAACACCAGATTGCTGCCGGGTGCCACCAGACCAGAGGAATAGGGGCGGTAGCGCCGATCGGTAAGGTTCTCCCAAGCAAAAAGCACATCGATCCGGTCGTTCAGGGCATATTGGGCCCTCAGGTTAAGCGTGTGACAAGCCGGCGAAAAAGGACGGCCATCGGTATCTGTGGCGTAGATGAAATCCTTGGCCCGCTCGGAAAGGGCAAGATCGTTGAAGGCCACCTCAGCATTATAGTTAAAAAAAAGGTTGGCCCTCCATTTGTTCTTCTTCCACACCAAGTGCACATCTCCAAAAGTTGGCGGAGCGTGCCTTGCCGGGGTTTGCTCGCCATTCTCCTCTTCCTCTACCCCGGTGGTCAAGGTAAGGTTGGTGACAAAGCTCCAATGCCTACCAAAAAAAAGCTCCAGGCCAAACTCAAACCCATAGACATACGCATTGGCGGCATTCTGTATGGCCTGCACCCTGCTCATTTCGCCCCCAAAAAGCAGCACTTCGTTTCCGTTCAGGGCAAAGTTCCTTCGCACAAGGGCATCCTTTAAATAGGTATAGTAGGCCGCCCCGGAAAACACCGCGGCATCGCCAAAATTCTTTCGTACCCCCACTTCCACGTTATGGGCATACTCCGGTCTTAAATTGGGGTTGGGCACCACCACGGCCCCCGGCTCGGAGTCAAAGACCTTACCGATGTCGTCAATATTGGGTGCCCTGAAGCCCGTGGAGAGGTTGGCCGTGAGCTGTAGGTCTTTCTTGGGAAACCAACTGGTTCCGAGACTTCCCGTGAAGGCCCCGGTACCCAAACGGGATTCCGTGAACGGAAAATTGAAAAAACGGGTGTCAAAAACGGCCCGGGACCAAATGTGGTTGTACCGTAGCCCCCCCAATAGCGACAGGTTGGGCCTGGCCCCATATTCTCCCTGTACATAAGCAGCAAGGCTCTGCCATGTGGCGCCATCGGGATAACGGGAAGGGGCGGCCACGGAAACCTGGGTTTCCAGGTTCCGCTCCCGTCCTTCGCTCTTTACTTTGTTGTGGATGTACTCCGCCCCGTAATACAGTTTAAGGTTGCCGTAACTCTGGTGTTCCAGGTCCAGATTTACATTGTACGCATCCACCGCTTCTTGGGTGGCGTACAGCCACGGACTCCCAAAATCCCGGCTGTTCCTGCTTTCCTGAAAGTTTTGGTAGGCCGTGGTTACCCTTAGGCGGTCATAGAGCCTTCCGTTTCCTTTTTGGTTCACCTGCATGTTGCCCATGAACCATTTCTGGGGTCCGTAATACCATGCTGCCGACCGCAGCCCAAAACCAGATGCGACGGGCCTGACCAAACGATCGTACCTGCCAAAATCCGAAGTCTCTGAATAGTAAAGCCCCAACTGGGCATCCCAAGTGGAATTGGGCCTGTAGCGTACTTTCTGATTCAGGTTAAGCTGATCGTAGGCCGTGCCCACTTGTTGCCTGGGCCGCTTGTTGCGCACCAAAAAATCCCCATCCCCGATACGTTTGGCAAACACCTCCCGTAGATAGGCATCCGGCCCGTGGCGGCCCATTCTCAGATCCTGGAAATCATTGCGGGTAAGGCTGGTGAGGGAAGCCCACTTTTTCCCGCCCAGATTCAGGGAGGCGTGCAGGGTGTTCTCACGGTTGGCCGAGGCGAACCGGTAATGGGCATTGCCCCTGACCTCTACACTGTCCGTTCTGGAAAAAAGCGGTTCCTTGGTGTAAAAATTCATCACCCCGCCAATGGCATCGCTTCCGTAGATCACGGATCCGGGACCAAAGATGACCTCGGTGTTCCTTATGGTAAAGGGATCAATGGAAATGACGTTCTGTATGTTGCCGCCCCTGAAGATGGCATTGTTCATGCGCACCCCGTCCACGGAAAGCACCAAGCGGTTGGTGGCAAAACCCCGTATCATTGGGCTACCGCCTCCCAGCTGACTCTTTTGCACAAATACCTTGCCGCTCTGTTGCAGCAGATCTGCCGCGGTCTGTGGGGCGCCGGAGGCAATGGTCCTTGCATTTAGGGAGAGCACTTTGTTGGGCACATTCTTTTTCTGCTGTTCCCATTTGCTCACGGACAGCACCACTTCCTGGAGCTGGTGGGGGCGCATGACCATGAACACCTTAAACCCCATTTTCGCGATCTGTTCCTTGGAGAGACGCCTGGTCTCATAGCCCATGTGCTTAAAGAAAAGGGCTTCATCCCCGTTGAACTGGTCCAGGGAAAAGGCCCCGTCAAAATCGCTCATGGCCAGTTTGGTGTTGTCCTCGTTAAAAATGGCCATGCCCACAATGGGGGAACGGGAATCGGCGTCCAAAACCACCGCCATTTGCGGGTACAGCACCCCCATCACCATAAAAGACAACAAACACGTAAAACTGCGCATACTAATGGAAAACATCATGTAAGACCCCCAGGGAGCGTGGCTTTTTAAACCCTTGCAGGTGCAGCTCAAAATAGTTGATCATCTGCAACAGCAGTTCTTGCCGTTCCGTCCTGTTCATCTTAATGCTGTCCAAGGCCTCAAAAGGTGTGCCCAAAAAGCGTTTAAAGTGTTGCAACACCTGGCCCTGAAGGAGAGGGTTTAAGGTGGGCGAGGCCACAAAACCGCCCTCCAATAGGTCAAAATAGGCCCATTCCCTGTTTTTTGCATCGGGATAGAAGCCCAGATACTTGGTCAAGGTGAGCAAAAAGGCGATGTGGAAATTGGCTGTTTTGCTTTCCCCGTCAAACCACTGGAGGGCGGTCTCCAAGTATTGAAAAAGTGCGGGGTTGGCCTCTTCTTCATGAATGCTGTTTCGCAGCATTTCGGCCAAAAAGAGGGTCAGGGCATTTTTGGCCATGTCCGTGTGCAGGGTCTGGTAGTGATAGTGTACCCTGGCCTCACGGATACGCTGTAAATTGGCATTGTTGCGGTGGTTGGCCACCAGTTCCAGTTGTGCCAGGGGCTGGAAATAAGCCGGTTTCACCTTGCCTTTTTTGGCAGTGAGCACCCCTTGGAGCAAATAGGACATGACCCCGTGCGTGGCGGTAAATGCCTTGACCACCAAACTGGTGTCGCCGTATTTCAGGGCACTGAACACTATGGCTTTTGTGGTTACCTGCATTTCATTGCACCTTCTGATGGCCCCAAGGGGGCTTCATTCAACTTTGGGAACAGCGTTTGTCGGTGAACATGCCCGGGCGGTAAAAAAGCAATGGGAGAAACCTTGGCCCGGCCAATGGCTAGATGACCCCTTGGGCCAGCATGGCATCGGCCACTTTGACAAATCCGGCGATATTGGCTCCTTTTACATAATTGCAATACCCGTCCTCTTCCATTCCGTAGGCAACGCAAGATTGGTGTATGTCTTCCATGATGTCCTTTAAGCGCTTGTCCACCTCTTCCCTGGACCAGCTGATCCTGAGCGAGTTCTGGGACATTTCCAGCCCGGAAGTGGCCACGCCGCCAGCATTGGATGCCTTACCGGGCGCAAACAAGATCTTGGCTTCCTGAAAGGTATGGATGGCCTCTGGGGTCGAGGGCATGTTGGCGCCCTCGGCCACGCAGATGCAGCCGTTCTTTACCAGCGCTTGGGCATCTTCCCCACTGAGTTCGTTTTGGGTGGCACAGGGCATGGCCACGTCACAGGGCACCTGCCATGGGGTTTTCCCCTGGTGGTACTCCGAAGCGGGGTACTTTTCCACGTACTCGGACACCCGGCCCCTTCTGTTGTTCTTTAGGTCCATAACATAGGCCAGTTTGTCGGCATCAATGCCATCTTTGTCATAAATGTATCCCCCTGAGTCGGACAACGTCAATACCTTGCCGCCCAACTGCAAGACCTTTTCCGCAGCGTACTGGGCCACGTTCCCCGATCCGGAAACGACCACCTTCTTGCCCTTTAGGGAATCTTTTCGGGTGCGCAGCATGCTCTCTGCAAAATAGACATTGCCGTAACCGGTGGCTTCTGGCCTGATCAAAGACCCGCCCCAGGAGAGTCCCTTTCCAGTGAGCACACCGGTGAACTCGTTCTTCATTTTCTTGTACATGCCAAATAGGTACCCGATCTCACGGGCGCCCACCCCTATGTCTCCCGCGGGCACATCGGTATTGGGCCCAATGTGCCGGCACAGTTCGGCCATGAAGGCATGGCAAAAACGCATCACCTCGGCATCCGACTTGCCCTTGGGGTCAAAATCCGATCCGCCCTTGCCCCCGCCCATGGGCAAGGTGGTGAGGCTATTTTTAAACACCTGCTCAAAGGCAAGGAACTTGAGCACACTGGCGTTTACGGTGGGATGAAACCTGAGACCGCCCTTGTAAGGCCCAATGGCCGAGTTCATCTGTATGCGGTAGCCCCGGTTCACGTGTATTTCGCCATCGTCATCCAACCAGGACACCCTAAAGCTAATGAGCCGCTCGGGCTCCACCATGCGCAACAAAAGGTTCTTGCCGTAGTAAATATCGTGTTGTGCAATGTAGGGGATAACGGTCTCCGCAACTTCCTGCACGGCTTGGATGAATTCTGGTTCGTGACCGTTTCTGTCCCTCACCTCATCCATGAATCCCTTGATGATCTCATCCATATACATTAAAAGCTAAAAGGGTTATGTAATTTTTAAGAATTGGATAAAATTATGGCATTAAAACAAAAAGTGGGCCTTTTTTCAAAAAAAATCCCATTATGGGGCTTGCGGCACCGTCTTCCCGCACAAGCCCCGGCCCCTTGGCTACAGGGCACGGTCCAGGTCTTCGATGAGATCGTTCACGTCCTCTATGCCCACGCTGAGCCGTACAAGGCCCTCGGTGACCCCCAGGCGCTCCCTGGTTTTCTTGGGAATGCTGGCGTGGGTCATGGTGGCGGGGTGTCCGGCCAGGCTCTCCACGCCCCCAAGGGACTCTGCCAGGGTAAAGACGCGCAAGCGCTCCAAAAAACCCAAGGCAGCGGCACGGCCCCCACGCTTGGGCAAGAAAGAGAGCATGCCCCCAAAACCGCCCATCTGCTGCTTGGCAATATGGTGGTTGGGGTGCTGTGGCAGTCCGGGCCAGTACACTTTTTCAATGGCCCTGTGCCCTTGTAAAAAGTGTGCAATGGCCTCCGCATTCTGGCAATGCCGCTCCATTCTCACGTGCAGGGTCTTTATGCCCCTCAGTGCCAAAAAACTGTCCATGGGGCCACAGATGGCGCCACTGGCGTTCTGTATAAAATACAGTTGATCTGCCAGGTTCCCGTCCTTCACCACCAGGGCTCCGGCCACCAGGTCACTGTGCCCGCCCAGGTACTTGGTGGCGGAGTGCATCACAATATCCGCCCCCAGTTCCAGGGGCCGTTGCAAGTAGGGCGTGGCAAAGGTATTGTCCACCGCCATTAAAAGACCGTGTTCCCCGGCCAACCGGGCAAGTCCCTTAAGGTCCAAGATGTTCATCATGGGGTTGGTGGGCGTCTCGATCCAGAGCATCTTGGTGTTCTCGCCAATGTGTTGCGCCACCTGATCCAGATCTTGCATGTCCATAAAATGGAACACAATGCCGTACTTTTCAAAAATCTGTGTGAACAGGCGGTAACTTCCGCCATAGAGGTCGTTGGTGCAGATCACCCCATCTCCCGGCCGCAAGAGCTTCATGACGGCGTCCACAGCCGCAAGGCCACTGCCAAAGGCCAAGCCGTGCGCACCGCCCTCCAGGCTGGCCACGGCCTTCTCCAGGGCGCTACGGGTGGGGTTGGCACTGCGCGAGTAGGCATAGCCCAGGTGTTCCCCGGGACTGCGCTGTGCGTAAGTGGATGTTTGGTAAATGGGCGGCATCACCGCCCCGTAGCCCTTATCCGGGGCCTGACCACCGTGAATGGTCTTGCTGTTGAACCTCAGTTCCTGTTCTTCCATCTTTCCCGTTCGTTACACCCACAAATGTATTGAAGTCGTTTAAACTTTTTCTTTTAAGCGAAAAGTTTAAACCATGTCCTTGTTATCTTCCCGGCAAAGCTACGAAGTGTTATTTTTGTGTTTTTTGTTGAAAAGCTTTTTACGGACCTCGTTTTCCGCCGGAAGCTTGGAAGAAATTTACGGCAGCACCCTTTTAACGCCCAAGTTATGCGCCCATACCTCTATTTTGTGCCCATGCTGATGCTCCTCTTGGGGTGCGCCTCGGAAAAGGCACTGACCTTTGAGCCCCTCCTCATTGAAAAAAAGACCTGTACGGACTGTTCCGAAGTGGCCATACAGATTCCAAGGGCCGTGGGGAAGACCAGATTGGTGAACACCATCAATACGGCATTGACGGAAACCATCATTTCCATGTTACATTTTGATGACAGCCTCGCAGTGACCGATCTGGAGAGTGCCGCCCAGTCCTTCTTGGAGGGGCAGCGCCAACTGGAGACCAAGATCATGCAAACGGCCATGCCCTGGGAAGCCAGCATTGAGGGCAACCTGGCCTATGAGGACGCCAGGGTAATGACCATACAGCTAAACACCTACATCTACACCGGCGGCGCGCACGGCTACGGAGAGGTGATCTTTATGAACTTTGACAAAGAAAAGGAGGTGGAACTGGAGCCTGCCGACCTCATCTCGGACCTCCCGGGTTTTACGGCCTTTGTGGAGCAAAGATTCCGGGCGCAACAACAGATAGCCCCCGATGCCCCCATTAACAGCACGGGGCTGATGTTTGAAAACAATGTCTTTCGTTTGCCGCAGAACATGGGCTTTACGGAAGAGGGGCTACAATTGTACTACGCCCCTTATGAAATTGCCGCGTTTGCAGACGGGCCCATTGTGCTTACCCTTCCCCTGGAAGTGTGCCTGCCCTATTTGTCCATAGGCGCCGCGTCCTAAATTCCCAAGGCCTTGCGCAAGGCCAAAATACTGCCCAAGTGCAGGCCTTCATGGAACAGGTTGAAGCACACGGCATCCTCCACAGAGGTCAGGGTAACCCTTGCACTGGTGGTATAGGGCGTGAAATGGGTAAATTGTCCTTTGGCCAGACCGGTCTCGGTCCAGTCCAAGGTGGTGAGCAAAAGCTCCCTTACGTTTTCAATCTCTTCAGAAGACACCTCCTGCTGCGGAAATGTCCCTTTTTTATAGCGCTCCACCAAAGCACTGGACACCTGCATGGGCAATCCACTGAGCTTATGGACCAACAGCTGTTGGGTAACCACGGTATGGGCCACGTTCCACCAGATGTTGTTGTTGTAGCCCTTGGGCACTTTATGGAGCATGGCCTGATCGGTATGGTCCAAAACGTTTAGAAGATTCTTTCGGTGCTGTCGGGTAAATTCCAGTATGTTTTTCAAGGAAAAAGGGTGTTGGTTGGCCATCAAAAATAGGGTAATTACCGGGAATTGGGTTTCTTTGTGCCCTAAAGTATGTTCAATGATGAAAAAAATCTACCACCTGGGCAGTTGCAACACCTGCCAAAGGATCCTAAAGGAACTGGAGCCCCTGGACGACTTTGAGCTGCAGGACATAAAAACCAATGCACTTACCCCCGAACAGTTAGAGGGCATGCGGGCCTTGACAACGGGTTATGAAGCACTGTTCAGCAAACGGGCCAGGCTCTTTCGCGAACGCAACATGCACCAAAGGGAACTTACCGACACCGATTACAAAAACGCCATTTTGGACCACTACACCTTTTTAAAGAGACCGGTGTTGGTGCTCAACGATCGGATTTTTATTGGCAACAGCAAGAAGGAGGTGGCTGCGGCCAAAGCGGCCATACATCCGTGAGCAAGCGCACCCTGGCCATTGCCGCCGCCCTAGGGGCCACCACCATCTACGGCCTTAACCACACCATTGCCAAAGGGGCCATGCCCCATTATGTACAGCCCTACGGTTTTATCATGGTCAGGGTCATTGGGGCGGCCCTGCTCTTTTGGGCCATATCTTTCCTTGGCCCCAAGGAACGGATCGCCAAAAAAGATTACCTGCGCATCTTGCTCTGTGCCTTCCTTGGCATGGGGCTCAACATGTTGGCCTTTTTTAAGGGCTTGGACCTCTCCACGCCCATAAACAGTGCGGTGCTCATTACCATTACCCCCATTATCGTGGTGCTGCTCTCCGCCGTTCTCATCAAGGAACGCATTGGGCCACGGAAATTCACCGGTGTTACCATAGGCCTACTCGGAGCTGTGGGCCTCATTGTTTTCGGTGCCGAACAACGGGTGGACGCCCCCAACGTGCCCTTGGGCAACCTCTACATTTTTGCCAATTCCATCTTCTATGGCAGTTACCTCATTGTGGTCAAGACCCTCACGGACAAATACCACCCCTTTACTTTTATGAAGTGGCTGTTTTCCCTGGGCATTCTGATCTGCCTACCCTTTGGGTATGGTGAATTTGTGCAGATCAACTGGCCCGCGCTGCCCTTTGATGCCCTGTGGCGCATTGTTTTTGTGGTGGTGGGCACCACCTTTCTCACCTACCTCTTCAATGTTTTTGCCCTTTCCCAGTTACGGGCCTCCACCCTGAGCGCCTTTGTCTATGTACAGCCCCTGATCGGGATGGTCTTTGCCGTGCTCAGCGGACAGGATACCCTTGGCACGGTAAAAATGGTGGCCGCGGGGCTGGTGTTGTTGGGGGTGTACCTGGCCAGCCGAAAGCCCAGAATGGGGCGGCGGCACAGCTAAGATGTTGCCTTTGTTTTTTCTGGGGATGGTATCTTGTTGATGGACCCCTAAACATACAAAGATGCCATTGTTGGTTTTGATGCAAGTGCTTTTCCCCATCCCATCTTTTCAACCAGTTTCAATGCTATCTTCCAAGTCCCGACCCCCTGAGTTGCATCATCCTTGGAGGCGATTTTTTTACTATGCATGCATAATACTTCAAAAAAATACCCTAGCTTTGGATTTCAGCAATCCATCCCCCCTAAACAAACAGACCCTATGGACACCAAGCCCCAATTCATAAACGAACTATCCCTTCCGGCCATTGCCGCCCCCATGTTCCTGATCTCAGGGCCCCAATTGGTCATTGAGTGCTGCAAGAACGGCATTGTGGGCAGCTTTCCCGCATTGAACCAACGCACCAGCGAAGGTTTTGAGGCCTGGTTGATCGAGATAAAGACCGCCCTGTCCAATTTTGAAAAGGAAACCGGACAAAAGGCGGCGCCATTTGGGGTAAACCTCATTGTGCACCCCACCAACCCCAGGCTGGAGGCCGATGTGAAACTGTGCGTAAAGCACCAAGTGCCCATTGTCATTACCTCCCTGGGGGCCGTGTCCATGGTGGTGGATGCCATTCACAGTTATGGCGGACTGGTGTTTCACGATATCATTAAGAAAAGGCATGCCGAAAAAGCTGCGGAAGCCGGCGTGGACGGCCTGATCCTTGTGGCCGCGGGAGCCGGTGGGCACGCGGGCACCATAAACCCAATGACCTTGGTGGCAGAGATAAAAGCCTTTTTTCACAAGACCATTATCCTTTCTGGATGCATCAGCACGGGGCAGGACATAGCCTCTGCCATGCAGATGGGGGCCGATCTGGCCTATATGGGCACCCGGTTCATAAATACCGATGAGAGCAAGGCCACCCAGGAATACAAGGACATGATCATTGAGGCCGGGGCCAGTGACGTGGTCTATACCGCCGCCATTTCTGGCGTGCACGCCAACTTTCTGGGTGCCAGCCTAAAGGCGGCGGGCATCACAGAGGAAGACCTTAAAAAAGACACCAAGATCGACTTTGGAAAGGAATTGGACACCGAGGCCAAGGCGTGGAAGACCATTTGGTCTGCCGGTCAGGGATCGGCCCTGATCCATGACACCCTGCCCGTGGCCCAGCTGGTGCAATCGCTCAAGACGGAGTTTAAGCAGGCCGTGACCCGGCAGGCCCAGCTCTTGGAAACCTATCCCAAATAAACGGGCCACCCTCCTAAGGCCTTTTCTTCAACCTGAAAACCTCGGCCTTGTCCACTGTGATAGGGGGGGCATAATGACTTTTTAAACGTGCATTGATGTACGCGTTCTCGGCCACGAGCTCAGGATCGAAGATAGAGCGGTTCTTACGGATCACCACGGTGTTGGGCACCACCACCTCCATGATGTGCCGCAACTCTTCCATAGCGGTCTTTCTGGGGTTGTCATAGGCCGCGAACATTTCCGGTTTGCCAATGTTGCTGGGGTGCGTGGCGGCTTTGGTGGGCGGGTTTTCCCCCAACACCCAATACCCTATGTGGTAGCCCAAAAAAAGGATGTTCTCACTATCCAATCCGTTGCTTTGGAGGTAGTTGGGAACGGTGATGCCCTCACCGTTGTAAAAGCTGCCGCGTTCCAGTTTGTGCTTGGCAATGTTAACGTACTCCAGATAACTCTCCATGGGCACCAACAACAACAACCACCAATACGCCCTTTTCATGACAAAGGTCTTAAAAAAAGGCATTTGGCCCACCACGGCACCCACCAGGACCAACAGCACGGGGTACAGCTGTATCAAATAATGACTGTTGATGCGCCCTCCCTTGAAAAAAGAGTACATGACGCCGATCAAGGCCACCAGTAACAACTGGATACTGGGGTTCTTGACATCCAACCACTTTTTGCGCCAGGCCAAATAGAAGAACCCGGACAGGGAAAGGAACCAGGGCAACATGTTGAGAACGGAGGCCCGCCTCGCGGAGGCATAGTCCAACGGCGCCTGGACCACGGATTTCCACCAAAGGGCCTGGAGCCCCTCCAAATAATAGGGCAGGCAAGTGAGGGCAATGACCAAAAGGATAGCGCATCCGTACGCCAGAATGCCCGCCAAATTCTTGGCCAAGCGTTTTTCCAACGCAAACCGATAGATCAAATAAAGGCCCAGGAACAGCACCGTGTAGGCCATGTTCAGCTTTACCATCAAGGAGATGCCCATGAACAGTCCGGCCAGGGCCAGCCAGGGCCAGGTCTTTCTGGTAACCATAATGTAGATGGCCGGAACCAAGAAGACCATGCCCACATGCTCTGACATGACCCCCTGAATGCTCCCGAACAAGCTCTGCAGTGCCACACAGGCCACGCCCAGGACCAAGGCCGTTCTTTTGGAAGCTACCTTTGTGCCCAATTTATAGGTGAAGAAAGCGGTAGTGGCCACCAGCAGGGCGCCCACGGCTCTGATGGCAAAAAAACTCTTGCCAAAAACGGAGATGATGCCCGCAAAGAAAAAGAAGAGCAAGGGCGGTTTAATGTCCCAAAGTTCGGTATAGGGCAAATGGCCGTCCACCCAAGATTGTCCCACAAGGATAAAAGTGCTCTCATCCCGATCTACATAGTCCCTAAAGAAAAAGGGCAACCGGAACAGGAAGGAAATCAGCAGCAGCAGCAAGAAAATGGCCCTGTTGCCAAATCGGTCCTGTAAACGCCAGATAAAAGAAGTGCTCTTTTCCATTACTCGTCGGGGGCATTGGTGTCTTCGGCCGGGTGCGGACCAACAACTTGGGCATAGTTGGCCCGGTGCGTTTTTCTGATCGCGTACAGATCGTACCACAGTCGGAACACATAGGTCATTTTTACCTTGGACTCCCCTTTGTCCACCCATCTCCTCACCGGAATCTCATCCATGACCTCCAAGGCCCTTTCCTTGCCGTGGGCGCACAGCAATCGGCTGAACAGCTCCACATCAAACAACCATTTTGAAATAAAGGCCTCCTTGAACAGTATCGGTACCGTGCCCGCACCAAACACTTTGCACCCACACTGGGTATCGTACACCTTGATGTCCAGGATATTGGAAATAAAGGTGGCAATGACGCGCCCGAACAAAAATCGGGAAAACTTGCGCTCCACCACGGAGCCCACCTTTAAAATGCGGGAAGCGAACACGAATTGCTTTTCTCCTTGCAAATGATGGAGCAGGGAACGGCACTCGGTCAGGGACACGGCAAAATCGGCATCCAGATAGGCGTAGTTGTGGGCGAGCCGCTGTTCTGAACAGTGCAGCACCCCTTTGCGCACCGAAGCCGCCTTCCCCAGGTTTTTGGCATTGCTTAGCGCCTGGACCCTGTTGGGATAGGCCGTGCAAAGGGCCTCCAAATGCGTTGCGGTGCCATCGTTGGAAGCATCGTCCACAAAGCAGATGGCCGTGTCCGTGTTCACGTCCAAAAACTCGCTGATGTGCGAGACCTCCAACCTGTCATATTCATTGTAACAGGGAATGACAATGGCCAGATGATAGCTATCCATTTATAAAAAATAAGAGCAATAACGCCCAGTAGCCCTTACAAAGGACCCCAGGCCAAAAGGCAAAGCACCAAGGAGCCCCATTGCGGTTCCCGGACCAGTTGTGGAATAAGGAAAAGCCCATTGCATTGCAGGTAAACGTTTAAAAAATTAGCACCTTTGCAAGATAGAGAAATACCTTAGCACATGGACGCCACGGACACCAAAAATCTTTCCCTCAGAGACCAGGGTCACCTTTGGCATACGCTCACACAGCACCAAACGGCGGCGCCCGCCTTGGGCATTGTCAAGGCAAAGGGGGCCCTGTTGTGGGACGAGGATGGAAAGGAGTACATAGACGGCATTGCCTCTTGGTACACCTGTATGTACGGGCACGGCAACGAACACCTTGTCCAGGCCATTTCCGAGCAAATGAAAACCTTGGACTTTGTGCTCTTCAGTGGGTTTACCCATGCCCCCGCAGTGAACCTGGCCGAAAGGCTCGTGGGACTATTGCCCCAGAACCAGGAGAAGCTCTTTTTTAACGACAACGGCTCCACCGCTGTGGAGGCCGCCATAAAAATGGCCCTACAGTATCATCACAACAACGGGGAAAAACGGGACACGCTCATTGCCTTTGAAAACGGGTTTCACGGAGATACCTTCGGTGCCATGAGTGCCTCGGGGCTTTCTTCCTATAATGGCCCCTTTGAAGATTTTCTGTTGAAGGTGATCCGTATTCCCACCCCAACGGAAGAGAACATGGAAGAGGTATCCGCCCAATTGCGGTCCGTAATTGCCCATAACGCGTGCGCGGCCTTTGTGTACGAACCCTTGGTTCAGGGCGCGGCAGGGATGAAATTTCACAGTGCCCCCGGGCTCAATGCGCTTTTGGGGCTGTGCAAGGAAGCCGACATTCTCTGCATTGCGGACGAGATCATGACCGGTTTTGGCAAGACCGGAAAGCATTTTGCCTCTGAGAACATGGCCCACTTGCCCGACATCATTTGCCTGAGCAAGGCCCTGACGGCGGGCATGTTCCCGCTGAGCATTACCAGTTGCACCCAAGCGGTGTACAACCGTTTTCTGAGCACCGAGGTGGCCAAGGGGTTCTTCCACGCCCATACCTACAGTGCCCACCCCATGGGCTGTGCGGCCGCCCTTGCCGGATTGGACCTTCTGGAATCTGCCCCCATTCTGGAGCGGCGCGCCTATTTGGAAAAAGCCCATAGGGCCTTTGTGGCCAAGGTACAGGGGCACCCCAAGGTAACCAATGCCCGGAGCATGGGCGTGATCATGGCCCTGGACCTGAACATGTCCATGGCCCGCTACGGCAGTCTCCGGGATCGGCTGTACCGGTTTTTTATGGAACGCGGCATTGTGCTGAGACCCTTGGGCAATACCGTGTACGTTTTGCCGCCCTATGTGATCACCAATGCCCAACTGGAAAAGATCTACGACGCCATCTGGGAACTTTTGCACACCTTGTAACCGCTGCTTTGAAAGAAAAAATAGCCATTACCGCATTGCGCTCCATCTCGCCACTGGGAGACGAACCTTCACAAATATGGGAAAACTACGGCCGGGACAGCCATTTTTTTGCTCCCATGACATTTGGCGGCAACACCGCCCTCGTGGCCCCTTTGCCCAAAGACCTCAAAAAGGGCATAGCGGCGCTCAAGACCTCCGAGCCCAAGTACAAGACCTTGGATGATAGCGTTCTCTTCGCCATTTATACCGCCAGGAAGGCCGTGAGTGACGCCGGTTGGAGCCCCAAGGACGCCTTTGGGGTGAACATTGGCTCTTCCCGTGGGGCCACTTCCCTATTTGAAAGATACCACGCCGCTTTTCTGGAAAAAGGCCATACGCCCACCTTGGCATCGCCCACCACCACCTTGGGCAACATCTCCTCTTGGGTGGCGCATGACCTGGGCACCCAGGGCCCGGACATCTCCCATTCCATCACCTGCTCCACCGCGCTGCATTCCGTACTGAACGGAGTTGCATGGCTACAGAGCGGCATGTGCCAAAAATTCTTGGTGGGCGGCAGTGAAGCTCCCCTGACCGGATTTACGGTGGCCCAGATGCGGGCCCTGAAAATATACGCGGAGCACCCTCCCGAGGCCGGACCGGCACACCACTATCCCTGCCGTAGCCTGGACCTTGCCAAAACAAAAAACACCATGATCTTGGGAGAGGGCGCGGCAATGGCCTGCCTGGAACCGCAAGGGGCGGCAAAGGCCCTGGCCCACATTGTTGGCGTGGGCTATGCCACGGAGCCCCTGCAGCACAACGTATCCCTGTCCACCGACGCCGTCTGTTTTCAACGGGCCATGAAGATGGCCCTGGGAAAATCTTCCGCCGAGGATGTGGACGCCATTGTCATGCACGCCCCGGGCACCATAAAGGGAGATCTGTCCGAACTGGGGGCCATAAACAAGGTGTTTGGGACCAAAAAGCCCTATATGACCGGCAACAAATGGAAACTGGGGCACACCTTTGGCGCCTCCGGGATGTTGAGCCTTGAGCTGGCCCTGTGCATGCTGCAACAACAGCGCGCCGTGCCCGTGCCCTTTGTTCCGGAGCAGGGACAACCACAGCGGCTGGAGCGCATCATGGTGAACGCTGTGGGTTTTGGAGGAAATGCCGTGAGCATCCTGCTGGAGCGGGCCTAGGTCCGTTGCGTCCGGGCCCTGTGCCCCAACGGACGGTGCGCCCGCCAAAGAATATGCGGCACGGCACGGTATTCCGTCCCCGTAATTGTATTTTTAAATTCATTTCAGCTATTTTTGATGCTCCATACAACCCAACAAAAATGATCAAAGCACGACACAATTGGACCAAGGAAGAAATACTGTCCATCTACAACAAGCCCTTGATGGAACTCCTTTACGAGGCCGCCACCGTGCACCGGGAGCACCATGACCCCAACACCGTGCAAGTGAGCACCCTGCTCTCCATAAAAACGGGCGGTTGCCCGGAAGACTGCGGCTACTGCCCACAAGCGGCCCGCTACCATACGGATATTGAGGGCAACGACCTGATGACCGTGGCCCAGGTAAAGGCACAGGCCCTGAGGGCCAAAGCCTCCGGAAGCTCGCGGGTGTGCATGGGTGCCGCCTGGCGCAACGTAAAGGACGGTCCGGAATTTGATCGGGTACTGGAAATGGTGCGCACCATAAACAAGCTGGAGATGGAGGTCTGCTGCACCCTGGGAATGGTCACGGAGAACCAGGCCAAACGGTTGGCAGAGGCCGGGCTGTATGCCTACAACCACAACTTGGACACTTCAGAGGACTATTACAAGGATGTCATTTCCACCCGTGCCTTCGAGGACCGCTTGGAAACCATTGACAATGTAAGAAAGAGCAATGTCACCGTTTGTAGCGGGGGCATCATAGGCATGGGGGAGGCCCTGGAAGACAGGGCGGGCATGCTCGTGGCCCTGTCCTCGCTGAACCCACAACCGGAATCCGTGCCGATCAACGCCCTGGTGGCGGTAGAGGGCACCCCAATGGAAGATATGGAGCCCATTCCCATTTGGGAAATGATCCGTATGGTGGCCACCACGCGCATTGTGATGCCGGAGACCCAAGTGCGCCTATCGGCGGGCCGCACCCAAATGAACCGTGAAGGACAGGCCATGTGCTTTTTCGCGGGCGCCAACTCCATTTTTGCCGGAGACAAGTTATTGACCACCCCGAACCCCGATGTGAACGAGGACATGGACATGTTTGCCCTGTTGGGACTGAAACCCCAAAAACCGTTCACCAAAATATCCCAGCCCAAAACCGTGGAGGCAGCGGACTCCAAGTACGCTCCCCAGGGCGAGAAGCCCAAATGGACACGGCCGGGGCACAGTATTCCAAGAAACGAGGCGGCCAAGCAGAAGGCCAAACCCATTTAAAGATGTTCCAAATGCCTGGGCCATGTCGCCTACGGGCAGTGTACAACAGCTAAAAAGAACAGGTCTTGACGTTAACAGAGATTCCAAGGGAAAAAGCCTTGACCAAAACGGCGTTCATTGAGCAATATTACCGTCCGCAGCGTCCCGTTGTTCTGGAAAAGGGCGTTGTGGATTGGCCTGCCCACCACAAATGGAACTTGGACTATATGGCCCAGGTGGCCGGAGACAAGCAAGTGCCGCTCTACGACGATAGGCCCGTGCAGCACAAGGACGGTTTCAACGAGCCCCATGCCACGATGAAAATGCGCGATTATGTGGCGCTGTTGAAGAAAGAACCCACCAAATACCGCATTTTTCTATGGAACGTGCTCAAGGAAGTGCCCCAGCTGCAACAGGATTTTTCCTATCCGGATATGGGCCTACGGTTCATGAAGGGGCTGCCCATGCTTTTTTTTGGAGGAAGGGACTCCCACACCTTCATGCACTACGATATTGACCTGGGCAACATCTTCCATTTTCATTTTGAGGGCAAAAAAAAATGCATCCTCTTTTCACAGGAACAAACACCCCACCTCTATAAAGTGCCCCACTCACTGATCACCCATGAGAGCATTGACTTCTCCAATCCAGACTACGACAAATGGCCGGCCCTGAAACGTGCCAAAGGATATGTAACCCATTTGGGGCACGGGGAGGTGCTGTACATGCCTGAAGGTTACTGGCACTATATGAAGTACCTTACCCCTGGCTTTTCCATGAGCCTTAGAAGCATGGCCAAAAACCCGAGGCATCTGGCCAAGGCCGTTTACAATGTGGCCATCATGCGCCACTACGATGTGCTGATGCGAAAACTGAAAGGACAGGCGTGGATAGACCATAAGAACGAACAGGCCATTTTGCGCACGGAAAAACAAAGGGGCCTCTCATGATTTCAATATCTTTGCCCCAACATTAACCCTAAAAACACTTGACTATGAAAACCATGAAGCTCTACTTGTTCTTTGTCGCAGCGATGCTGGGCAGTGCTTGGACCGCCACAGGCCAGGCCTTTGACGGCAAAGGGGACGTAAAATTTCAATTGGGGGCCAACTTCCAGGAGAACGGGTCCGGTATCGTGGCCTCCTATGACTATGGCGTGGGGCCCAACCTTTCCGTAGGTGTTTGGTCTTCTTACGTGCTCGGGGTAAAGGAAAGCCTCAATGCCGATTTCACGGAACGTTTTGATCTGCGTGTGCGCCTCAATGCCAATTTGGCCAATGTGATCGACAACGGCGGCAACTTTGACCTTTATCCAGGCCTGAGCTTGGGGCTAAAGAATTTTGGGGGGCACTTGGGCGCCCGCTACTTCTTTTCGGACGGTTTTGGTGTTTACACTGAGATTGGCGCGCCCATAGCCCGCTACAAGACAGATATAGTAAGCCCTGCAGAGGAACTACTGAACCAATTTCTCTTTAGTTTGGGGGTGAGCTTTAACCTTTAGCCCCGAGCCTGTGGGCAAGATCGTACACCAAATGGGGCTCCCAGCCCCGGTACAGGAGGTATTGGGATAATTTTCTTTTTCTGGCCTGCACGTTGCCCTTGCCCAGCTGCTCCCATTTCTTGAGCGCCAGTGCTTCCAAGGTTTGCAGATAGGTGTCCTCCGGGATTTCCTGCAGGGCCCTGCGCACATTGTAGGCAGAGATGTCCCTTTGCCTCAGTTCCCGCTCAATGCGCTTTCTGCCCCATTTTTTTATTCTGTGCTTGCCGCGGGCATAGCTTTGGGCAAAGCGTTCTTCATTGAGGTAGTTCCCCTGGATAAGGTGCCCCATGATCTGGTCCACCGCCAAGGGAATCATCCCCATGGTTTTCAGTTTGGCCACCACTTCTTTATGGCATCGCTCTTGGTAGGCGCAAAAATGCTCCATTTTTTTAGTGGCTTCCTGAACCGTGTAGTGCTTGTGCTGCATAGTGATCTGTCCTCGGATGGGCGTTGGTACCATCTCCAAACAAAGATAGGAAATGGCAGCAAGGGAGGACATCTGTATTGCCATGGCTTGGGTAACCATTCGGCAATTCATACGCAAAATTGAATGTAGCGCCAGTACATTACAGCTTTGGTTGAGAACAGCATTGATTTACCAACCCTGCAAACCTACCGTTTAACCCAGATGATGCACTGGACTTACGTTATCAGGGTGTAAAGCCCAATAAAATCAAGACTTTTACGATTGAGGCGCCCGCCTGAATGACTCAGTCGGGCGGGCCCGCCCGAACGTGCCATTCGGTACGGGCGGGTAGCCACCGCTATGGTGAGTGAGCAAAAGTCAGTGCAACGATTGATTTTGAAGGGATTTGCAGCCGTAATACCTGCCCGTTCCGTTTCGGGCGGGGAACTTCCAATGCAAAATCTGGGTTAATCCACAGCCTACATCATCAATCCAAATACAGCAGCCAAGCACTGTATAGCTGTGCTGTACATTCCGCTACCCTAAATAACCGATAAGAAAACCGGCCGCAACAGAAATGACGGCGATGCCCATGATGAAAACCAACAGCAGGGCCAAGAACACAAACACCTTGAGCAGGGACTGCCCCAGGGACAAGTTATAAAGCTTGCCGTAGGCATAGGTGTACAGCCATACCAAAAAGAGGAAATTGACCATGTAAACGAACGGATGGGTCACCAAACTCAGCATGAAGAACAAGGTAATGCTCAAGAAGCTCACCCCTTGCACATAGCTGTTCACCACCAGGTGCTCCGCAAAATTATAGGGCCGGCCATAGACCAAAAAAGCGAGGTAGGTATAAAGGGGCAACAGCAGCACGGTGAGCAGGTTAAAGTATTTCAATTGAAATCGTATGGCACTCTCACTGTCCGCCAGCTGCTCCTCTTGGAACTCGGCCGAGGCATACGGCCCCCCAAGGGTTTCAGCCATCCACTCCATCTGGCTTTTTTGAACATCTTGGTTCATCCGCACAAAGTGCTCATCAAAAGAATTGAAGGTGAATATGGCCAGGGTCATGCCAATGAGCAGAAAGGAAAAGGGGTTCATGTATCTTTTTCGGGTGCCCTCCATATAGGCGCGCAGCAACACCCCGGGCTTGGCCAACATGTGCCTTATGGTAACAAAATAGGTGTTGTCCCAACCCAAAACGGTCTGGGCCACATTGGCCAATAGGCCTTTTACCGTAATGCGCTCGCGGATCACTTTTGCACCACAGCAGGCGCAAAAACTGGAAACTTCCGTCATTTGGGTGCTGCAGTTTCTACACTGCGAGAACACCATCAATTGCCCTTGTTCATTGTCCATGCCCTTAACGTGTTCGCTGAAAATAGAGGTAATAGTACATGGCGTATCCAAATTTTGAGGCATCGGTGGAGACCAGGGACCAGCCTTGGGCGGCGTGCTCGTCCAAAAGTTCTTGAATACGCTCGGTGGAATCGTTCAAAATATGCTTGCTGTCCAGCGTCAATTTTGAATACAGAAGGAAGGAAGCCACTTTATACTCTTTCATCGGTTGGTTTTTATTGGTTTTATGGGTCAGGCCTGCCCGTTCCGGTTCAGGCGAGTGCAATTAGCCAACAAACATGTGCTCACAAGCTTGCCCCTTTGTGAACAAGGCGCTCTTGAATCTGCGATTTCGGTGGGCATCAAGGTTTGTTATGGCTCATTTCACGTTAGGTCTGCTTGGTTTGGTTTGGTGAATGAATATAGGTGTTTTTTTGATCGCTTGGTTCGCCATGCAGCACTTTTCGCTTTTTTGGAGCACTTGGCACACCCCCGTTCCATGGTGACAGCTATTTGAAATGCACAGGTCAATACCTCCCATTGACCAAACTGCACAGAACGTTGGGCACTAGCCATACATAGGTTTCAACTTCGCCCAAAGGCGACTAAAAACAGACCATCTAAGGCCATACGCCCTGC
This sequence comes from Maribacter aquimarinus, assembly GCF_047345505.1. NCBI lineage: Bacteria > Pseudomonadati > Bacteroidota > Flavobacteriia > Flavobacteriales > Flavobacteriaceae > Maribacter > Maribacter aquimarinus. Next base: position 26,153 of record NZ_JBLFEO010000004.1, on the reverse strand, counting down.
GCTTTACGCCTTCATACTGGCGCAGGAGCACAAAACGAAAGATGAACCGGATCCAAAAAAAGGGAGCGTTAAACCCAAAATAGCACTAGAAAATCTATTACAGCCCCGAGCTACGGCGAATACTGCCGCTGCGCTACTTTTTGCAATGTAACCCTAGCGGTGCCATGCTAAAATCGATGTAACCCGAGTATTCATTGTATCTCGAAGCTTCATAACGAAGTTCCAATACATAATTTGGGTTAAAGCCTTTTGCGCAAGGATGAAGGATTTACCCCCAGATGGATACCTTGATTTTTATCCAAAAAAAAAAGCGACCCAGTTGGGTCGCTTTTTAAGGTATCTTTCCATAAATGGAATGTCCCTAGAAGATGGGACACTCAATAAATGGTCTTTCCGTCTTTGTTCTTAAAACGGTATTCCAGGTACGTGTAGGCGTCCCTGGGTTGGATTTTTATCCACCTCTTGTGCTCCAAGAACCATTTGGTGCGGATGGAGGGAAAACCCCTTGTAATGTACGCCGCAATGAACGGGTGTATGTTAAGAATGATGGTGTTGTCCCTGGCGGGGCCTTTTAAAAGCCGCTCCAGATCCACGTTTATCTTGTCTATCAAAACAATGGGCGCTTCCACTTCTGCCCCTTTCTGGTTGGGGTGCTCCTCCGTTGTTTTTATGTTCATTTCGGGTCGTACCCTTTGCCTTGTAATCTGGATGAGTCCAAATTTACTCGGCGGTAATATTTTGTGCTTTGCGCGATCGTCCTTCATCTCGTCCCTGAGATGCTCAAAAAGCTTTTTTCTGTGCTGGGGCTTGCCCATGTCTATGAAATCTACCACAATGATGCCGCCCATGTCCCGCAAACGGAGTTGCCGGGCTATTTCGGTCGCTGCCAGAAGGTTCACTTCCAAAGCCGTATCCTCTTGGTTCTTGGCCTTGTTGGAACGGTTGCCACTGTTCACGTCAATGACGTGCAGGGCCTCTGTGTGCTCTATGATCAAGTAGGCGCCCCTGCTCATGGTGGCCGTTCTGCCAAAAGAGGTCTTTATCTGTCGTTCAATGCCAAATTTTTCAAAAATGGGCACCCTGGACGTATAAAGTTTTACTATGGATGCTTTCTCGGGGGCAATTTCTGCCACATAGTCCTTGATTTCCTGGTGCAGGGTGGTGTCATCCACAAAAATCCCGGTAAAGGAATCGTTGAATACATCCCTGAGGATGGATGACGCCCTGTTGACTTCCACAAGCACTTTGGAGGGTGTTTTTGCACGCTGTAATTGGCCGCACATGGCGGTCCATTTATCCAGCAAATTCTCTAGATCTTTGTCCAGTTCCGCTACTTTTTTGCCTTCTGCCACCGTTCTGATGATAACGCCAAACCCTTTGGGCTTAATGCTCTTTACCAAACGTTTTAAACGGTCTTTTTCCTTGTTGCTCCCAATTTTCTGGGAAACCGAAACACGGTCCGAGAAGGGCACCATGACCAAATAACGGCCTGCAAAGCTCAGTTCCGAACTTATTCTGGGGCCTTTGGTGGAAATGGGCTCCTTTACGATCTGTACCAGAAGGGACTGGTTGGCCTTGATCACATCGGTGATCACGCCGTGCTTGTCAATATCCTTCTCAAAAGGAAAATTCTTGAGGGCGTAATCCTTTAACTTTCCCGTGCTCACTTGCTTAATGAACTTGAGCATGGAAGAGAGCTGTGGCCCAAGATCGTGATAGTGCAAAAAGGCATCTTTTTCATAACCTACGTTCACAAAGGCCGCGTTGAGCCCGGTAACGGGTTTTCTTATCTTGGCCAAAAAAATATCGCCAACGGAGAAGTTGTTGTTCTCTTCCTCTTTGTGCAGCTCGGTCAGTTTACCGTCCTTTAACAGGGCAAAATCCACGGCATCGGAATTTGATCTTACGATTAATTCTCTATTCACCTGTATATATTTAGTATTTACGCACCCGGATAAAATGGGTCCGCAAACGGATTAAACAATATTGAAACAGATGTGGTTCCATCTGCCGAAGCCCATTGCAAGGGCCCCTATGTCAAAGAACGTCAAGAATAAGAAAAAGTAGTTAAAAAACTACTTTTTCTTATTCTTGTGTCGGTTAGCTCTTCTACGCTTTTTGCGCTTGTGGGTAGCTACCTTATGTCTCTTACGTTTCTTACCACTCGGCATAAAGTTCCTTTTTAGATTATTTATTTAACTTGTACATTGCTCTTTACGCCCTCCACGAAGACCTTTGCCGGTTTAAAGGCGGGAATGTTGTGCGCAGGGATTTTTATGGTCGTGTTCTTGGAAATGTTCCTTCCGGTCTTCTCTGCCCTGGTCTTGATGATAAAACTGCCAAAACCGCGCAAATATACGTTGTCACCACTTTCCAATGACGTCTTTACCTCCTCCATAAAAGATTCTACCGTTGCCTGCACATCTCCTTTTTCCATTCCCAGCTTATCTGAGATCTTCGATACAATTTCCGCTTTCGTCATTTTACTAAATTAGAATTTCTGTGTTTTTTAGGCTTGCAAATATATAAATTAAATTCAATCTTTCTTTCTAATGGGCTAATTTTAAGTTCATCAACGCCTTCTGGGAAGGCTTCGTATTTTTGGGCATGTCTTTTAACAAAAAAATTGGGGCGTGGTATGCCCTGAACAAGCGAAAACTTCCTTGGCGGGAGACACAAGACCCCTACCGGATCTGGTTGTCCGAAATCATTTTGCAACAGACCCGGGTGGCGCAGGGCACGCCCTATTACCTTCGCTTTGTGGCCGCCTTTCCCACGGTGCGCCATTTGGCCGCGGCCACCGAGGAAGAGGTCTTGAAGCTGTGGCAAGGCCTGGGCTATTATTCACGGGCCAGGAACCTCCATGCGGCCGCAAAAATGGTGGTGGATGAACACCGGGGCCAATTTCCCAAAACCTACAAATCGCTCTTGGCCCTAAAGGGTGTGGGGGATTATACGGCCAGTGCCGTGGCCTCCATCTGCTTTAACGAGGCCCAAGCTGTGCTGGACGGCAACGTGTACCGGGTACTGGCCAGGTACCACGGGGTGGAGCTGCCCATAAACAGTACTGCCGGGACCAAGTATTTCCGCGCTTTGGCCCAAGAGGTCATGGACCGCGAGAACGCCAGGGACTACAATCAGGGCCTGATGGAGTTCGGGGCGCTGCAGTGCACGCCCAAAAACCCCGATTGTGCCAAGTGCCCGCTGCAGGATGGCTGCGTGGCCCTGAGGGATGGCACAGTGGGCGTGCTGCCCGTTAAGATCAAAAAGAACAAGGTGCGCAAACGTTATTTCAATTATCTCGTTCCCGTGAGAAAAGATGGCGATGGCCATATGCGTACCGTGCTCCGGCAGCGCACCGGAAAAGGCATTTGGCAGGGCCTGTGGGAATTTCCGCTGCTGGAATCGGACCGGGAACTGCAACAGCCCGAAGTGGCCTTGGGGGCCAAGCAGGTGCTTGCGGTGAAGCACACGCCGCAACCCCATCTCTACAACGAAAAGCAAGTGGTGCACAAATTGTCGCACCAACACCTGTACACCAAGTTCTGGCCGGTTCCCATCAACGAGGCCCTGCCCAACGAAATCAAAGGAGAAGACCTGCACCGCTACCCCGTGCCCGTTTTGATCGCGGACTTCATCAAAACATTTAAATTTTAGTACTTTTGAACCTAAACTTCCATTATGAGCGGCACACTGAACAAAGTCATGCTAATTGGCCATTTGGGCGATGAGATCAAAATGCACTATTTTGAGGGCGGCGGCTGTATTGGCCGCTTTCCCTTGGCCACCAATGAGACCTACACCAACAAGCAGACCGGCGAACGCGTTACCAACACGGACTGGCACAATATTGTGGTGCGCAACAAGGCTGCGGAGATATGTGAAAAATATTTGGGCAAGGGAGACAAGGTCTATGTGGAGGGCCGCCTGAAGAACAGACAGTGGCAGGGCGAGGATGGCAATACCCGTTATACCACGGAAGTGCACGTTCAGGAATTTACCTTCCTTTCCACCAAGAACAACCCGGAGCCCGGAGCCCCTACCGCGCCCCAGCAACAAGCGGCGCCACGACCTGCCGCCCCAGAGAACCCATCGGAACCCAAACAGGCCCCACAGGTATCCGAACCCGGACCGGACGGGGACCTTCCCTTCTAGTCATGACCCTAAATAGGCAACATTGGACCCTGACCCCCTCTTAGCACTCGCTCCTACCCTGGTTTTGGACGGTGTCCTTACATTCAACATCATTGCCATGGTGGTGCTCCTACTGTGCTCTGCCATGATATCCGGTTCCGAAGTGGCCCTGTTTGGCCTTTCCGTAACGGAACTGAAACAAGTGGCCGAAACCAAGACCGCCAAGGGCAATATCCTCATACGGTTGTTGGAACGCCCCAAAAAGCTGTTGGCCACCATCTTGATCACCAACAACACCATTAACATTGGCATTGTGCTGCTCTTCAACACCATTGGCGACACCCTGTTCCGTTCCGTGGACCAAGTACTCTTCCAGTTCATTTCCGTGAGGTTTTTGTTGGAGGTGGTGGTGGCCACCTTTTTGATCCTCATGTTCGGGGAGATCCTCCCCAAGGTCTATGCCAACAGGAACCGGCTGAGCTTTTCGCATTTTATGGCCTACCCCTTGGCCGTGCTGGATTTTATCTTTTCGCCCCTGAGCCTGCCCATGCGGTCGGGCACGCTCTTTCTGCACAAAAAGCTGGGCAGGGAAAAGTCCAGCCTCAATGTAAACCACCTCTCCCAGGCCCTGGAGCTCACCACGGACGGGGACACCACCAAAGAGGAGAAAAAGATACTGGAGGGCATTGTGTCTTTCGGAAACACGGACACCAAACAGGTCATGTGCCCCAGAATAGATGTCTTTGCCCTGAACGACCAGCTCAAGTTCCCGGAAGTTCTGGAAGAGATCAAAAACAACGGGTACTCCCGCATTCCCGTGTATTCCGAAAACTTGGACCAAGTTACCGGAGTGCTCTACGTAAAGGACGTGCTGCCCTATTTGGAGCGCAAATCCTTTAACTGGACCTCTCTGCTGCGAGAGCCCTATTTTGTGCCCGAGAACAAGAAATTGGACGACCTCTTGGACGAGTTCCAGGAAAAAAAGAACCACTTGGCCGTGGTGGTCGATGAATATGGGGGCACCTCCGGCATTGTTACCCTGGAAGACATCATTGAAGAGATCGTGGGCGACATAAGCGATGAATTTGATGACGAAGACCTGGTCTTCTCCAAATTGGACGATCACAACTATGTCTTTGATGGCAAAACCAATCTCAAGGATTTTTACCGGGTGGTAAAACTGGAAGATGAATCCCTTTTTGAGGAAAGAAAGGGCGAGTCTGAGACCATAGCGGGCTTTGTGCTGGAAATTGCCGGCAATTTTCCCAGGCGAGGGGAAAAAGTGCGCTTTGAGAACTACACCTTTATCGTGGAAAGTTTGGACAAAAAAAGATTGAAGCGAATTAAAATAACCCTGCCCCATGAAATCTAAAGGCTATTTTATGTTGATGATGGGCTTGCTGCTACTGGCCACGGCATGCCAGGAAACCCCGGTGCCCAAGCCCAAGGCACAGTTGCGCCTGGACTACCCCGCGGGAAAACTGGCCCCATTGGAAACAGAGAATTTCGCCTTTTCGTACAATGCGGTGGGCCAAGCCAAGATGAACGGGCCCAAAGGGATCACCATTTCCTATCCAGAAATGAAGGGCGCGATCTTCCTGAGCTACAGAAAGGTGGGCCAAGACCTGGAGACGCTCATCAGGGACGCAAAAAAGCTGAGCTATGAACATGCGGCAAAGGCATTCAACATTATGGAACAACCTTATGTAAACCCGGAAAAAAAAGTGTACGGTTCCCTTTTTGTGGTAGAGGGGAATGCGGCCTCCCAGTCCCAGTTCTTTGTCACGGACAGCACCGAGCATTTCATGACGGGGGCCATCTATTTTGAGTCCCGACCCAATTACGATTCCATTTTACCGGCAGCCACCTACCTGGAAAATGATGTCCGGAACATCATTGAAACCCTGGAATGGCGATAAAACCATAAAAAATGACCCAAGAAGCCCTTTTGCAGTGCCACCGGCTCATAGCACCGCATGTGCACAACACCCCCGTGCTCACTTCCCGGCAGATCAATGCCATGGTGGGCGGCGAGGTCTTCTTTAAGTGCGAGAACTTCCAGCGGGCCGGTGCCTACAAGATACGGGGCGCCGCGCACGCCATCTTGCGCCTGCCCAAAGCCCGGCGCAAAAAAGGGGTGGTAACACATTCCTCGGGGAATTTTGCCCAGGCCTTGGCACTGGCGGCCCAAACCTTGGGGGTACCGGCCCACATTGTCATGCCCCGAACGGCACCAAAGATCAAAAAGCAAGGGGTCAAGGCCTACGGCGGCACCATTTACGAGTGCGAACCCAACCTGAAGGCCAGGGAAGGTATGGCAGCGGAGATCAAGGCCAAAACGGGGGCAAGCTTCCTGCACCCCTCCAACAATGAAGATGTCATTTTGGGCCAAGGTACCGCGGCCGTGGAACTTTTGGAATCCCAGCCCCAACTGCGGGCCATATTCTGCCCCGTGGGCGGTGGCGGGCTCATTGCCGGTTCTGCCCTGGCGGCCCACCACTTGGGCACGGACTGCAGGGTGTTGGGCGGGGAACCCTTTGCCGTGGACGATGCCTACCGGTCCCTGCTGAGCGGAAAAATAGAGGGCAACGACAGTACCGATACCATCGCAGATGGATTGAAAACGGTACTGGGCGACAAGAATTTTCCCATCATACAACAACACGTTGAAAAAATTGTACGGGTCACGGAAGACGAAATTGTGCTGGCCATGCGCCTGGTATGGGAGCGCATGAAAATGGTCATCGAGGCATCCAGCGCCGTGACCGTGGCCGCCCTGCTGCGGGATGCCAAGGAAAACCCGGAACGCTACAGGGCCAAAAAAACGGGGGTCATCATTTCCGGTGGCAATGTGGACCTGGACCGGCTGCCCTTTGGGTAGCCATTAGCATAAGGGGCAACAAAACGGCGGTCCCAGAGCTTTCCCTTAGATTCCTAAAAATCGGGAAGGCAATAAACAACTTTGGTGCGGGAAACAGGGGGCAAGCATCAGTTGGCCCCTTCGTTCAAAAGAGCTTCGGCACGGGCAATGCTGCCGTTTATTTTTTCCTTCACCACCTTTACCTTTTCCTCCTCTTCATCCAACCAAGCCTGTTTTTCCTCGGTCAAGGGCTTGCCCTTCATGATCTCTTCCGGTCCAAAACGATCGCCAAAACCTCTCATCCAATCCATCATGGTGGTGTTGGCATCTTGGAGGTCGCGCATTGCTTTTCCGTGGGGGGAATCCATCCCCAAGGAATCGGCCATGGGCTTTAACTGGCCCACCAACCTGCCCAAATGACCCATTTTTGGCATCACCTCATCGTGGATGTCCATGACTTTTTTCATTTGGGGGTTTTGCTTGGGCGCTTCCTCCTGGCAACTTTGGAACGCCAAGAAAAAAACCAATACGGCACTTAGGGAAAGGTATCTCATCATTTTTATTTTTAAGGCATGGTCATGGCTCCATCGGAAAGCGGGAGGTTTGGGAAAGCAACGGTCTCGTCATGGTGATCCATAACCCCCACAAAGATAAAAAATTGTAAGCGCATTGCATCCGCGAATGGGCATAGGTTCACCATGCTGAAAGCGGTTTGCCTAGCATACCGTCCAAAAGTTTGCGCACTTTGCCGCTGTTCCAGTTGGCCGCCCCCGTTTCCTTGACCCGTACGGTTCCCTGGCCATCAATGATATAGTTGGTGGGGATGCTGCTCTCATAGAGTGTTTTGGGCGTATCCATTTGCGGAAAAAACACCGGGAGGTCCAACCCCCTTTTGTCCAAGAATGCGCGCACCACCTCCGGTGCTTCCTGGGTAAGCAGCACAAACTGCACTTGGTCTCCATAATCTGCATGCAGCTCTTGTATGCTGGGCAGTTCTGCAATGCAGGGACCGCACCAGGTGGCCCAGTAGCCCAAGAAAACAGGACTTCCTTTGCCTATGCCAAAAGAACGGCTGTTTCCGTATAGATCGGCCACGTGATATTCAAAGGCATCCAATTGAAGTTGGTCATTGGCATCCATCTCGGATGGGGAGAAGACCATCATCTTCAATTGGTTCACGGCCACGGTGATCGGCGTACGGGTCTGCGGGATCAGGAGCAGGATCAAAAAGATCCCCAAAAACACGTTCCCGTAGTCCCATTTCTTCTTTTTTTTCTCCATCACCCCACAAAATTATTGTTTTTAAAAAGGTTGATGGTCCTTTTTAACATCGCTTTATCCCGGATGATGTATTGGACTTTCGTAGTGAGTGGGCCAAGCCCCATAAAATCATGACTTTTGCGATTGAGGCATCCGCCCGAATGTTCCTTTGCGCTACGGGCGGGCCCGCCCGAACGTGCCTTTCGGTATGGGCGGGCCCGCCCCAGGGTTCCTTTTCGGTACCGGTGATCAAAACAGTTGGAAGATCATATTGGATGTACTAAACCTGTACTGCCCAAATAGATGTGGCAGCACCGGAAAGGAGCCCTGCCCACCTCCCCTTGAAAGATATTTTGCGAGGCTGGCGGTTAGCCCCCTTTTGATTAATTTTGACATTTACAAAAAAACACGATGCAAGAAGAAACCCTAACGGTGGCCGTGGTCTCTGACGTGGCCTGTCCCTGGTGCTATATTGGAAAACGAAATCTGGAAAAAGCCCTGTCCCAATGGAAAGGCACCCCGATCACAGTGAGTTGGTACCCTTTTGAGCTGAACCCACAATTGCCCAAAGAGGGCCTGAACCTTTTTGATTATCTGGCCCAAAAATTTGGGGATGCCGATAAGACCGAAGCCATGCTGAACAGGTTGACATCGGTTGGGAAGACGGTGGGCATCGATTTCAACTGGAATCCGGAACAAAGGGCCATGAACACCCTCCCCTTGCACCAGCTCTTGAACGCCGCCGGAGCGGAAGGGTTCAAGGCAGCACTCAAAGAGCGGTTTCTGTCTGCCTATTTTGTGGAGAAAAAGCACTTGAACGAACCCGATGTACTGGAAAACATCATGGCCGATTTTGGTTGGAGCCCAGAAAAAACGAGGCAGGTGATGGCCGATGGGGAAATGGCCTATGCCGTAAAGCAGGAAATAGCGCATTACCAGCAAATGGGGGTCACCGGGGTGCCCTTTTTCATCATAAACGGCACCCACGGCATCAGCGGGGCACAACCGCCAGAGGCCTTTTTGGAGGCTTTTGCCACATTGGCCCCCAATAAAGCAATTTCTGAGGGCGACCAATGCGGTACGGACGGCTGCTAGAATTTCCGTGGCACAAGCATGCTGGGGAAATTGAGGTTGCCAAAAACTGGAAAAACCCAACGCATTGCCCAAAAATGGCTATCTTGAAAGACCAACGATAACAGCTGCGATATGTCACTTTTAAATAATAACAAGGCCCAACGCCCATGGCTCTTTTTATGGTTGTTTTTATGCCTTGCCCCGACCTTTGCGCAAGACACCTTTGTGTACGGTGATGCCCTGCCAGACGCCCCAGAACTGGCGGCCCGCGGACCCTATGCCGTTGGTGTCCGCACCTTGGACCTGGTGCACACCGATCAACTGGATATCTTGAACTCCACCCCCCAAAGGGAAGTGCGGTACGATCGGCCCATCAGGGCAGAGATCTGGTACCCGGCCCAAGCTGGTGCCCACAAGGACAAACTGGAAAGCTACAAAGAGGTGATGGGCACCCGGGGCGACAGCCTTAGGCCCCTGGTTCCCTTCCAGTTTTACGGCCGGGCCCATAGGGACGCCCCACCAAGCACCGGAGACGGGAAGTTTCCCCTGGTGGTGGTCTCCCACGGATATGTGGGCAGCCGCTATATCATGACCTACCTCACGGAAAACCTGGCCTCCAAAGGATATGTGGTACTGGCCCTTGATCATACAGATTCCACTTTCAAGGATGCCAATGCCTTTCACAGTACTTTATTGAACCGTGCCAAGGACATCTCTTTCGCCGTTGATGCCATGGCGCGTTTGGAGGCATCGGGAGATAACGACCCCTTGGGCAGCATAATGGATACGTCCAATACCGGCATCATAGGGTATTCCATGGGCGGTTATGGCGTGCTCAACGTGGGCGGCGCCGGCTACAGCGCTGGCCTGGGACAGTTTTTTGCCGGCATGACCGGGGGCAGCACGGCCATAAATCCGCTACTGGCCGGCAACGAGGCGTACCAAGGGGGATCGGATCCGCGCATCAAGGCCATTGTGGCCTTTGCCCCCTGGGGCATGACCAGGGGCATTTGGGACGCGGACGGACTCAAGGGCCTTACCGTGCCCACCTTTTTTGTGGCCGGCAGCGAGGATGATATTTCGGGCTATGAAAAAGGGGTGAAGGCCATTTATGAGGGCAGTGTGAACGCCGATCGCTACTTGCTCACCTACCTGAACGCCAGGCACAACGTGGCCCCGAACCCACCACCGGCCGAGGCATTGCGGCCCGGATTGCACATAGATGAATATTACCGCTATGCCGAACCTTCTTGGGACCAGCGCAGAATAAACAATATAAACCAACATTTTGTAAGCGCCTTTTTGGGCATCCACCTAAAAAACCAGGACTACGGCAAATATCTGAGCCTTCCGCAGCACTCCAACGAGGAAACTTGGGAAGGTTTTGTCCCGCGCTCTTCCACGGGGATGGAACTGCGCCACGCCAAGGGAATGTAGGTGCCGGGCAGCTTTTTTTAGGCTGCGCCCTTCCTTTTAACCCAAATGATGGGTTTTGCCATTACATTTGTGGGCAAAAAATCCTGATTCACAATTTTGACCCAGGACGGAAAGACCAAGGCGTAGGTTTTTATATTTGTAGTTCCATAAATTACGGCCACTTACTTTATGGGTGTTGGTAATGGGAGGTGTTTTTGGTCTTACGTGCTACATTCTGAAATCCTTGGTCTGGCCAAAAACCATTTTCGTTTCCACAACATTCGTGGTAGCACCAACCTTAGTAAAAACAACATCATTCACAGCGCGTACCCAATGGGCGCGGCAAACACGGTTACACCATGAAAAACACCTTTCTTTTGTTCTTTGTTCTGTTGATGGCCTGTAAGGAAGCCCCCCAACGAGTTACGCCCCAAGAAGCTACCGGAACCTCCCTGTTAAAAACGGTCGTGGATCCCAGGGAAGGCTACTCCGAGGCCGTCATTGTGGAGGCCAACGGCATCAAGACCATCTACATTTCGGGACAAGTGGGCGAAGGCCCCACCTTTGAGGCCCAGTTTAGGGATGCGCTGGGCAAACTCTTGAAAACCCTGGAAAACAGTGGTGCCAGTTTTGATGATGTGGTAAAGTACAACACCTATGTGGTGGACTATTCGCCCGATATGCTGCCCGTGTTCCGTGCCGTGAGAAAGGAACTGCTCGGTGACACCGATATGCCGGCCAGCACCTTGGTGGGCGTACCCATTTTGGGGCTGGATTCCTGGAAAGTGGAGATCGAGGCCACGGCCGTGCTTCCCGTTAACTAAATCGTAAATCTTAATCCGTTTTATTGCCAAGAGCACACATCTTGAGTGACGCCTTTTTTTGCCCATTTTGGTTCAGTTTTGAGTGTGTGGGCGAGGGCAATTTTACGTCCCGTTATTATGAGCGGTCAGGTGGTGGCGTAATACAACGTTATGTAAATTGCTTTGGGTAGGTTTTTATGCATCAGGTTTCTCCACGGCGCAGATGATCGGAGTTGCCCAGCACGCTACAATCTGCTGCAAATGCGCTTGGCGCATAAAAAGCCCAATGGGCCTTTGGGTACGGAAGGACAAAAAAAGATCGAGTGAGCCGTGAAGGATGAACGGTGTGGATTTTTTTCCCTTGGGACTAGTTCTTGTAGCCTATTTTGTTCCGAGGCTTTTCCGGTGTCTCCAACTTTTTGGTAAGCTCGTCAAGATAATTGAAAACCAGTTCAATGTTCTTGCTCTGGTTGCTGAGCTTCTTCTTGATCTCCTCGATTTCCAGTTTTAGGTTTAACTTGTCGGTCAATACTTCCCTAATCTTGGTGAACACTCTTATGATCTGGATATTGACCCTTATGGCCGTTGGACTGTTGAGTACGCTCGATAGCATGGCGACCCCTTGTTCGGTGAACACCATAGGGGCATATCGGAGACCCATTTTGTCTGATGCATTGGAGGTGCCAAATTGGCTCCTCCAATTTTGGAACTCCTCTTTGTTGATCTCGAACATAAAATCCTTTGGAAACCGATCAATGTTCCTGCGAACCTGCCTTTTCAGTTGTTTGGTCTCCACTTGGTAGAGTTATGGCCAATTTATCGCTCATTCGGTCTGTATTGATGGTTTGTAAAAATAGGTTTTTGAAATGACAATTTATGATATCAGGATAACGGGTGATAGATTCTTACCACTTCCTATAGGTTTTCAAGATTGCCCTGAACATATTGCTCGGTGACACCGATATGCCGGCCAGCACCTTGGTGGGCGTGCCCATTTTGGGGCTGGATTCTTGGAAAGTGGAGATCGAGGCCACGGCCCTGCTTACGGTAAATTAAGGTCAAGACCGGGCATTGGAATTTGGTTGGATTCACCAGGACGAATGGTGTTGTTTATATCCGATTGCTCCTTTCCTCATATTCTTGGCGGACCATATTGCGTGAATCCAAATTTTATTGAGAGTGTGGCATAGCGTCACGTTTTTAAACCGTTAAAACGGTTTGGTTATCCGTAGATTTCCCATAGCCCACGGTTTAAACCGTGGGCTATGATCAATGCCGTCCTCTTAGGCCCATATCACCCCTTGGCGGGCGTATGCTTATGCTCCAAGAGCCATTGGAAATCCACGTAATCCAATGCCTTTTCGTGGGTGGCCTCCAGCACCACTTCGGGTGCCTTTCCGGCCAAGTAGGCCTGTTTCCATCTACTGGCGCAGAGACACCAATGATCGCCCGGCCGCAGTCCCGGAAATTGGTACATGGGCAGTGGGGTGCTCAGGTCATTGCCTTGGGCCTTGGTGTACACCAGAAACTCCTCGGTCATGATGGAGCAGACCACGTGGGTGCCCACATCTTCGTTTCCCGTACGGCAAAATCCGTCCCTGTAAAACCCGGTTTTTGGGTTTTGGCAACATTCCTGCAGTTCAGTTCCCAACACGTTGCGCTCCATAACCATTTGTTTTTCTAAAATTACGACGAAAAAAGAAGAGGTTCAAAAACTTGGCCCCGATCCCTGCCTATTTTTGGCTGATGCGGTCCACCACCACTTTGTAGGTGGGATCCTCCAAAACGTTCACATCAATGATCTTGTCCGCATTTTTGAGCAGTCTAATGCAGTCCTTGCTCAAATGGCGCAGGTGCACCTTTTTGCCCACCTTGGCGTAACGCTCGGTGATCTTGTTCAACGCCTCTATGCCGGACATGTCCGAGACCCTACTTTCCTTAAAGTCAATGATCACCTCCTCGGGGTCGTTGGGCACATCGAACTTTTCGTTGAACAAGGTGGTGGAGCCAAAGAACAGTGGTCCGTAGATTTCATAGTGTTTTATGCCGTGCTCATCAACGTATTTCCGGGCACGGATCCTTTTGGCATTTTCCCAGGCGTAGGCCAATGCAGAGATGACCACGCCCAGGAGCACGGCCACGGCCAGGTTATGGGTCACCGCGGTAATGAGGGTAACCAATACCATGACCACCACGTCGCTCTTGGGCATTTTTCCAAAAGTCCTGAAACTGGCCCACTCAAAGGTGCCAATGGCCACCATGAACATAAGGCCCACCAGGGCCGCCATGGGCAAGCGTTCGATCAATCCGCTGCCAAACATGATGAAGACCAGCAGCATCACCGCCGCCGTAATGCCAGACAAGCGTGCCCTTGCCCCGGAAGAGGTGTTGATCAGACTTTGGCCGATCATGGCGCAACCGCCCATACCGGACAAAAAGCCGGAAAGGATATTGGCGGATCCCTGGGCCACGCACTCCCTATTGCCGCTGCCCCGGGTATCCGTGATCTCGTCAATGATGTTCAAGGTGAGCAGGCTCTCGATCAGCCCCACGCCCGCCACAATGGCGGCATAGGGAAAAATAATGGTGAAGGTCTCCCAAGTAATGGGAATCTGCGGAATGGACAAGGGCGGAAAACCTCCCTTTATGGTCTCGCCCTCGCCCATGGTATCGGCCACGGTAAGGGTGTCCACGTTGAAACCAATGACAATGGCGGAGACCACCAGAATGGCCACCAAAGAAGAGGGCACGGCATTGGTGATCTTGGGCAGGCCCCAAATGATGGCCATGGTGAGCACCGTAAGTCCCAACATCACGGAAAAGGGCGTAAAGGACAAGAGTTCTTCCGTTCCCTTTTGGTAAAAGTTTGGGAACTGGGCCATAAAGATGATAATGGCCAAGCCGTTCACAAAGCCGAACATGACCGGGTGGGGCACCAAGCGAATGAATTTTCCAAGGCGCAGCACGCCCGCCAAGATCTGCAACAGCCCGGCAATGATCACGGTTGCAAAGACGTAGTTCAGTATGGTCTCGGGGGCAATGTCCGGAAAATTGCGTTTCAATTCCAGGATCAGGCCCACGAAAACTACGGCCACGGCCCCGGTTGCCCCGGAGATCATTCCCGGCCGTCCTCCAAAAATGGAGGTCACCAGACAAAGGACAAAAGCGGCGTAAAGACCGGTAAGGGGAGAAAACCCGGGGATTAGGGCAAAGGCAATGGCCTCTGGCACCAGGGCAAGGGCCACGGTAAGACCGGAAAGGATCTCGGTCTTGTAGTTCACCTTCTGTTTAAAATCGAAAAGATTGAAGTACTTGCGCATTACGTGCTGTTTTGAAGCGCGCAAAAATACCATTTTATTCTCAGGGCAGGGATTATGGGACCAACTTAACCAAATTAAGGAGATACGTTGTTACCATTTGTCCAGCCCCAACAGCTTTTTGCCCAAGGGACTCAAGACAGCAGTGTTGTATTTGATCTGTTCCCAGTTTCTTGGATCTCCCGGAAAGGCATAGCCTTCTGGGGCCACCCGATTTTTCCAGGAATGTATGCGCCAGTCCCTAAGGGCCTCGTTGTCTTCCTCTGCCGGCATCATGGAAATGTACTGTGCCATGCGCACCTTGTCCTTGGAGCGATTGGGCCTTATGCCGTGCGGCTCCGTGCTGTTGAAGATCAGTAGGTCTCCGGCGGCCATTTTCACTTTAACGATTTTGTCCCGAAGGCCTTCCAGATTGGGCTGGAAGCGGTCCCTGTCCGCCGGCTGGTCCTTTTTCCAAGTGTCATAGTTGCGGTACAGCCAAGGAATACACTGAAAGCCTCCCATTTCCTCATCGGTCTGATCGGCCAGGGCCAATACGCCCTGCACATTCTGGGGCTTGGTCTCGGGGTCGTAGTCCCAATGTATAAAACCGTCCCGCTCCTCACCGGCCCGTTGCGGAAAATTAAGATTGGCCCGGTCAATGGTAACCCATAGTTTTTCGGTGCCCCAGACATCCACAAAGGCATCGTACACCCGCTGGGTCTGTCTATTGTTCCACAAGGTCTGGTGGTTGTACACCTCTACCATTCCGGTGCCCGCCAGCTCCTTCATCTTCATTTCTGCCCGGGGCGGGGCGTACCAAGTGCTGGGGTCAGCGGCATCCTTTTCATCAAATTCCCATAGGAAAGCTGCGGTCTGCGCAACCTGTTCCTTGGGCACCGCGTTCTTTATGACAATGTAGCCGTTGTGCTTCCAAAATTCCCAATCTTCCTCGCTCAGGACACGCAAGGGTTTTCCATTGCTCCGGTCATTGAGTTTTTGGGAGCTGCTGGTGGCCGTGCTCGGGTTACCGGGAATGTCTTTATGGTCCTTATTGGCCATGGCCCTATTCTGCCTCCCTTCTTGCTTCATCATTTTCTTTCCGTTTTTAATGGTATCAAAAATAAAACCCTGAACCTTGAAAAAATTTACCGATATTGCTCATTAGTTGAACAATATTAACTTTAAATTGGGTCGATGGTCTCAAATTAGTATATTTTGTATAATTTCTGATGAAGTTTAGGTGGATGACCCATCCCTTGAACAGCAGGCAAAAAGAGAAAAAACCGAAGCACCGATGGCCGCTCTTGCAGCATAAATCGATGGCTTGATGCCCTACACCTTTTTTGTCTATGTTTCATTGTTCCCTTGAACCTAGTGACGCCAACGTTGAGCAAAACCATGAAAGTAGCCCTAGAGACCATTGCACCAGAATCCAACAGCCCGTTCAGGCTGTTGCACAACCCCAAGCTGAGTCACCTCTTCTATTGGCATTTTCATCCGGAACTGGAACTGGTGTACATAGAGGGGGCCTCCGCCAAGAGGATGGTGGGCGACCATATTTCGGAATATCGTGAAAACGACCTGGTGCTCATTGGCTCCAACATTCCCCATCTCAATTTTGACCACGGTGTTACCACCCCCTACCAAAAGGAGGTGCTGCACATAAAGCCCACTTTTAAGGAAGTGATCTTGGAAGGGCTGGCCGACCTTAAACAGATAGAGCGCCTCTTGGAACTTTCCAAATATGGCATTGCCTTTTACGGGGATACCAAAAAGGAAGTGGGCGCCTTGATGAAGACCTTGGTCGGCTTGGAGCCCTTTCCCTTCTTTATGCAGGTCATGCACGTGTTAAAGCGACTTTCCGAAAGCACGGAATTTGAACTGTTGCACAAAAAACCCTTTGTGAACCGCTACAACCAAAAGGAACAAAAGCGGCTGCGGGCCATACACAGCTATGTGGACGAGCACTACCAAAGGCGCATTGCCGTGGCGGAAATGGCCGCGCTCTGCAATTTGAGCAAGCCGGCTTTTTGCCGCTACTTTAAAAAAAACACGGGCACCACCTTCATTGTTTTTTTAAACCAATACCGGGTGGGACAGGCACAGCGCATGCTCTTGAACGGGAGTAACGTGGGCGAAGCCTGCTTTGCCTGCGGATTTGAGAGCCTTTCCTACTTTAACCGGGTCTTTAAGAACCTCACCGGAGAAAACCCGTCTGCCTTCCAAAAGAGAACGAAGCAAAAATAAATGCGATAGCCGCAATGCCGGAGAGGCAGTTTTGCCATATTTGTACCGGTGCCCAGGGAACGTTAAAAGCTTGGGTGTTGGCCTTTAAGGACATTTGGCTTTAAGTCAATTTCAAAGGGAAGGCCCGTAAGCCGTTAAAAGTAAACTACCATGGGGGCAAGCCCACGAGGCATTCATGAGAAACTGGATTTTAATTTCGAGGCAAGCCTGGGAGCATCAAACCCTTTGGCGGTGCCAATCAAACCATTTTTGCCATGACATTTTTTAGAATCACACTTATTGTTTGTTCAACACTCCTTTTCTTAGGCTCCTGTGCCCCAAAAATTGTGGGCACCTGGAATGTTCAAAAGTACGATCGCACCACGGCCGGCGAACAGGGAATGACGGTGATGGACATAGGCACCATTACCTTTAACCGAAATGGCACCGGTGAAAAAAACCTGAACTATTCCCTCTTGGGCGTTACCGAAAAGGACAGCAGTCCGTTTACGTGGACCGCCACCGAACAACAGGTGACCATAGACGGTGAAAATTCCGACCTATCCAAGACCTGGATCAAAATGGAGGACAAGAACCGTTACCAGAAATGGAAGTCCACCGATGGCGCGCGAACGGTGCAGACCCTGGAACTGGCAAAGGAGTGATTTGGGGAAGGAGATAGTAGATACTAGACTTGAGATTTGAGATTTGAGATTTGAAACCTTTGACTGGACAAGTAAAATCCCAAGGGACTACCCTCCACGGACTAAAACTGCCCACCAAAAACTATCGGCCACATATCAACAGCATGGCCGCGGCGCCGGAGGCCTTATTTCGGGCTTCAACACATTGCCGGCTCCTCGCCAAGACGGTGGAACGAGGACAGAAGCGAAGTGCCGTAAGCGGAGTTATCATCCTAAATCAAAAAAAACAATCTCCCCAGTGGGATAGTGTCGCCAAATCAATTCCATTCAACCTAAATCAGGAAAATGGGCTCTCGACACACAGTACCCAATACTTGGTACCCAATACTCGGTACTTGATACTCCATACTTGTTCCTTGGATGCTGCTTCACTTCACGCTTGCCCTACTGCGTTTCACCCTCATAGTGGGGTTGTTGATCTTCTTTCGTTTTTTGTCCGCCGTACCCTTGGCGCGCTTCAAATATTGCTGGTAGCCCCTGCCCTTAAATTCGTACACGGTGCCACTGTCCGGGTGGTACAGTTCTATGGTACTGTCGTTGATCACGTACAGCTCAAAATAATCGTTCCCCATAAAATCATATTCCAGGGTCAGGGTCTTTAGACTGGGGTCATTGGCCACATCGTACACTTGGTAATTCCCCTCAAAATCCCATTGTAGGGCACCGATCGGTGTTCCGGGCAAATCCACGGAAGATCGGAAGAAGGAGGGGAGAAATTGCAGGTAATTTTCGCGATCAAAATCGTTGATGGCCCCTTCATTACTGGTAAAGGTCTTTTCCCACGCATCGTACTCCTGCACAAGATAATTGATGTTCTCGTAGAACACCCGGTCATAGTCAAAGGTATTTCTTTGGTAACCGATGAGAAAATAAGAAGTGTCGGACCTGGGATCGTAAAGCTCCAAAGTGGCCCGATCCACGGCAAAGATCTCCAAGGTCCACAGACCGTCCACGTCATGGTCCACTTCCACGGCTCCGTTCAGGGCGCGGTAGAACCCTACATCAATGCCCAGACCACCACCGGTTTTACCAATGCCCACAATGTTGTTGTTGGCGTAAAGGGTGCCCCGATCAAAGGACACGGTAAAGGCCCTTTGCAGAAAGGGCACCTCGCCCCTGCCCTGGGTGGCGTGGATATCCACGTACCACAGATCAAAGGACTGCAGCACTTGCTCCGTATTGAAGGCCGAGGCCGTTATGAAATTGTCACTGACCAAGACCTCCCTGGTGCAGGAGAACAGCAAGGCGGCCATTAGCAGGAGTCCCAAGGTGTGCTTCAGTGCTTTCATAACAGATGGTTTTAAGGTTCACCATAAGGAAAACAAGCATCGTGCCATATTAGCTAAGTTATTGAAAATCAATGATTAAAAAGCTTATAAATAATTGGTAGTTTTGTGGGCCAAGGAGTTTAGCTTTATGAAACAGACCACTTTTGCGGTAATCGGTGGCGGCAGTTGGGCCACCGCCATAGCCAAAATGCTCACGGGAAACGGGCATACCATAGGATGGTACATGCGCAACCAAGATGCCATTGCCCATTTGCAGCGTTTTGGCCACAACCCCAATTATCTGAGCTCGGTGGAGTTCCCCAAGCCCATGCTGCAGCTCTCGCACGATATAAACACCACCGTGAGCCAGGCCCAAGTGCTCATTTTTGCCATTCCCTCGGCGTTCTTGGAAAGCGAACTTAAACCCTTGTCCGTGCCCTTAAAGGACAAGACCCTGTTTTCTGCGATTAAGGGCATTGTTCCGGAAACCGGACTTATTGTTGGGGAGCACTTTCACAATGAATATGGCGTTCCATTCAACAATATAGGCGTGCTCACCGGTCCCTGCCATGCAGAGGAGGTGGCCCTTGAGCGCCTGTCCTATCTTACCTTGGCCTGTGCGGATGCCCAAAAGGCCCACCAATTGGCCAATGCCCTGAAAAGCGACCACATTAAAACAAAGATCAGTGATGACATCATAGGAACGGAATATGCCGCCATGCTCAAGAACATCTATGCGGTGGCGGCCGGTATTGCGCACGGGCTGCGCTACGGGGACAATTTTCAGAGCGTGCTCATGAGCAATGCCATACGGGAGATGAAACGTTTTATAAAGCGCGTGCACAAGATGAAGCGGAACATAAACAACTCTGCTTATCTGGGCGATCTATTGGTCACCGGATACAGTACCTTTAGCCGCAACCGGATGTTCGGCACCATGATCGGCAAGGGATATACGGTTAAAAGCGCCATGATGGAAATGAGCATGGTGGCAGAAGGGTATTATGCAACAAAAAGTGCCTACATCTTAAAAGAGAACTTTAACAAGCCCTGTGAAACGCCCATCATTGATGCGGTTCATGCCATTTTGTACCATGGTGCCAACGCAAAACAAACGTTCACGGCCCTGACGGATCAATTGGACTAGGCCCTTTGCAGGGAGAAATCCGAGTGTTCGGTCAAGGCTTCCTCCATAGTTTCCCTCCACGCCAACAATTGTGCCTCGGTGGCCCCGTGGGCGGTTTTAAACTCTTGCAACACGGGGTCCAGATAGGTGCGCACGCTGTCAATGTCAAAATAGAGCCTTCCGGTTCTGCGGATAAAGAAATCGGCCGGGTTGTGGATCATCTCAAAATCGATCCCAAATTGCAGTTCGGCCAGTAGTAGGCGGGTGGCGTGGTCCTTTTCCTTTCGTTTGGCGTAGTTCTCCAATATGGTCTCGGTCTGTTTCCCGTAGGTGGTGACCAGATACCAGGCCTGGTACCGTTCAAAACCATCGGTTGCCAGCCTTGTGGCAACATCGTCAATGTATTTCTGTACGTGCTTGAACTTCTTGAAGTCATTGCCGCAAAGGGGTATGGTGGCCGTGGAGCATTCCTTGGTGCTTTGCCCCTGTTCCCTGATTTTCTCCGTTACACGGTTCACCACGCGCTCGGCCATTTTACGGTAGCCCGTGAGCTTTCCGCCGGCAATGCTGATCAGGCCGGAATCTGAGGTGAAAATCTCGTCCTTTCTGGAAAGTTCCGAGGCAGACTTGCCCTCTTCGTGGATCAAGGGGCGCAAGCCGGCCCAGGAGGAGACAATGTCCTCCATCTCCAACTGGATGTCCGGGAACATGTTGTTCACCGCTGAAATGAGGTAGATGGCATCGGCCACATCCGTGCCCACCTTGTCCTTGTTGTCATGGTAATTGGTGTCCGTGGTGCCCACGTAAGTGACCTTTCCCCGAGGGATGGCAAACATCATGCGGCCATCTGGCACATCAAAATAAACCGATTGCCTTACGGGCAATTTGTGGTGGGGAAAAACCAAGTGCACCCCTTTGGTGAGGTGCAGGCGCTTCCCCTTTTTGGAATTGTTGATGCTCCTGAGCTCATCTACCCAAGGCCCGGCCGCGCTGATCACGTATTTGCTCTTTATGTGGAAGGTTTCACCGGAGAGCACGTCTTCCACTTGGGCCCCGCACACTTGTCCGTCATCGTAATCAAAGGCTCTCACCGCGGCATAGTTGAGACAGTCTGCCCCGTACTGCAGACTGGTCTTGATGTTTTCCAGGGTAAGGCGGGCATCGTCCGTTCTGTATTCTGCATAATAACCGGCGCCCTTCAATATTTTTTTTGGCAAAAGGGGCTCCAATTTTTTGGCTTCCTTCTTCTCCAGCATTTTACGTTTGTCTTCCCCGGTCACCTCGGCCAGGATATCATACACCTTTAGGCCAATGGAGGTGAGCCATTTGCCGTACGAACCGTTCTCGATCAGGGGCAGCAGCATTTTTTCGGGCAGTACCAAATGGGGCGCCAATTTATGGACAATGGCCCGTTCCGAGCCCACTTCCTTCACCAACCAAAAATCGAACTGTTTTAGGTAACGCAACCCGCCGTGGATCAGCTTGGTGCTCTTGCTACTGGTGCCACTGGCAAAATCGTTCTTTTCCACCAGGGCCGTTTTCAGACCCCGGGAAGCGGCGTCCAGGGCAATGCCTGCCCCGGTGATGCCCCCGCCTATGACCAAAAGATCGTACGCTTCACTGCCCAGTTTGGCAATGCTGTCTTTTCTCCCATCCTTGGAGAATTTAATGTTCTTCATAGCTTTTTCTTTTTTTGTGGGCGGCGATCAGTGATCCAGCCAGCCCTTGCTTCTTTCCACGGCCTTCTTCCAATAATCGTAGAGGCGTTTCCGTTTTACCCGATCAAAGGTAGATTTGAAAATCCTGTCTATGGGGCGGGTCTGATCAATATCTGTCTGCGTCCACAGGCCCACTTGAATGCCCGCCAAAAACGCGGCCCCCATAGCGGTGGATTCAATGACCTCCGGACGGTGCACCTCGGTGTCCAAAATATCTGCCTGAAACTGCATTAAGTGGTTATTGGCGCATGCCCCGCCATCTACCCTTAGGTTTTTCAATTGGAGCCCACTGTCATTCTCCATGGCCTTTAGAATGTCTTTGGTCTGGTAGGCCAAAGACTCCAGGGTGGCTTTGGCCAAGTGCGCCTTTCCGGTATCCCGGGTAAGGCCAAAAACGGCCCCACGGGCGTACATGTCCCAATGGGGTGCTCCCAGGCCGGCAAAGGCAGGCACCACGTAAACGGAATTTTCACCGGGCACGGATTTTGCCAAGGCTTCCGTTTCGTGGGCATTTTCAATAAGTTCCAGGCCGTCCCGTAACCATTGCACGGCGGCGCCGGCAATGAAAATACTGCCCTCCAGGGCATAGTGCACCTCACCGTCCAGGCCGTAGGCAATGGTGGTGAGCAATCCATTTTTTGAGAATTGCGGCTCCGTACCGGTGTTCATCAACATAAAACATCCTGTGCCATAGGTGTTCTTGGCCGTTCCCTTTTCAAAACAACCCTGGCCAAAAAGTGCCGCTTGCTGGTCTCCGGCAATGCCGGCAATGGGCACCTTGGCCCCCTCCAGTTCGTAATCGCCAAAATGGTGGGCAGATGGTCTTACTTGGGGCAGCATGGATCTGGGTATGCCCAAGGCGGTCAATAGGGTGTTGTCCCAATCCAACTTGGCAATATCGTAGAGCATGGTCCTGGAGGCGTTGGTATAATCGGTTACATGTCTCTTATCCGAGGTCATGTGCCACACCAGCCAACTGTCTATGGTGCCCATGAGCAGGTCTCCTTTTTCCGCCCTTTCCCTGGCGCCCTCCACGTGGTCCAAGATCCATTTTACCTTGGTTCCGGAAAAATAGGAATCAATGACCAGACCCGTGGTGCTGCGAACGTGCTCGGTGAGCCCTTGGTTTTTTAGGTGCTCACAGATATCCGCGGTGCGTTTGTCCTGCCATACTATGGCGTTGTACACGGGTTCTCCCGTATGCCGGTCCCAGACCACGGTGGTCTCGCGTTGGTTGGTAATGCCAATGGCCTTTATTTGGGATGGGGACACCTTCTTTTCTTTTATCAACTGCCGCAGTACGCCCATCTGACTTTCCAAAATTTCCTTGGGGTCATGTTCCACCCATCCAGACTGGGGGAAAATCTGTTGAAACTCCCGCTGCACCATACCCTGTATCTTGCCCTGCACATCTACCAAGAGTGCGCGGGAGCTGGTGGTGCCCTGGTCCAGGGCTATGATATATTCTTCTGCCATCTTTATGAAATAAGAACCCTAAAGATAGGGATTATCACGGGCAAGCACAATGACCATCCAAATAGATCTGCGCTTCAATTGAGAACTTGGCAAGGGGGAAACTTCCCGTGGCCAACGCCCAACGCACCGGTTGGCAAAGCCAGGCTACAGGCAGGGAACGCCAGTGCGCCCATGGCTTTTTAAATACTCCTCGCGCGCTTTGAAACGTTCAGGATTTAAACTCGTAGTCCCTTTCCACCCGGCACACCCTTATCCGGTACCAAGCGTACCAATCTTCCTTTCCCCTCTCTTGGGCAAATTGGTGGGTTGCGTGCCGTTTCCAAGCCGCAATGGCCTCCCTGTTCTCCCAATAGCTCACGGTAATGCCCAGTTCTTGGCGGGCATGTTCCATACCGAGAAATCCGGGCTGCTTTCTGGCCAGGGCCTCCATTGCCCGGGCCATCTCCTCGTACCCTGGACTGTTTTCCCTACGAAGTGAGGTGAAGATAACGGCATAATAGTGCGGGGACGTCATTAGGAGATGATTTCCTTTTCCAAAAAGTAATCCACAATGGCCTGTTTCATCAGCACGGTTTGCTCTCCCGCCTTCAGGGGAGGCAGCTCTTCCTTAACGGTGTAGTGGGGCCATCCATCGTCATCAAAAAAATGGAACTCGTAATAGCCATAGGGCTCCAATAGCCTACAAATGGCAATGTGCATTAAATTTACCTTTTCATCTTTTTTGTACTTCCTGTGGTATTGCCCCAGTTCCTGTACCCCAACCAAGTAGATAATGGCATCGAGCTCCAGGGGGTCGCCATCGGAAAACTTGGCCGAAAGCTTCTCCACCAACAGCTCCCATCTTTCCTTTAAGACCGTATCTCTTGACATTTTTGTAGATTGATTGACACCTCAATGGCATTGTGCCCTGCAAAGGTAGTGATCAAAATTCTATATTTGTGAAAACATCTGTTTATGACCACTTTGGATATTCTGCTGGGCGCACTGTTGCTATGGGGGGCGTACAGGGGCTTTAAAAACGGACTGCTCATAGAGCTTGCCGCTTTGGCGGCCTTGGTGGCCGGGGTCTATGGGGCCATCCATTTCTCTGACCTTACCGGGGAGCAGCTGGCGCAGTGGACCCATTGGGAACAGGGAACGGTGCATGTCGCTGCCTTTGTGCTTACGTTTGTTCTCATTGTCATTGGCGTTCACCTAGCGGGAAAGGTGCTCACCAAATTGGTGCAGGCCATTCTTTTGGGATTGCCGAACAGAATATTTGGAGCACTCTTCGGAGCGCTAAAAGTAGCTGTGGTCCTGGGCATGACAATGGTTTATTTTACAAGGGTAACCGACGATCTGGGGGTATTGCCGGAGAGCTCCAAGCAAGAATCTGCCCTCTATGGGCCCATTTATCATGTTGGTACCGTGGTGCACCACTATATATTTGCAGGCAGGGCCTAAACTTAGACCCCCCATTAACATCTTGCCCTTTACCTTTCCTCCCCGTTTTTTTGCTTTTCATCGAAAAAAGGGTGACCTTGCTCCTTCACGCCATTTTAATGGCTAACATTATGCTTCCGGGATTCCCCACCGGAACCAGAACACAGTTGCCCCGCATCTTATCCACAGGCTTTGACACGGCCACTTGTACCTACTTGCAATAGAACGCAATATGAAAATGAGGCTGCTATATGCGGTCCCTATGTTGTTGATGATGCTGTTTTCATGCACCAAGGACGCGGGGGACCAAGAACTTTTTCTTGAAGAAAACACAAACAATGCCCAATTGGAAGGGGAGGTGCTGGCCTTGATCAATGCCCACCGCAAATCCTTGGGCAAAAACAGTTTGGAATTCAGTGCAGTGGCCTATACATATGCCAATGAGCACACGGATTACATGATTGCCCAGGGAACACTGAGCCACGATCATTTTAGCGCAAGGGCGGCCAAGATTGCCGCGGAATCCGAGGCCGTAAAAGTTGGGGAAAACGTGGCCCGCAAATTCAATACGGCCGAAGCGGCCTTTGCCTCCTGGCAGAACAGCAGCGCCCACAAACAGACCATGGAAGATGATTTTACCCATACCGCGGTGAGCGTTAAGGAAGATGGCACGGGCAACTACTACTATACCCAACTGTTCTACAAAAAATAAGGCCATACCAGATAAAGGAGCACAAGCCCTTTTGAGAACAACAAAGAACATGATGGCCACCACGTCCTTAAAAGCGACTTTTACAGCCACATAAAAGTACGGGCGAATTTTTCGTGAAAGATGCAATCCCCACTCCACGAAATGAACCTTACCTTAGGGCTTGCTGATTTTCTATCAACGGGAACGTAAGATATTAACAATCAGCATTTTGTTTTTGAACAATCGACGAATTCCGTTGTACAAGTGCACGGGTTTCCCTAACTTAGGGTAACAGACCCGTGCAGTTATGATCAAATATACGCCATCGAACCAACTTACGCTGAACGGATTTTCCACCCCTTTCGAGAACGAGCTCTTGGCCGACAACCGCTGGGTAAAACTGGCGGCGCTGATTCCCTGGGACGAACTGGCCGCCGTGTACTCGGAAAAGCTCAGCGGCACCTGCGGCCGTCAGAGCGTCGACGTGCGCATGGTGATAGGTGCGATCATCGTAAAGCACAGGTTGGGGCTCGACGACCGCGGCACCGTCGCCATGATCGCCGAGAACGTCTACCTCCAGTACTTCTGCGGCCTTCCGGCCTTCCAGCCCAAGGAGCCGTTCCATCCCACGGTGTTCGTGGACATCAGGAAAAGGATGGGGGCCGAGAGTTTCGAC
>NZ_JBLFEO010000039.1:0-34889 GCF_047345505.1 Maribacter aquimarinus | reverse complement strand
TTTAGCGACCCCAAAGGTATGAAGTTTTTGCGCCGCCCTCTCCGGAGATCTGGCCCTAGGACCAGATCTCCGGAGAGGGCTTTTTTCAACAGCAAGCTGTTGCGTTTATCAGTTGAATCCAAGGAATAGTTTAGAATTGCTCCAACTTTAAACCAATTTTTATCTTCGGTTTCGTAAACTTCACGTTCTTGGGTTAAATCTTTCTCAAGAAAGCTGAATTCGTAAATTCTCCCGTCTTCTTCTTCGGTAAGCTCGTTTGAAATATTGAGATACAAATGTCGTGTTGGAATACTCCATTCAGTATCTTCCCATTTTCTTCTATATTCTTTGTAGCCAAAGCTCCCTTTTAAGCCTAAATACAATGAAGTCAGTCTTTGTTGTCCGTCTAAAACGGCATTAAATGAGTTAATTCCATTGGTGGAAATTTCTTCATTATGAGTTTTGTATCTTTCTCGATATTCATTTATGAATTTGTAAAATCTATAATTTTTCGAGGTTTTTTCTTCTACGTTCCAGAATAGAAACGAACTTATCGGATAATTTCTCATTATCGAGTCAAAAAGCCATTCGATTTTTGAGTGTGTCCAAATAAATTCTCTTTGGATAGCTGGAAGTAATAATTTGTTCGATTCTATTCTTTCAATAGCATCAGAAATTGTTATTGGTATTTGAAATGACATATTTTATTTCTGCGTTCTGTTTCTTTAATTGGTGGCAACGTAGGAATATGATCATTGATCATATATCCATTATAGGCCTAAGATAGTAAATCTTTGATGTTCATAAAAGACCTGTTGGCCACATGGGTGTAAATTTCCGTGGTCTTGGTAGAATTATGGCCCAACAAAAGCTGTATGTGTCTCAAATCTGTCCCGTTCTCCAGCAAATGGGTGGCAAAACTGTGGCGGAGCATGTGCGGTGTCACTTTTTTGTGAATGCCGGCCTTCTTGGCGGCCCTGGACACAATGTTCAGCACACTGGAAGCACTGTACCGCCCGCCCTTGGGGCCTTCGAAAAGGTATTCCTTGGGGCGATATTGCCGGTAATAGCCCTTTAGCGCGGTCAGCGCCCTTGGGCTCAAAATGGTCAACCGGTCCTTGTTGCCCTTCCCCTGCGCAATGCGCACCATCATCCGCTTGCTGTCAATGTCGGTCAGCCTCAGGTTCAAGAGTTCGCTTCTTCTAAGACCGGAAGAATACAACAGGGACACAATGCACTTGTGCTTGGGGTTGTTGGTGTGGGCAATGATGGCCAATATCTCTTCCTTGGACAACACCTCTGGGAGCCTCTCTTCTTTGCGGGGCCGTTCAATGGCAAAGAAACGGTTGGGCATGCCGTGCACCACCTCAAAAAAGAACTTGATGCTGTTCAGGGCTTGGTTTATGTAGGAAGAGGACCGCCCTTGGTGCACCAGCTTCTGCAGGTAGGCCCTGACCTCATTTTCATTGATGTTCGTGGGCTCCAGGTGGGCATAATGGTTTATAAAGGCCTCAAAGCAATGGACATAGGCCCTTACGGTGTTGTTGGAGTAGCGCTTTAACTCCAATTTTAAAAGATATTCCTCGGGGCACGGCTTAAAATTGGGCCTGGGCTTTCGTTTCCGGAACCAATCCACATTGATGTCCTCATTGTTGGAATTGATCTGGCGGTGTTCAAAAAAATAGTTTCCGTTCACCCAGACCTCGCCCCTAAAGGTCTTAAAGATCAGGCCCAGGTTCTCTTTGGTGTTGCGGAGGTAGTGCATGCCAAAGGCCTCGCTCCACCGCGCCCCGGGAAGGGAGTCCACAAGCGCCTGTATCACCCGGTCGCCGGGGAACTGTAGCCCAATGCACTTGTGGTTGTCAATGAAGAGGTGTCTCAGCGTTACGCTCCTGCCCTTGAACATTTTTTTTTGGCAATAAAGCAAAAGAAACCGTTATAATCGTATATTAAGCGTATAATATACGAGTACTATTCTTTTTTTTATGAGCAAGAGCATGCAGAAAGACTGCCTTCACTGTGGCAAGCCCCTGAGCGGCCGATCGGACAAGAAATATTGTGACCTGCACTGCAAGAGCGCCTACCAGTACCAACAGGTCCGGGAGGGCCCCGAAACATTCTACCGCAGGGTCCAGGCCCAGCTAAAAACCAACAGAAAGTTGCTGAAGCGCTACAACAGGGCGGGCAAGTCCACCATAAGGGCCCATATCTTGACAGACCAGGGCTTTGACCCCAATTTCTTTACCCATTACTGGAAAACCCAGAAAAATGATGTCTATCTGTTTGTCTATGAATACGGCTTCCTGGCCAGGAAAGAGCACGGAAAAGACAAATATGTGCTCATAGAATGGCAAGATTTTATGGCCAAGAACCAAAAATGGACCCACCGGGGCAGGCAAAAGGACTAAAACCGGCCCCTAAGCGGTGTCCCCGTGCCTATGTTCTGCCGGTGGGCCAAGGGCGGCCGTTGCCCAACCGCCCAGCGGAGCACCGCAGTGGGCCCGTTGCCCATGCTACGGGCGGGGCTTTAGCTTTACCGTCCACTCAAAATTGAAGGTAGAGACCACGACCCCATCTTCATTGGTGCCAACGGACCGCATCCAGATGGTCTGCCCCTCGCCCGTTTCAATGGTCTTGCGCAGAGCTCCCTTGATCAGATGGCCATCGTTGCAGGTAAAGGTTATGGTGCCCCTGGCTTTCTTGGAAAAACTGGCATTGTTGTTGGCCACGAGCATGGAAATGGCATGGCCGCTCTCCCCTATCTGATCGATCATCATGGCGCCCGTGGCCAGTTCGGCCGCCATTCCCTGCACGGCCCAGAACATGGATTTAAAGGGATTTTGGTTGCGCCATCCGTAGCGCACCGTTACCACCGCCCGCTCCTTGTCCAGGTACCTAAGCCTTACCCCGCACCACCAGGCCGAAGGAAGTTTAAAAAAACTGAAAAGGTTCAATTTACCGGGGGTCACCGCCATCTCAAGGATATTTTGCCCCAAATGTATTCAAAATTATCATACCGCATAAATGTTAATTAAATATTAAATTTAAGTACTTTGTTTTGCATAGTACCATCTTAAAGATATATATTTGCATAAGAAGTTATTGGGCATCGTAAGCAACACCCAGAACAAGCATCATCCATCAACCTAAAAAAAACGGACCATGACAGAGACCCTGACCAAGCACGAGCGCAACCTGGCGGCCCTGATCCACGCCAGTACCTTTACCAAGTACTTTTTTCCCTTCGGCAATTTCATCATTCCCTTGGTGCTGTGGTCGGCCAACAAAAAGGAGTATGCCTTTGTGGACCACAGCGGCAAGCAGGCCCTTAACTTTCAGATCAGCCTTTTGCTGTACTCCATCATTGCCGGTATCGTGGCCCTGCCCTTTTTGATCGGTTTTTTTCCAAATATTTTCAATTTCAACCTTTTTGGGCTGGGCAGCCTAAACGATTACAACACCCTGAACTTCAGTTTCAACGGAGACGGATTTCCCTTTGGCAGCTGGTTGCTTCCCCTGGGCCTCACCGGACTGCTGCACGGCGCCCTGTTCTTGATCAATGTGGTCTATACCATCTTGGCCACCATAAAGACCAATGAGGGAGAGGTGTTCCATTATCCGCTCACCATAAAGTTCATTAAATAGCGAAGAAAGCTGCCCCCAAAGAAAGGGGCACCAAAACATGTACCGGCCCGTAGGGCAACCAAAACGATCACGATATGGAAAAGTAACACGGTTCACGCAACATGCCCAATGGGGTACTCATCACACCCCGGGAGTTTATTCATCAACCTGCCCCCACCCGGTGTCCGGCCCGTCTTTCAAGAACGGCAAGGGCACGGCCAAGGGCAACAAAAAAAACGAACAGTCAATCTATACGGTTCCCCTACCGCTGGCCAACGCCAAATGCCGGGAGACGTATGCAAAGCAAAAGAAATCATGAATGTAGAAAACACAAAGGCACAAATGCGAAAAGGCGTCTTGGAGTACTGCATCTTGTCCATCCTGAACGGGAACGACAAATATGCCTCGGAGATCCTGCAGACGCTAAAGGATGCCAAAATGCTGGTGGTGGAGGGCACCATATACCCCCTTCTTACGCGCTTAAAGAACGCCGGGCTCCTCAATTACAGGTGGGAAGAGAGCACCTCCGGACCCCCGCGCAAGTACTACACCCTCACGGAAACGGGGAAACTCTTCCTAAGGGAGCTGGACACCACCTGGGACGAACTGCGGAAGGCCACCAACCTGGTCACCAAAAACAAGTAACGCCAAGAACGCAACCAAAATCATCTGACCCCGCTGCCCACTGCGGCGGAAAAACATCAAAAAATGAACAAGACAGTAAGCATAAACCTAGCAAACACGCTCTTTCACATAGATGAAGTGGCGTACCAGAAAATGCAGCGGTATCTGGAGGCGGTAAAACGCTCCTTTGCCAATACGCCCGGCAGCGACGAGATCCTGTCCGATATCGAGGCCCGCATTGCAGAACTATTCAGCGAAAAAATGGCCAATGAGCGGCAGGTGGTTACCCTGAAGGAAGTGGAAGCCGTCATTGCCATTATGGGCCAGCCGGAAGATTACCGGGTAGATGAGGACATCTTTGAGGACGAGCCCCCCGCCCAAGCGGCCGGCCCCAAAAAACGGCCCAAAAAGCTCTACCGGGACACGGAGCACAAATATGTGGCCGGGGTGTCTTCCGGAGTGGCCCACTACGCGGGCATAGATCCCCTGTGGATACGCATCCTGGTGGTGCTGCTCACCATTGGCACCAGCGGCAGCTTCATCTTCATCTACGGCCTGCTGTGGATTTTGATCCCCGAGGCGGCCACCACCGCCCAGAAACTGGACATGCGCGGCGAGCCCGTGAACATTAGCAATATAGAGCGCAAGGTAAAAGAGGGTTTTGATGACGTAGCGGATCGTGTAAAAAGTGTTGACTATGGTAAAGTGGGCAACACCGTCAAGGAAAGCGGCAAGACCTTTTTTGATACCCTGGGAGACATCGTGCTCTTCTGCTTCAAGATTTTTGCCAAGCTCATTGGCATCTTGCTCATTGTCATTGGCGCCACCACCCTGATCGGCCTTTTCATTGGCCTGCTCTCCGTGGGCATCTTGGACCTGGTGCAGGTTCCCGGGATGGATTTTTACCACATGGTGAATTCCAGTGGCCTACCCATCTGGGCGGTGTCCGTACTGGCCTTTTTTGCCATTGGGGTGCCCTTCTTCTTTCTCATGTACCTGGGCCTTAAAATATTGGTGAACAACCTAAAGTCCATTGGCAACATGGCCAAGTTCAGCCTTTTGGGGCTCTGGCTGCTCTCCATTGTCCTGTTGGTGGTGTTTGGCATACGGGAGGCCACCTCCCACGCCCATACGGGCAGTGTTACCGAGGAAACCGAATGGCGCCTGGAGCCAACCACCGATACCCTGCAGCTTCGCCTGGACGCCTCCGGGTACGATCGCGAGAACATGGTAAGGATGGGCAACACCATGATCGCCTACACCGACGCCGGCGAAAAAACATTGGTGTCCAATGATGTGCGGCTGAACATCAAAAAATCGGCCGACTCCCTGGTGCGCTTGTCCCTGCGGCGGGAGGCCGATGGGCCCACCTACGAGAAGGCACGGGAAACCGCCGCAAACATTGCCTACCGGTATCGCAGGGAAGGGAACACCCTGACCCTGAACGA
This sequence comes from Maribacter aquimarinus, assembly GCF_047345505.1. Taxonomy (NCBI): domain Bacteria; kingdom Pseudomonadati; phylum Bacteroidota; class Flavobacteriia; order Flavobacteriales; family Flavobacteriaceae; genus Maribacter; species Maribacter aquimarinus. The sequence goes on along the minus strand of NZ_JBLFEO010000039.1, from coordinate 29,214 downwards.
CTATCTTACCCTGGATGCTAACAGCAAGTTGAACGACCAAGAGGTGCGCGCCAGCCTCTACCTGCCCGTGGGCACCGTGCTGCGCTATATGCCCGGAGATGCCAAATCTTACACGGTTAGGGCAGACACCGATCGGGAGGATTTGGACTTGGAAGGGCCACTATGGCGCATGACCAACAACGGTACGCTCCTTTGCCTGGATTGCCCCGAACCCACCTTGCGCGAGAAGGACAAGGAGAAAAACCGCATCCGGATCAACGGGAACGGCATTGACATCACCATAGATGAAGATGGGGAAAAGGGGAAGATCATCATCAACGAAGATGGGATAGATATCGATGTGAAGGACCAAGGGGAATCCTTTAAGATGAAGCTGGACCGGGACGGCATCAACATCAAGGCCAAGGAAAAGCAAGGGGACACTCTGAACTGAACGGGGCCCGATCCGGATGCCGGGGCCAAGCCGGGCAGTGGACAGCAAGGATGGCCCCAAGGTAAAATATGACGGCCCAGCCCACAAAAACAACGATCGGGAACCTAATTGTGGCCCACAGCAAACCAAAACAAGATATTTACATCAACCAAAAAACAATCATCATGACAACACTAGTAAAATTTGCCATTGCCTTTGCCTTGGCCCTGTTTTTTTCCTCCTGTGCCTTCGACATCAACCTGGCCGATTTTGGCTCGGGTGAAAAGGGCAACGGCAACATTGTGGAAGAAAAACGAACTGTTACCGAAGCCTTCACCGAAGTACACGCCTCAGAGGGCATTAAGGTGTTCATTACCCAAAACGACAACGTGTCAATTACCGTACAGGCAGACGACAATGTCATAGGCCTTATTGCCACGGACATTGAGAATGGACGTTTAAAGGTGCACGCCAAACAGAACATTGGCAGGGCCACCAAAGAGGTTCATGTTTCGCTGCCCAACATTAGCGAACTCATTGCCTCCAGTGGTGCCCAATTGCGCACCGAAGACCAAATAGAGGTGAACCACCTCCTTTTGGACGGTAGTAGCGGCGCCCTTATAGCCGTGGAAGTGCGCGCGGATGAAATGGAGATTGAGGCCAGTAGCGGGGCCAACCTGAGCGTGGCCGGCAATGTGGGAGTGCTCAGTGCACAGGGCAGCAGCGGGGCCAATATCCGGGCACGCGATCTGTTGGCAAAAGATTGCCGGGCAGCCGCCAGCAGCGGGGCCAACGTGCAGGTCAATGCGTCCAAGTCCCTCAGGGCAGATGCCAGCAGCGGGGGCAATGTTTCCTATAGCGGAACGGCCGAAGTCACCAAAAACAAATCGGTCTCGGGGAACATCAACCAATTTTGAGCTGTTTTCGTCAGTCAGCATAAAAACAAAGGCCCAACGGATTTTTCGTTGGGTTTTTCTGTTATATCACCGGGCTAATATTTATATTTATGGGTATGGAAATACAGTTGAAAAAATACATCCTTCCGCTAAAGCACACCTTTGGCATTAGCAGGGAATCGCATGATTTTCAGGACAGCCTGGTGGTTGGGCTCTCGTTGGATGGAAAGACCGGTTACGGGGAGGCCACGGCAAATCCCTATTACCAGATCACCGTGGAGGGCATGATGGCAGAGATCGAAGCCTTGCGGGCCACGCTAGAGGCACGCCCCTTTACCACCCCAGGGGAGCTGCACGCCTTTCTCACCGGCAGTGGCCTCAGTAATTTTGCCCTTTGTGCCCTGGACCTGGCCGCCCACGATCTTTACGGAAAGCTAAAGGGCAGGCCGCTTTATGAAATTTGGGGCACGGCCCCCACCTCCTACCCCACCACCAACTACACCATTGGGCTGGCCCCCATGGAAAAGATGGTGGAAAAGATGCAAGAGACCCCATGGCCCATTTACAAGATCAAATTGGGCACCGATCATGACGTGGCCCTGGTACGGGAGCTCAGGAAACACACGGATGCCATTTTTAGGATCGATGCCAACTGCGCCTGGACGGCCAAGGAGACCATGGAAAACGCCCCATTGTTAAAGGACCTTGGGGTAGAGTTTCTGGAGCAGCCCCTGAAAGCGGAAGATTGGCAGGGAATGGAGCAGCTCATGCACCATAGCGTGCTGCCCATCATCGCGGATGAGAGCTGTATTGTGGAGGCCGATGTGGAAAAATGTGCCCTGCACTTTAACGGCATAAACATAAAGCTCACCAAATGTGGCGGGCTCACCCCTGCCCTGCGCATGATCAAAAAGGCCAAGGAAATGGGCATCAAGGTCATGGTGGGCTGCATGACGGAATCTACCGTGGGCATCTCTGCCGTGGCCCAGCTCTTGCCCCAGTTGGACTATGTGGACATGGACGGCGCCATGCTCCTAAAGGAAGATATTGCCACAGGGGTGCGCATTCTGGAAAATGGCCAGGTGCGCTTCCCCGAACTGCCCGGAAGCGGGGTGGCGCTGTTGTAAAACCCAGGGGGTAAAAAGTACGCTTCCCCAACAAGGGGGAAACCAACGGTAGCCCCCAGTCTTAACCCAGATCCCTGTATGGTTCATTATACCGATTCCTTTCCCGGACGCACTGTGGCGGTCAACGGCACTCCCCATCTTTATTTTGGCGGAACGGCTTATTTGGGGCTGCAAGACCATCTTCATTTTCAAGATATTTTCATTGAGAACACCCGGCGCTACGGCACCAATTACGGCGCTTCCCGAAAATCGAACGTGCAGTTCAGGGTGTTTCATGAGGCAGAAGCGCTCTTGGCCCAACTCGTGGGCAGTGAGGCTTGCCTAACGCTTTCCTCGGGCTACTTGGCCGGGCAGTTTCTGGTGCAGTCCCTAAAATCCAAAACCTACCGGCGGTTCTATGCGCCCAACACCCATAGTGCCCTTTTTAGCAAAAAGAACAAGAATTACCACAGCTATGCAGACTTGCGGCATGATGTGGAGGGCCACCTTGGGAGCGGGTCTGCCGCCACCCCCGTGCTCTTTTTGGACAGTATTGATTTTTCCGGGCAGAACTATCCCCATTTTAGCGCCCTGGGGGCACTGCCGCTGGAAGACATGTACCTGGTGGTGGACGATTCCCACGGCATTGGCGTGGTGGGCAAGGATGGCGAGGGCGTATTTGCCCGCTTACGGGCCTTGGGCGCCAAAAAACTGTTCATGTGCTGTTCCCTTGGAAAGGGGTTTGGCATCCAGGGCGGTGCGGTCTTTGGCCATGCCGCGGACATGGACGCCCTCAGGGACTCGGTCTTCTTTGGCGGGGCCAGTCCGGCGAGCCCGGCCGCCATGGCCACCCTGGTACAGGCCCAGGGGCTGTATGCGCAAAGACGGGACAAACTGCGGCAGAACCTGAACCTTTTCCTAGATCAGGTACCCCGTCCAAACCCCTTTGTGCACATGGCGGGGCACCCTACCTTTGGTTTTCAAAACAACCGGCTTGCCGCGGGGCTGTTGCAAAGGAAGATCATTGTTACCCACTTCAATTACCCCAATGACGGGGCGGCGCCCGTGAGCCGCATCGTATTGTCCGCCGCCCATACCGATCGGGACATTGCCCAACTTACCAGCGCCATCGGTGCCATCTTGGGCAGGTAACACCATCCTTTCCGTTTTGGGCCCATGTTCCCTTTTACCGGGTTGATGTTTTCTCTGGGTCGATGTTTTTGGGGTTCGATGCGTCTTGTCCTGAAATAGGTTGCCCTTTTTTTGGGTCGATGTTGATTTCTGCCGGTTTTACCTTTTTAGAAATCAATGGATATAGAGGTCAGTAGATAAATACTTATCCATCAAACAAGGTAATTATTTGATTATAATACGGTTAATAATTTTTACTATTGTCAGTTCGAGCGCAGTCGAGAACCATTTGCCAGCCAAGGAAGACTTCGACTGCGCTCAGCCTGACATTTAAGCTATCAACTCGATTTAAAATAGGTAACTATCTACTGACCTCTAAATGGATAAATACGTATTCATTGAACAAGCTAATCATTTGATTACCATATGATCAATGATTTTTCCTGTTGTCAGTTCGAGCGCCCGCCTACCGGACGGGCAGGCAGTCGAGAACCGTTCGTCAGACAAAAGAGGCTTCGACTGCCTGCCTCGGCCATAATTCAGGCGGGCGCCCGGCCTTACATTTTGGCCATCAAATCAGTTTAAAATAAGTAGCTATCCAGTGAGCACTAGCCCTTTTTTAAGTCCATGTTTTTTTGGGCCGATGTTCCCTTTTACCGGGTTGATGTTTGCTCCCGGACCTACCGGGAAGCACATGGCATGCCCCTGGGGGATGCCATGTGCTTCCTTGGTACCTTGGGCTTTGAAACCACCCGGAAATTTTGGCACGCCCCATCTGTTGGAGCTTCCCAATGAGGGTGCATCCCAAATAAAATGATGGCCATTGCGATCAATGCGTCCCCAGGGCCAGGGTGATGGAGCAAAAATTGGCACGGCCACCGGTGCTGCACGGGGTTGCGGGCGTGATGAATTTTTTAAGACATCCCCTAAGTTTAAGGGGCTGGTCGCCAAACCTCCTCGCTTTTTCAATACCATAAAAAATTAACGGTAAAGCTGTTGTTGTGTTACATTATTTTGTAATTTAAAAGGATAATATGAACCTTAAAACCAATAGTTTATGAAAAATTTTATGATATCGGCGGGTATGGTGCTCCTCTTGGTGGCCATTACCGGTATGGCCTCCTCGGAACCCCAGGGCGCAAGTCCTACTTTAGAGGGCACTTGGGAGCTTATAGATCGCTATAACTATGACGAGTCCGGGGTAACGGACACCCTGCACAACATCAATGGATACCGGCAGGTAAAGATCTACAGCAAGGGCAAGGTGATGTGGACCCGCTACTCGCCAGACGATCCGGCGGAATGGTTCGGTTATGGCTCTTACACCCATACGGACAGCACCTTGATGGAACGGCTGGAATTTGCTTCGGCCACCATGATGGACATCAGGGACACGGTGAAAGTGTTTGAGTTTGAGCTGATCTTGGACGATGACACCTACAGCCAGATCACCACGGATGCGGAGGGCAACCGGACTTTTTCCGAAAACTACAGACGCATCGATTAAATCCGGCTGATGCATTGGAGGTTCCCAATAAGGTCATAGCGCCCCATATAATCCAGACCTTGGGGTTGAGGCCTGGCCATCAATACGGGAATGGGGAAAAGTCTGCGCAGTGCTCGGTTTTGTATGATTTTGCCGCTCTCACCGGATCTCTAATACCATTTACGTAATTATTTTTGGTATATTTGGGGTATGGGAAGAAAACGTACTACGGAAGTGTCTGAGAGCCTTGAAGAACTTAAAAAGCTGAGGCCAAAGATGAGGGGTTCACGTCAAAACGGACGTTTGAATTTTATGATCATGCTCAAGGAGAACGAGATACCCTCGATGTCGGGGATGGCAGGGCGGCTCGGCGTGACCTTGGCCACGCTGGACAACTGGAGCGCCATCTATAGAGGTTCGGGGCTCAAGGGGCTCCTGGCCCCCGAGACCCGTGGGAAAGGCTCCAAACTGATATCGGGCGAGGTCCATGAAGCACTGCGCAGGCGCGTTGAGGATCCCAACGACGGGTTTCGCGGCTATTGGGACGCCCATCAATGGGTGCAGGAGGAGTTCGGGATACGGATAAGCTACAATTGGCTGCGGGAGTATATGAGGGAAAAGTTCAAGACCAGGCTCAAGATGCCCCGCAAGAGCAATGTCAAGAAAGATGAAAAGGCCGTGGAGGTTTTTAAAAAACCTCAAAACCACCTTTGAGCTATTTAAAACCGGTCTGGATAAAGACAGGCCCGATAAATTTGAACTTTGGTTTCAGGACGAGTCCCGCTTCGGGCTCAAGACACAAGTGGGGCGCTGTGTCTCCCCGATCGGTGCACGACCCTTGGCACCCTACCAGCACAGGTTCGACAACACCTATCTATGGGGCAGCTATTCACCGGTGAGCGGCGATAGTTTTGTTTGGGAGATAAATGGGACCGACGGCAGGATCTTCGAGGCATATCTCAATGCCCTTTCCCAAAGTAGGCCGAACATCCAGAACATCGTTGTGATCGACAATGCGGGCTTCCACTCCACCAAGAATTTTGAAGTGCCCGAAAACATACACCTGTTGCGGATTCCCCCCTATTCGCCCGAGTTGAACCCATGTGAACAGATATGGCAGTACATCAAACAGAGGTTCAAGAACATGTTGTTCGACTCCATGGAAGAATTAAAACAGTGGCTCCACGATCAGGTAAGGTCAATGGGTCCCGAGCTGGTCAAATCGATTACCGCAAACAAACTCTATCTTGAGAATTTTATTTCTGTATTTTTATAACGTAATTGGTATAAGTCTTCATCTGGCTTAAAGTATGTTTCTTCCCAAAGGCATCCCACAAAAAGATTCCAGAAATGGCGGTTGGGCAGGGTTCTCCGGCCCGCATCGCACCTAAAGAGAAGCCAAACCAAGGCCACGGTTAAGAGGATGCTCGTATTCTGGCCCTAAAAAAAGGACCGCCCAAGGGCAATCCTCTTTTTTTCGTGGACAGGTTGGCCTCTCCCCGCTTGCGCATCTGGGAGAACCTGCCCCCAGGCACTCCCCAGGTACGTTTTGGAAATGGGTGCAACGGCAAAGTGCGGTCGCTGTCATTCGTCCCACCAAACGGGGGTCACCGGGGTTTGTTGGTTGGCCAGTACATTGGCTTCGTTTCGGTTCAGCTCACTGGACGGATATTCTGCCCTACGGAACCATTGGCCAAAGAAGTCGCTGTCGTCACTGGCCTCTTCCAGCCGTATTTGGAGTCCGGTGAACACCTCATTGGAAAAATCGTATCGTCTAAAATCCACGAAGGTCTCGGGGTTCAAAAAATTGTGGATGTATTTTTCCTTCATGATATGGTGCAGGGCCAAGGCCCCTTCCCCAACCGCAATGGCACCATCGGCAAGATAGAGTGCCCCTTCGTCTTCCACTTCGTACATGGTCATGCTGGCCTGTATGCCCTCCAAGTAAGCACTGTAGGCCTGGGCGTTGGTGCCAATGCTGGTCATGTTTCCGCCGTTGGCCAAAAAGGCGGCCTCTGCCTCAATGAATTTGGCCTCGGCGTAACTTATGAGCATTACGGGGGCATCCACACTAGTGTAAAAACCATCTGTCCTGAACCTGGCATTGGCATCGCTGCCATCGGGGGCCACGCCCACACCACCGCTCACAAAACCCTTGTACTCTTCCTCTCCGCCATTTTCCGCAAAGAGGGGCAAGCGGGGGTCAATGGTGAGCGCCCCGCTCTGGAAGGGATAGTAATCGCCGTTCATGGAGCTTACCAGCTGGCTCCCAATGTCATTGCTCAGGTTGCCGGTGGCCCTGGCCAGGATCTCGGCAGAGTACCATGGATTTATGTTTCTTTCGTCATAGTAGAGGAGAAAATCGTCCTCATTGCTGTTGTAGCCGTTGGCAATGGTGTTCAAAACGGTTTCCGGGGTTACCACGCCCTTGTTCACCAAATGCAACTGATACCGTGCCTTTACGGTGTAGGCCGTTCTGAGCCATTTGTCCATATCTCCGCCATAGACCAGGTCCGCGCTGCCAATGTCAAGTCCGGAGTTGTCCGGTGCCTCCAGGGCCGCTATGGCATTGTCCAAGAGGTCAAAAATCTGTTCATAGACAAACTCCTGCGAATCAAAAGAGGCAAAGTTGTTCTCCGGACCTTCCGTGGCATCGCTGTAGGGAATATTGTCCCAGGTGTCCGTGGCTATGCCCAGGTTCACCGCGGTGAGTATGTCTGCCATTGCGGCGATATGGGTGGCGTTGGTCTCCGCGGCCTTTTCCTTGATCACCTGTACGTTGGGCAACACAAAAAGGTACACCTGGCTCCATAGTCCGCTCGCGGTGGTCTGGCCCGCAGCCCCTCCACCGGTGCCCACAAAGTTCTGGACGTAATTTCCAAAGGATAGCTCGGCGGCCCGTTGTCCCTCCATGGTGCTCAAGATCACCGGGGCCATCAGATCCTGCATGCGCAGCTGATCTACCGTGGCGGTATTGGACGGGGTGTTCACATCAAAATAATCCTTGCCGCAGGCCACGGACAATAAGATCGCCATTAGTGCCACTGCTTGGTATGTTTTTATTTTTTTCATCACGTTCTTATTTTAGAATCCAATATTTACACCAACTGAAAAACTCTCCGCTATGGGAACGCTAAGACCGGTAAAACCGTACACGTTGCTGCCCGCACTGAACTGATTTCCCTCTGGGTCGTATCCCTCAAAGGGTGTCCACAGCAGCAGGTTGTTGGCATTGACGGAGACACTGGCCCCCGAGATGCCCATGTTCTTGATAAAATTGCCGCCCACGGTATAGGTGAGGCCAATGTTTCTCAACTTTACCCATGATGCGTCCTGCACCAAAATTTCCGAGGCCCTATTGTAGTCCGTGGAGCTGCGGTAATAGTCCTGATCGATCAAGGTGGGGGTGGTGTTGGGTATGAAGCCTCCGTTGCCATCGTCCGTGACACCTTCCAGCACTACCTCCTGATCCCTGAGCTCCGTAATGGCCAAGATACCGTTTCGGATGGAGTTCCTCCTTCCGGAGTCGTACAGATCGCCGCCTTTTTTGTATTCCAAAAGAAAATTGAAGCCAATGTTCTTGTACCTGAAGTTACTGCCTATGGAAGAAATGAAGTCCGGGAAGGCGTTGCCCACTTTTTGTCGGTCGGTAAAATCAACCTCTGGTTTGCCGTTGGCGTCAATGTAACGTTGCCCGTCTTCATAGCGCCATCGCCAGCCGTAGAGGGTGCCCATTTTGTCCCCTTCCCTGATTTCCGAGGTGACCCCGGCGAAACCGGCATCGGCGAACACTATGGACTCAATGTCATCGGGGATTTCCAGGACATTGCCCGCACTGGTGGACCAGATCAGGGTCACGTCCCATTGAAAATCAGGTTTTTGGATGATGTCCGCACTGAAGAGCAATTCATGCCCAAAGACCTCAAAATCGCCCGCATTTCTGACAATGCCCGAAAGTCCGGAAGATTGGGCCGTGCCCACCGTAAATATCTGGTCCCTTACCCTGGTGTTGAAATAGGCATAGTCCAAGCGGATGCGGTCTTTTAAAAAGCGGAAATCGGCCCCAAATTCAGTGGATTGGTTGCGTTCCGGAACAATGTCCTGCCCGCCCACCTGGGTGCTTCTTCTAAAGCCACCGGTGCCGGCAAAGGGAAACGCATCATCTACCACAAAAAATTGACCCACGTCCCCAAAACCGGGCCCCTTGCCCACCTCTGCCCATGAAGCCCGGAGCTTACCAAAGGTGAAGACATCATTGTCGCCAAAGACATCCGAGATGTCATAGGCCAAACTGGCCGAAGGGTAGAAGAAGGAACGGTTGTCTTCCGGAAGGGTGGACAACCAGTCGTTTCTGCCGGTCACGGTCAAGAACAATTTGTCCCTATACCCCAATTTCAACTCCCCAAAGACACCCACGTTTCTGCGACGGTTAATGTCGTTGTCAATGAAAAAGTTGGTGGTGTTGCCCACCTCGTTGATCCCCGGCACGTTCAGGCCCTCTCCCCTGGCCTCGTCATACTCCCGCCTAATGTCAGACACTTGATGTCCCAGGGTAAGGTCCGTGGTGAAATCCGGCGTCCAGGATTTGCTCATCGCGGCCAGGAAGTTGGATTCCAGCCCCGTGAAGTTAATGTTTTGGTTCAGGATAAATCCGCCCACTTGGGAGCCCCCGTCCAGATCTGCCCCCACGAACCGGTTCCTTTTGTCGCTATAATTGTCCACTTGGGCGGCATAGGTGATGTTTAACCACTCCAAGGGGTTCCAATTGATGGTGGCATTTCCGATCCATCGGTTAACATCATCGATCAGGCTGCTGTTCTCCATGAGGTACCGCGGGTTGTCAATGATGCCAAAAGAATAATCGCGCTCACTCCCGTCCGGGTTTTGGAAATCGTTTATGGGAAAAGTGCCCGAAAAATAGGAAAGCGCGCTCATCACGGACTTGTCTCCCCCGTTGGCCCGTTTGCCACCGGATTTGGTGTAGGCCACCGAGGTGTTCAACTTTAACTTGTCCGTTACCTGGTACCCGCTGTTTAGCCTAAAGGTGGTCTTTTTAAAGTCGGTATTGGGCAGCACGCCATCCTCCCTGTTGTTCCCCAGGGAAAAGAAATAGTCCAGCTTATCGCTTGCCCCACTGATGCTCAGATTGGCCTGGGTGTTGAAACCGGTGCGGAAAATATCGTACGGACTGTAAAACCGGTCGTTGGAGAGGTCCACATTGGTGCCATCTTCCAAGGTAATGCTGTCATCCGAGTACCTGGGGCCCCAAGACCAGAACACCGTGCCATTTTGCACCCGGTTGAAGCCCGTGGGGGAATTGGGGTCGTAAAGAAGCCGTGGCTCCCCACGGAAACCTTCCCGGAAGGTGGTCTGCAGCTCTGGGGTGGTGCGCACATCCCTAAAGGTGGTGGAAGCGGTAAAGTTGATCTTGGCCTTGCCCTTCTTCCCTTTTTTTGTGGTGATCATAATGGCCCCATTGGATGCCCGTACCCCGTAGAGTGCCGTGGCCGCCGCCCCCTTTAACACGTTAAAGGACTCTATGTCTTCCGGGTTGATGTCCCCGGCCCTGTTGGAAAAGGCAAATTGCTCCGAGCTGTTGGGCGAATTGGAACCCGCACTGGGCCTTACCTCTCCCGAAAAGGTATCATTGTTCAGGGCAATGCCATCCACAATGATCAAGGGTTGGTTGTTCCTGTTGGGATTCACCGAAGTGACCCCACGGATCAAAATGTCCACACCACCGCCCGATGCCCCGGAGGTTCGGTTGATCTGCACACCGGCCACCCTGCCCTGCAGGGTTTCTATGGGGTTCGCCTGCCCAACCAAATTGATGTCCTCGGTCTTTATCTGGGTAACACTGTATCCCAGCGATTTTTGTTTTTGCTCCACACCAAAGGCCGTGACCACCACCTCGTCCAGAGCGCTGGCATCTTCCTCAAGGATTACGTTGATCACCGTACTGGTGCCCACTGTCACGGTCTTTGTCTTGAGGCCCAGATAGGAAAACTCCAATACCTGGCCCTGGGCGGCCGCAATGGTGTACTTTCCGTCAAAATCGGTGGTGGTTCCCGTGGTGGTGCCCACAATGAGCACGGCCACGCCAGGAAGGGGCGTTCCAAATTCATCTTCCACAGTGCCTGTTACCTGGGCGTTCATATAGGAACACAGCAGCAGCACAAAGAGCAGGGAGGCTAATTTTTTCATAGGTGTTTGGTTTAATTCCTGAAAATCATAAAAAAAACTTAATTAACCAAATTTCTTAACATTATAAAGCTAAAATGTTTCAGAAATTGTCATAAAAATCAAGGTATCGTTGAATCCATATTGCGCGCCAGACTTTCGTCATCAGGGTGTGTCCCGAGTACTCGTGACCAATAAAATCAAGACTTTTGCGATTCAGGCGGGTCCGCCCGAACGTGCCATCCGGTACGGGCGGGCCCGCCCGAACGTGCCCTTCGGTACGGGCGGGTAGCCATCGCTGCGGTGAGGGGGCAAGAGTGCGTGCAACGATCGGTTTTGAAGGGGTTTGCAGGCGTGATAAATTTCCATTGCTTAATCTGGGTTTAAAAAAGAAAGGGATCAACAGCACCATTTATGTGATGTATCGTGGAAAAAATGGCATTCCAGGAAAAAGAAAACGGTTCTACCACGAAAGTTGTGGAAACGAAAATGGTATTGGCCAGCGGTAAGGCTGTACGCCGTAGGACGCAAGACAACAAATAGGTCCAATCACAAACACCCGTAAGTTAGGTCTCCAAATTTCAGGGAACCAAAAACATGACATCCTACGTCTTACGTCCCTTGGCCCTATGTTAAATGATGAACCAGGCTACCAGGGGGGGGCAAAAGGAGGCTTTGGACCCGCTACGGCCACCTTGTCCCTCACCTTTGTGCTGTTATACCAGTTCTCGTTTGCAATGCAGCTATGGAGATGGAATTATTTTTTTGGCCTGCGAAAAAGAAACGATTTATCGGCTTATTTTCAATTGGGAAATGGTATTGGGGGTTGGGCAAGCGGCATCCCAAGGACAAGATCCTGTTCTGCCCCATAAAAAATGGCCCCAAGGGGCCATTTACTGTTTCCTGTGTCTTTCCGCTTTTCCTAAAGATTGTAGTTGTCTGCCACGGCCTCTTCCACGGAGCCAATGTCGGCCAGGTAACGTTCGGCGTCCAGGGCGGCCATGCAGCCGGTGCCCGCGGCGGTGACCGCCTGGCGGTACTCCTTGTCCTGCGCATCCCCGGAGGCAAACACGCCGGGCAAATTTGTTTTGGTGGATTTTCCCTCGGTTATCAGGTAGCCGGTTTCATCCATATCCAATTGGCCCTTGAAAATGTCGGTATTGGGTTTGTGGCCAATGGCTATGAAGAGACCGGTAATGGCGATCTCCTCTTTCTCCCCGGTCTGGTTGTTCACCATGCGCAGTCCTTCAACCACTTGGTCGCCCAAGACCTCATCTACCTCCGTATTGTAACGCACCTCTATGTTCTTGAGGCTGTTTACCCGGTGCTGCATGGCCTTGGAGGCCCGCATATGGTCTTTGCGCACCAGCATGGTGACCTTGTTGCAGATTTTTGCCAGATAGGAGGCTTCCTCGGCGGCAGTGTCCCCCGCCCCAACAATGGCCACATCCTGGCCCTTGTAAAAGAAGCCGTCGCAGACGGCACAGGCAGAGACGCCCCCGCCGCGCAAGCGCTGCTCACTGGGAATGCCCAGGTACTTGGCGCTGGCCCCGGTGGAGATGATCACCGTTTCGGCCTCAATGACCTTCCCATTGTCCACCGTTACCTTGTGGATACCGCCCTTAACGGTGCTCAACTCACAAGCGGTGACCATGCCTATGCGCACCTCGGTGCCAAAACGTTCGGCCTGCTTTTGCAACTGCACCATCATCGTGGGGCCGTCTATACCGTCCGGATATCCGGGAAAATTGTCCACTTCCGTGGTGGTGGTGAGCTGGCCACCGGGTTCCATTCCCGTGTACATCACCGGTTTTAAATCTGCCCTGGCGGCATAAATGGCGGCCGTGTAGCCCGCCGGGCCAGAGCCTATGATCAATGTTTTCAGTCGTTCTATCGTATCAGACATATCTTATGGTCTATTTTCTTTTCGTTCGTTGCAAAAATAAGTTTTTGGGTCAAAAAAAGGGCCCCTAACGTATCAAAAGTTTTCCCGCCTATTCCCCTTGCAGCATGGCCACCGTGGCCACCGTCCTAAATCCGGTATGTTCCAAGGAGGAGTCCATGCTGGAGCCCATTTTGGCAGAGACACGATAGCTGGCACAATAAGACGCGCTGCACAGAAAGGAGCCCCCTTTGATCACCTTGTCCTTGGCGTAGGGGTTGTTGGCGGTAAAAGGTTTTGCCGCGCCCTGGGGGTTTTTTAAGGCCTTCCCGGAGGCAGCCACCTCCTTGTAGTAGTCCGTATGGTACCAGTCCGTGGTCCATTCCCAAACATTTCCGGCCATGTCGTACAGGCCATAGGCATTTGGGGGGTAGGATTTTACCGGCGCCCGGAGCTCATAACCGTCTTCCAGGGTATTGTTCACGGGAAATTCCCCCTCCCAGGTATTGGCCTGGGCCCCAAGGGCATCCACCTTGTCTCCCCAGGTGTGTATGTTGCCGTCTTCTCCCCCGCGCGCCGCCAGTTCCCATTCGGCCTCGGTGGGCAATCTTCTACCGGCCCATTCACAATAGGCCATGGCATCTTCATAGGATACCTGCACCACCGGATGGTCTTCCTTGCCCACTATGCTGCTTTCCGGACCATTGGGATGTTTCCAACTGGCCCCGATGGTCCAGTGCCACCATTGGGAAAAATCATAGAGATTGGGCACGCTGCTCTTTGTTTTTTTAAAGGTGAGCGATCCGGGCTGTAAAATGGAATCGTGCGGCTTTGGGGTGCCCTCGGGCACTTGTTTTTTCATCTCCTCCCAATCGATCTCACGTTCTGCGGTGGTCACATATCCGGTGGCTTCCACGAATTGGGCAAACTGGGCATTGGTCACCTCGGTGACATCCATGAAGAACCCGTCCACCGTTACGGGGATGGCCGGTTTTTCATGCTCCATGGCCATTTTGTCTTGGGCCACGGCCCCTTGTAGCAGCGTTCCTCCGGGAATCCAGACCATGCCCTTTGGGGTGGTGACGTCTTCCGGGGCCTCGGTTATGGGAGGGGCCACATCACTTGCTTGTTCCGTCTTTGTTTGCGCGGCCACTTCCGTGGTCTTCTTTTCCTCCTTACAAGCGGCCAAAAACAGCAACACGGCAAAAACACCCATTGGTGCCAACGACATATTTTTTTTCATCTGGTTATATTTATTTGTTTTTTAAGGTCATACCTGCCCGTTCCTTTTCAGGCGGGTGTACTTCGCCGATCAACATTTCGGTGGGTATCCAGCAGGGTTATGGCTCGTTTCATAACTCAATAGCTTCGTACAAACGGGTGGTAAAGATAACCATAATCGGCAGTTATGGCCATCAGGCGGAGGCAAGCCCGTTCGCATTTCATTTTAAACTTCTTTGGGGCGGTTTCCTATGGTGTTTTGGCCAATAGCCCGTTATCCAGGAGCGGCATGTTAAAGCGCTGCAGTTCCGGTGGGGTGCGTTCCCGCTCAAAGATTTGGGCCGCTCGCTCCAATACCTCCGGATGCTCTTGGGCCACATTATCGCTCTCGGTGGGATCGGTCTCCAAATGATAAAGCTCCAGGGTGGCCGGTTCACTGTCCATTACATTTTGGCGCACCACTTTCCAAGGGCCCATCCTCAGGGCCACTTGACCACCGTAGGCCGGAAATTCCCAGTACATGAAGGGGTGTTCTTTTTGCCCCTCCCGTCCCAGAAGGGTGGGCAAAAGGCTAATGCCATTGGTGTCCGATGGTGGACGGTAGCCCGCAATGTCCCCAAAAGTGGCCATCATATCGTAATGGGCCGATGCCAGGTGGCTCTGGGTTCCTTTCCCGATCTTGGCGGGCCAGCTAAAGAACGTGGGCACACGGATACCGCCTTCGTACACAAAGCCCTTGCCCTGGCCATAGGCCTCCCCAAAGGGACCGCCGCTGTTAAACCAAGCAGAATCGGTGCCTCCGGTGAACGAGGGGCCATTGTCCGAGGTGAACACGATCAGGGTGTTCTCAAATTGGCCCTGGGCTTTGAGCTGTGCCACCAGCTTGCCCACATTTTCATCAAAATAAGAGATCATGGCGGCATAGCCGGCCCGGGGGTTTTTGTGGGGAAAATAGCCCCCAGTGTCGCCCAGATAGGGGGTCTCTTCGCCAAATTTCCTTACATAATGGTCCACCCATCGCTGCGGGGCCTGTAGGGGCACGTGGGGCAAGGGCGTGGCCCAGTAGAGAAAAAAGGGCTTGTCCCGCGGTGCCGCCACAAAGTCGGTGAGGGCCTGGAACAAAAGGTCCGGCGCATATTGGGCCAGGTTGAAGTTGGCATAACTTGCCGTATCCAACGGATCTAGGTTTTTTGAAAGGGCCGTATGTGGGGCAATGGTATCGTTTGCCAGATGCACCCGGTTCTTGTTTTCATACAGATGCAACGGATAATAGGTATGGGCCTGACGCTGGCAATTGTAGCCAAAAAAATAATCGAAGCCCATGGTATTGGGCAGGGAATGGGTATGTGGTGCACCCAGCCCCCATTTGCCCACCAGGGCGGTTTCATAGCCCACCTCTTGCAATTTATGGGCCAGGGTCACGGTTTCCTTGGGCATGGGATGCTGCCCCTCCAAGGTAGAGTCGTGCGCCATTGCCAAATAATTGCGCACCTCACCCCTTTTGGCCCATTCGTGGTTGCCCCTGATGTAAGCGTTGCCGGCGTGCTTGCCGGTCAAGAACATGTAGCGCGCCGGCGCGCAGACCGGGGCCCCGGTGTAATGCTGGGTAAAGAGCATGCCCTGCCGGGCCAGGGCATCTATGTGCCGGGTTTCTATTTTCTCTTGGCCAAACACCCCCAATTCCCCATACCCCAGATCATCGGCAAGGATAAAGATGATGTTGGGCCGGGTTTCTTTTTTTTCGGTGGATGCTTTTTTTGACCCTTCCCCGCAGGAAGAAAGAAGCACTGGGACGCACAGCCATAGCGCTCGTATTGAAATCGATGTTGTCTTTAGTCTATTCATTTTGAACCAATTTAACCTCCGTTTTGGTGCATTGCCCGGTTCCCAGCAATCTCCTCGGGGGCAAGCCACAAGGGGTTATGGGAAACTGAATTTTAATGTCCAGGCAAGCCTCGGAGCATAAAACCCTTTGGCGGTGCCAATGAGAGCCGTTTGAAGCATTGGAACCACCATGTGGTCCAGGGGATTTTTTTCCCTACCCTACCACCAAGGCTTCCTTCATAATGGTCACGGGATGCAGTGCCTTTCGCTTTGTGCCGTCATAGATCTGGTGCCGGCAACTGGTGCCATTGGCAGAGATGATGGTGTCTTGCGGAGATTTGCGAATGGCCGGGAACAGCTTTAGTTCCCCGATCTGCATGCTCACCTCATAATGCTCCTTTTCGTACCCAAAAGACCCCGCCATACCGCAGCATCCGGAGGGAATGAGGGTTACCTTATAATTTTTGGGCAGGTTCAGCACATCGAACGTCACCTTTTGGTTGCTCAGCGCCTTTTGGTGGCAGTGCCCGTGTATCTTTATGGTCCTGGCCTGGGTGGTGAACTGTTCTTGCCGCACCTCCCCTTTTTCAATTTCCATTGCCAGAAATTCCTCCAAAAGAAACACGTTCTGGGCCACGGCGGCGGCGGTCTCCGCATTGGGGTACAGACGTTTGTACTCGTCCCTAAAGGTAAGAATGGCCGAAGGTTCCAAGCCTATGAGGGGAATTCCTGCACGGGCAAAAGATTTCAATCGGGGCATGTTCTTTTCCGCCAATTGCTTGGCCTGCTTTAAAAACCCCTTGGAAAGGAAGGTACGACCGCTCTCGGCATAAAAGAGCTCCAGATCGTACCCCAGGCCGGTGAGCAGTGTTATGGCGTCGCGGCCCAGCTCAACATCCAAATAGTGGGTAAACTCGTCAATGTACAGTGCCAGTTTCCTTTTCTTTGCCCCGTTGCCGTTAACGGCGCGCTTTAAATGGGCATCAAAATCAAAACGGTGCACTTGGGGCAGGCTCCGCTCCTTGGCCACCCCCGCGGTTTTCTTGAGCGCCCCGCCCAATACGGACGACTTGTACACGGCATTGGTGAGTCCGGCCACGGCACTGCCCAGTTTGTTCAGTTTGGTATTGTGGGCAAAAAGCTTGCTGCGCAACGGGTAGCCGTTTGCTTCTTGGTATTGGTACAGAAATTCGGCCTTGAGCGTGGCCACGTCCACATTGCTGGGACACTCGCTGGCACAGGCCTTGCAGCTCAGGCAGAGATCGAACACTTCCTTGAGCTCTTTTTTATCAAAACGGTTCTTGTTTTCCGGGGCGGTGGTAAGGAATTCCCGGAGTGCATTGGCCCTTCCCCGGGTGGTATGCCGCTCATTTCGTGTGGCGTGGTAACTGGGGCACATGGCACCGGCCATTTTTTCGGTCTTTCTGCAATCCCCGCTGCCATTGCATTTTTCCGCGGCCTTTAAGATGCCCTCGCTGTCGGAAAAATCAAGTAAGGTGGGTATTTCGGGTTCTGCCCGGTTTACCTCATACCTAAAAGATCGATCCATGGGGTAGGCGTCCACGATCTTTCCGGGGTTAAAGATGCCCTTGGGATCAAAGTACGATTTTACGCGGCGCAACAGTTGGTAGTTCTTTTCCCCGATCATGATGGGGATGAACTCTGCCCGCACAATGCCATCGCCGTGCTCGCCGCTGAAGGAGCCCCTATATTTTTTGGTGAGGTGGGCCACCTCGGTGGTAATGGCCCGGAAGAGCCCCACATCTTCCTGTTTTTTCAGGTTCAAGATGGGCCTTAGGTGCAGTTCCCCGGCCCCGGCATGGGCGTAGTAAACCGCTTTTTGACCATAGCCCTTCATGATGGCCGTAAACTCCTGGATAAAGTCCTTGAGATCTGGGAGGGCCACCGCGGTATCCTCTATGCAGGCCACGGCCTTGCGATCGCCCACAATGTTGCCCAGCAGTCCCAGTCCGGCCTTGCGCAGTTCAATGGCCATCTTGATCTGGGCCCCATAGAGCACCGGGCTGGCATAACTGTTGCCAGATGCGGAGATGGTGTCCTTGAGTTGGGCAATGGCGGCTTCCAGGGCGGCCTCGTCCTGCCCGCTCACCTGGAGCATGAGCAGGGCCTCGGGATCCCCTTCCACAAAAAACCGGTTGGCCCTTTGGGTACGGTTGTTCTTGGTACAGTCCAAAATCACCTTGTCCATCATTTCACAGAGTTGCAGGGAGTGGCGCATCACCGGCGCCACATCGGCCAAGCAGGCCTCCAGGCTTTTGTAATGGGTCACCACCATGGCGGTCAAGGGGGGCGGCAGGGAATCTAGCTGCAGGGTAATGGCGGTGGTAAAGGCCAAGGTGCCCTCGCTGCCGGAAAGCAGTGGGCACAGGTTCATGCCGGGCTGGCCACCACCAAAGACGGCGCGATCCAACAGGGTGTCCACCGCATATCCGGTATTTCTGCGGTGTATCTCGGGTTTCGGGAATTCGGCTTCTATTTCCAGCCTTACTTCCTTTTTTATAAGCTCCTTGTGTATGTTTTTGTAGATGGATGCTTCAAGTGAGGTGCCGTTTAATTTCTCTTGATATTCCGTATCCGAAAGCGCTTTAAAAACGGCTTCACTGCCATCCGAGAGTACCGTGTTCAGGGACACGACCTTGTCCCTGGTAACCCCATATTGAATGGACGTGGTGCCCGAAGAATTGTTGCCCACCATGCCACCGATCATGCAGCGGTTGCTGGTGGAGGTATTGGGGCCAAAAAAGAGTCCGAAAGGCTCTAAATACTGATTGAGCTCATCACGGACCACCCCGGGCTCAACCGTAACCTGCATGTTTTCCTTGTCCAAGGAAAGGATCTTGGTAAAATGTTTGGAGACATCCACCACCAGCCCATCGCCCACGCACTGTCCGGCCAAAGAGGTCCCGGCGGTTCTGGGGATGAGCCCCAAGCCGTGTTCCGAAGCGAAACGCACCACGGTCTTTATATCTTCCACATTTTTGGGATATACCACGCCCAGGGGAATTTTACGGTACACCGAGGCATCCGTGGCATAGAGGGCCCGGGTGAGCCCATCATCCAACAACTCACCTTGAAGCTCTTTGGAGAGCTGTTTCAGCAAATTCTTCAAAATAGCACAATTTTGGGCCCTAAGTTAAGTTTTATTGTTTGAGTCCCGGTAGGGAAAGGTGTATTTTTGAACTTAATTTAAACGAGAACGGATGAAATTTTATGGACTACTTACATTAGCGCTGTTTTTTGCCATGACGGCAATGCGGGCACAGGAAATAAGCGAGCATGCCCTGGGACTTCGATTGGGCGACAGTGATGGTTTTGGTGCGGAAATCTCCTACCAAAAATCCATTGGACAAGCCAACCGCGCCGAAGTGAATTTGGGCTGGAGGGACAGCAGAAACTTCAGCGCCTTTAAATTGGCGGGGGTTTACCAATGGGTGAGGCCCATAGAAAATGGCTTTAACTGGTACTACGGCGCCGGCGCCGGTGTGGGAAGTGTGGACTTTTCAAATGCTCCCTTGGTGGATGAGGGCGGTGCCTTTGTCTTTGCGGCCGGAAACATAGGCATAGAGTACAACTTTGATATCCCATTGCTACTTTCCCTGGATTTTAGGCCAGAATTGGGCCTGGTGGGCTATGACGGTTTTGGCGACAGTTTTGACTTTGACATTGGGCTTGGCATACGCTATCAGTTCTAGAAAAGGCATTGTATTTCAAGAAAGGGGCCCTGGTTTTTTGCCAAGGGCCCTTTTTCTTTCCATAATGGCTATATTTGTGGGCTAAAATTAAAATTATGCGAAAGACAATGTTGGCCCTTCTTTTTGTCGTGGGCCTTATAAGCTGCAACAGCACACCGGAAGGATTCACCATAAAAGGTGATCTGCGGGGCGATTTGCAGGACAGCACCAAGATTTTCCTCAAGAGAATTGGCGACATGAACCAACCTGTGGATGTGGACACCACCTATCTGGTCAATGGCAAGTTTGAATTTACGGGCAATGCCGCAGGTCCCGAACTCCACTATCTTTTTGTGGACAACAGCAGGAATTTTGCCGCCATTATCCTTGAGAATGGGCCCATAGCCTTCAGTGCCCAAATAGACAGTATGGGCTTTGCCGAATTTGGGGGCACCCTGCAAAATGATATTTTCTCCGATTATCTGGAAACTTCCCGGGAACTCACGGCACAGGCCAGAAACATCCAAATGGACCTGCAGCAGGCCCAAATGTCCACCGACCCCAACAAGGACGCCACCATGACGTCCCTGCAAGACGAAATGAAGGAACTGCAGGAAGAATACCAGGGGTTCGAGGCCAAGTTCATTGCAGACCACCCCAATGGCCTCATATCGGCAATGCTTTTGGAGCGCGCGGTGGCCACCCAGAACATGAAGGCCAGCGAGATAGAGGAGATGTTCCAGGCCCTTACCCCTGAAATCCAGAACAGCGTACAGGGCAAAAAGGTAAGCGAGGGGCTGGAGAAACTGAAACAGGCCGAAATAGCCGGTAAGAACACCGCCATTGGTGCCAAGGCCCCCAATTTTTCGGGCCCCAACCCAGACGGCGACATCGTTGCCCTGAACGATGTGCTCGGAAAGGCCACCTTGATCGATTTTTGGGCGGCATGGTGCAGACCCTGTCGCGCCGAGAACCCCAACATCGTGTCCGTGTACAACAAATACCACGATAAGGGTTTCAATGTCATAGGCGTATCCCTGGACCGTACCGCAGAAGCTTGGAAAAAAGCCATTGAAGATGATGGCCTGGTCTGGCACCAGATCAGCAACATTGCTTATTTTGACGATGAGATCGCCAGGCTCTACAACGTAAATGCCATTCCCGCCGCCTTCCTTTTGGACGAAAACGGGGTCATCGTGGCCAAAAACCTCAGGGGGGCCGATCTGGAACGCGAAGTGGCAAAGCTGTTGGATTGATGGCTTTTGTTGATTGAAGCAAGCACTTTTACAAAAAGGGTTTGTCTCTAAAAAGACCGGCCCGGAACACATTGTTCCGGGCCGGTCTTTTTAATGTGGGGCATTGGCCCAATGGCGATTGCCACCAACGTCCATGCCGCTGTAATGATGTTTAAAACGCCCCCCTGACATCGCGGTAGGTGCCCTTTACCGAAGCACTGCCGTTTTTGTTCACCTTCCCAAAAATGTTCACCACAGAGTTGTCACCTATGAACTCCAAAGTGGCGCCATCGTTCAGGGTTAGGTCTCCAAAGAGGGTAAGATTGCCCTCTATGCGCAGGGTGGCCCCAGAGTTCACGGTGATGTTGCGTCTCCTGTTGTTCCTCCCCACCACCAAGGTGCCGTTCATTTCAAAAAGGCCATCGCTGTTCAGGTTTACATCATTCCTGACCGTCCAGGACCCGCACAGCAATAGGGTTCCGTTTATGTTCAGGGTGTTGAATCGCTTTGCGCCCCTGTAGGCCACTTCCTCGCCTGAGTTCACATTTAAATTGGCACTGCCGCGATAGGCCTCCAAAGTGGCACAGCGGTTAACCAAACTGGCATTGGGCTTGTTCAGCTTTATGATTTGGAGCCCTTCCCTTCCCGAAGCGGCAAAGGCATAGTCTCCTTGGGAAGCCACAAAATTGATGGAGCCTTCCAGCTGGATGATGCCCACCAACGATTTGTTGTCCCCATCCTCTTCTGAGAGGCAAAGCCCGGAAGCCCCGTTGGCCATTAACAGCACCCCCTCGTTCACGGCAACGGCATTGGTCACATGGTCTGCCGGGTTTCCTTCGGGCTGCAACATAATGG
Organism: Maribacter aquimarinus; assembly: GCF_047345505.1. NCBI lineage: Bacteria > Pseudomonadati > Bacteroidota > Flavobacteriia > Flavobacteriales > Flavobacteriaceae > Maribacter > Maribacter aquimarinus. The sequence goes on along the minus strand of NZ_JBLFEO010000039.1, from coordinate 7,294 downwards.
GCACATATTGTACAAACTGCCCCGTGGTGGCATTGTAAATTCCGGCACCTTTGGATCCTTCGGCAACCACAATGTTTTCATCATTGAAGTCCAGGGTGCGCTTGGTGTTGAAACCAAAATCGGAATCTATGGCGATATTTCGTAGGGGGGAAAGCTCACTGTTTAAAATGCTCACCCCCTGGCCCGCATTGAGCACGGCAATTTCGTTGCCCTTCACGGCCACGGAGCGAAGATCGTCAAACGGGGATTCCTTTAATCGTTCCAGATCATCTTTGTCATATACCGCAATGATGCCGTCCCTGCCACTGGTAAGCAGCACCTTGTCGCCAACAATTTCGATATCCGTGGCGTTGTAGCCGGGCTGAAATCCGTAGAAAACGCCCGCATCCAAATTGAACCTTCCGTTCACTGCCTGTATCTTGGCCACAAAGGAGTTATCCGTGGCCGTGACCGATTTTTCTGCGTCCACGCCGCCGGCCAGGTACACATGGCCATCACTATAGGCCAACGCGTTGATGTCCGCATTGGTGTAGTACAACCTGGCGGTGATTCTGGGCGTGGTGGGGTCTGCAATGTTAATGATATCCACCCCGCCAACATAGCCGTTTTCTGGGGTGTTGTAAGACACATAGGCGTAAGAACCATCAATGTGAACGTGGGATGCGGTAAGGTTTTCACCGCCACGGAAAGAGGGCACATCCACCTGTGCCACCAAGGTCAGCGGATAGTCCCCGGCCATCTCCTTTTCGGCAGATTTGCCGCTTAGGTTGTCTTCTTCATAAATATCGAGCACACCGGAACGCTCGTACAGGATGCCGTTGTCCAAAACGGTTTGGTCCGTTTCCGTTCTAATGTCGTCCGCAGCGGTCTCATAGATGGTGGTTTCATCACTACAGCCAAAAAACAAAAGGGAAAGCGCAACAGGTAGTAGGGCTAATCGTTTCATAGGGAATAAGCTTTGATAAGTTTGGGTAGGCAGTAGAACGAGCCAAAACAAAGCATCTTATGGAAACAGCCCCTTTTTCGATGAATTACAGGGTTTTAAAGATAAATTATGTAATTTAGTAAGATTAAACTTACATTATATCTTCCCCATTTTACCCAGAACAAAAAGGAGCACAATGGGAATGGCCAGCAGAAGCACCATCAAGGTATCGGAGAGCAAAAGACTGGGAAGAAAGAGCAAGGTGGTGGCATAACCTCCCACGGCACCACCAAAATGCGCGGTATGGCCTATGTTGCCCACCCTGCTCTTCATACCGTAAATCGAGTAAAGCAGGTATCCGATGCCCAGTACATAGGCGGGAATGGGCACCGGTATGAACATAAGGTAAAGCGAGTCATTGGGCTGCAGCAAAATGGCCGCGTACAGCACACCGGTAACGGCACCACTGGCCCCAACGGCACTGTAGTAGGGTTCATCTTTATGGAAAAACAGGGCCAGCAGGCTTCCCGCAAGGAGACTGATGCCATAAATGATCAAAAACTGGGTTGGGCCAAACCACGCGATTACCACATCCGCAAAAAAATACAGGGTAAACATGTTGAAGAAAAGATGGGCCAGGTCCACGTGCAGAAAACCAGAAGTGGCCATACGTTCGCGCTGCCCGGCCTTAATGGCGGCCACGTTAAACTTGTAGCGGTCAAAGAACTGGGGGTCGTTAAATCCTTTTAGGGACACCAGGACATTGGCAACTATAATGGCAATGGTGGCTATGTGGATATCGTTCATGGGGCTGCTAAAGTTTGGGGCCAAATATAGCTATATTTGCCCATTATAACTTTCTATGCAACGCCTGGCCTTTATTTTGGTATATCCTTTTTTGTGGTTCATATCCATTTTGCCCCATAGGCTTTTTTACGCCTTTTCCGATGTGGCCTTCGTCTTGGTCTTCCATATTGTCGGTTACAGAAGGGACGTGGTGCAGGGCAATCTTAAACTGGTCTTTCCCCGCAAGGACAAGGAAGAACTTGCACGATTGGAAAAAGCCTTTTTTAGGCACATGTGCGATATGTTCCTGGAAACCGTGAAAACGATGTCCCTGAGCAAAGAACAGGTGCAAAGGAAATACAGGGTGCAGAACATGGAAGTGCTCCGGAAGCTCGAAAAAGAACGCAGTGTTTTGATTCTGTGCGCCCACTACGCCAATTGGGAGTGGAACGTAAGCATCAACAACTATGTGGATGCCAAGGGCTATGCCGTGTACCAACCCGTTAAAAACCCTTATTTCGATGCTTTTATTCGTAAGGTCAGGGCCCGCTGGAACACCACCCTCATTACCCAAAACCAAACGGTGAAGACCGTGGTGCGGAACAAACGGGACGGGGTCATCGGTATTTTTGGCATGGTGAGCGACCAATCTCCCCAACACCACCGTGCCCAATATTGGTCCCCGTTCATGGGCATCAAAGTGCCCGTCTTCAACGGGGCGGAGACCATGGCCCGGAAATTGGATCTGGCGGTGGTCTTCCTAAAGGTGAGCAAGGTGGGCCGGGGGCACTATGAGGCCCGCTTCATACCCATTGCCGATCGTGGATCGCAAACCGGGGAGCACGAAATCACCGAGACCTTTCTGCGCCTTACCGAGGCCCAGATACGGGAAAGACCCGAGCATTACCTATGGACCCATAAGCGGTGGAAACACCGGGGGAAGCAACCGGCAGCTTTTGCCAAATCCTTGGATTGAACCCCGCCAACGGCAAGGCGCCCCAGCCCCCGTCTGGGTACCCCATCCATATCCACAATTTTATGTAATTTAGGGGAATTCTAAAACATTGGTGGATATGATGGAAATATTGGAGGTTCTTTTTCAAGAAATAATAGGATTTTTGGGCATTTCCAACGCTTGGGAAATTTTGCGTTCTGGAGACTATGCCGCCTTCAGGACGTATGACGGGGTGGCCTCCCTCATTTACCCCATCATCCCGCTCCTACTGTTGTTTGAGCTCATCTTGGGGGTCATTCACAAAAAACCACAGACCAAGGTGTACAAGGTGAACTTTTTGATCTATGTGTTCAACAGATTTGTGGGACGTTTTATAGCCATAGCCATGGTCACCTACATTATTGGACTGTTACAGCCCTTGGCCCCTTTCCAGACCTCATTTACCTGGTACTGGTTCATTTATGGTTACATTGTATGGGAGTTTGGCCATTTTCTATATCATTATTGGGGACACAAAGTACGTTTGTTCTGGTGCCTGCACAGTACCCACCACGCCCCCGAAGACATGAACCTGTCCGTGACCCACGCCCATTTTTTTCTTGAGGCCCCCTATGCAGACGCCATCCGCACCACGGTATGCATTCTCTTGGGGATACAGCCAGAGCTGTTGTTCCTGATCATGTTCGTGGACGGGACCTGGGGCGCTTTTATCCATATCGGGGAAAACGTGATCAAGGACGCCCGTTTTGGCGCTGTGGGCAAGTTTATCTTAACCCCCAGCCATCACCGGGTGCACCACGCCAGAAACCCCTTGTACATGGATACCAACTTTTGTAATCTACTGAACATTTGGGACAAGGTTTTTGGTACTTATCAAGAGGAAAAACCAGAGGTGCCCGTAGAATATGGCATTACGCGAAAAATGGATTCGGGCAATTTTTTTGATGTCTATTTTGGCGAGATCGTGGCCTTGGCAAAAGATGTATGGAACGCTCCGGGCGCCATGAACAAGATAAAGTACCTTTTTATGCCTCCGGGATGGCACCATCTGGGACAGCACGAAACCGCAAAATTGGTTCGTGAAAAATGGTTGAACGCCCAAAAGACCGCCGATCAAGGGGTAAAGACCAAAGTGGCGTAAACAATGCAATGGTCGCTGGCGTAGTTTTCGCAGTGCACCCCATACGCCAATACTTCCCAGTGGTGTTTCTTGTCGTACAGGATATGGTCTATGTTCATGGTGGGCGCATGGGCGGGCCAAGTTGCCCTGTGGGCTTCTTCATGGTCCGGTTTTATAAAAAGCTGCCGTAAAATCTCCAGGGGCCTGCTGCCCGGGACATCGTTTAGATCTCCCAAGAGCACCAACGGCATGTCCACATCCTTAAGGGCAGCCACCAAGGCCCTGGCCTGCATGACACGGTCCGTATCTTCTTCCAAATGGTCCAAATGGGTACCCACAAGGGCCAGGTGATTCCCGTTTTTTGTCCGTACAACGGTCTTTAGGGCCGCCCGTGGCTCTGAGGTGGGCAAATGGGGCAGGCTTATGTTCTCCGAGGACAGGAAGGTATATTTAGAGAGGACGGCCTCGCCGTAGGCTCCCCCATCATAGTCCATGGCACGGCCAAAAAGAGGGGCCATCCCAACCCTAAGGCCCAATTCGGTGGCCAAATCCATTTTTTTGGCCCGGTGGGTCATAAAATCCACTTCCTGCAGGGCCACCATATCCGGATCAAACCGCCTGATCACGCCCGCCAGGGTATCCAGGTTAAAATCGTTCTTTACCGTGGCGCCGTGCAGTATGTTAAAGCTCATGACCCTAAGGGTGTCCCGCTCCCCTTGTGCCCTTACGCCCAGCACCAAAAACAAAATCCCCAGACAGACCAGCCGCCGGGGGATAACAATATAAGGGAGCCCGCCCATTACAGGCCAGCTATTTCCTCCAGTTCCGCGATCATGCGATCGGCAAGGGCATCGGCAGCTTCCTGGCTCTTGGCCTCCGTGTAAATGCGGATGATCGGTTCGGTATTGGATTTCCTTAAGTGCACCCAATTTTCTGGAAAATCGATCTTTACCCCGTCTATGGTGCTTATGTCCTCTTTTGCGTATTTCTCCCCAATGGCCTTTAAAATGGCATCCACATCCAACCCGGGCGTTAGCTGGATCTTCTTCTTGCTCATAAAATAACTGGGGTAACTTGCCCGCAGTTCTGCCACGGTGCCTCCCCTTTCGGCCATCAGCATTAAAAACAGGGCGGTGCCCACCAAGGAGTCCCGTCCGTAATGGCTCTCTGGGTAAATGATGCCCCCGTTGCCCTCACCGCCAATAATGGCCTTGTTGGCCTTCATCTTGGTCACCACGTTCACTTCGCCCACCGCGGCGGCCTCATAACTGCCCCCGTGCTTTTCAGTAATGTCCCGCAACGCCCTTGAAGAAGAGAGGTTGGAGACCGTATTGCCCTTGGTCTTTCCCAGTACATAATCTGCACAGGCCACCAAGGTGTACTCCTCCCCAAACATTTCCCCATCATTGCTTATGAAGGCCAAGCGATCTACATCTGGGTCCACCACAATACCAAAATCGGCCTTTTCCTTCACCACCAGTTCACAAATGTCCTTTAAGTGCTCCTTTAAGGGTTCCGGGTTGTGCGGAAAGTGCCCCGTGGGATCGCAGTAAAGCTCCACCACTGCTACCCCCAGTTCCTTGAGCAGCTTGGGTATGGCAATGCCTCCGGTGCTGTTCACACCGTCCACCACTACCTTGAACTTGGCCTTCCGGATCACATCGGCATCCACCAGGGGGAGGTTCAGCACTTCATCTATGTGGATGTCAATATAGCTGTCGTTCCTGGTAATGGTGCCCAGGTCATCTACCTCAGAAAATTGAAATTCCTCTTTTTCGGCGATGTCCAAAATCTTTGCCCCCTCTTTGGCATCCAAAAATTCGCCCTTCTCGTTCAAGAGCTTCAGGGCGTTCCATTGTTTGGGGTTATGGCTTGCGGTAAGGATAATGCCACCGTCCGCTTTTTCCAGGGGCACGGCCACCTCCACGGTGGGCGTGGTGCTTAGGTCAAGGTTTACCACATCAATGCCGAGGCCCACCAAGGTGCTCACCACCAAATTTTGGATCATTTCACCAGATATCCTGGCATCCCGGCCTATGACCACCTTTAGCTGGTCCTTTTGCGCGTGCTCCTTTAGCCAGGTTCCGTAGGCCGCGGCAAATTTAACCGCATCCAGCGGGGTAAGATTCTCTCCGGGGCCGCCTCCAATGGTGCCGCGTATTCCTGAAATGGATTTGATCAGTGTCATAGGTTTTGTATAAGTTTGTGCAAATATACATGCTCGGGCACCAATTGGGCCTTTGGCAATTCGTAAATTCGACCTGAACCCAGCTACCATCGGCCAATGAACTTCCTTGCCCATATTTACCTTTCCTTTGGCGATGGCCCCACCAGTGTGGGCAACTTTATAGCGGACAACATCCGGGGAAGGAAATACCTGCACCTGCCGCCGGACCTCCAAAAGGGCATCTTGCTGCACCGGGCCATTGACACCTTTACGGACGGCCATCCTGTTCCCAAGCGAAGCAGTAAGCGGCTCCACGCCAATTATGGCCACTATAGCCGGGTGATCGTGGACCTGTACTATGATCATTTTCTGGCCAAAAACTGGACATCGTACTCGGCCGAGCCACTGGAGAGCTTTGTGGCCAACTTTTATGCGCTATTGGAAGAGCACCACGCCCTTTTGCCCGAGCGGGTACAATACATGCTTCCCATCATGAAGGCCGAAAATTGGCTGTACAACTACGGGAACCTAAACGGGATGGCCCAGGTGCTCCGCGGAATGAACCGCCGTACCGGTGGGCGCTCCAAAATGGATTTGGCCATCCGGGACCTTCGGGAGCACTATACGGACTTTGAAACCGATTTTACCGATTTTTTCCAGGAATTGGTTATCTTTTCCCAACAAAAGTACTTCGATCTAAAAAACGACTGATCATGCTCAAATCCTTTATGTTCTACGTAGTTTGCCCGCTTTACATTCTCTGTGCTGGCCTGTGTTGCCCAGTGGAGAACGATCCTGTTTTTGAAAGATACGAAGCCAGTGTTCCCGATGCGGTTTTTGTGGACAATGACCAAACGGCCTACCGAGTTGGGGACACCCTGTGGATCAATTTGGGGCTGCCCTCCCAGCTCACGGATGTGAATGGGTTGCCATTGGACCTTGTGGAACTGACGGAGGCCACAGAGGCCTTTGCCTCTTTTGGACTTTTTCTAAAGACGGAATTTGACAATGACGCACAGCTGAACCTCTCTGAAAATGAGATCGTGGAGGAGATCGGCACCCTTTCCACCAATGAATACGATAGCCAATTGGGCTCTGCCGCACTGCTCTTTGACGGCGTGTACCAAGCGCGGCACGGCATCTTGCTTCCCCAGGCAGGGGAGTTCATCTTGCGCTTTTCCCATTTAAGCCCTGATGGGGATGCCATTGTTTATTTCTTTAGTTAGCCATCCCCCGTTTTTTAGTTGAGCTTTAAATTCAGTTGCCCTGGGAACGGATCGGGCACCGCAATTTCTATTTTCCATCTGATCCTTACCGGCATCAGCAGTATCGATACCACCT